>VGJC01000049.1 GCA_016867635.1 Candidatus Aminicenantota bacterium | reverse complement strand
ACGAGGCCGCCCAGAGTGAAGAGGGGGAACCCGACGGCCACCGCCCGGTAGCTCACGGAATCGTACTTCTCCTTCTTCTCCTCCGAGTCGGCCGCGAGGTAGAGGATGCTGGCCACGAAGGCCACGGCGAAGAAGGCCTCGCCGACGAGGGTCACCGAGACGTGGAGCCAGAGCCAGTAGCTCTGGAGGGCGGGCACGAGCGGGGTCACGTCCTTGGGCATCAGCGGGGACGAGGCCAAGGCGACCAGGGCCACGACGATCAGCATGACGTAGGGGCCGATCTTCGGGAGGCGGAACTTGCGGTCGATGGCGGCGAAGGCCAGGACCGTCGCCCAGGCGAAGAACGAGAGGGACTCGTACATGTTCGTGAACGGGGCGTGGCCGCTGGTCACGGTTCTCACGACCAGGGCCGCGGTGTGGAACACCAGGCCGGCGCCGGCCACGGCCAGGCCCTTGCCGGCCCACTTCATCCGGCGGGCGAACAGAGCGGCGAAATAGACGAAAGTCGAAAGGACATAGAGCGCGAAAGCCGCGGTGAAAAGCGTCGATTCGGTCATGGTGCCCTCCTGAGGGATTCGCAGACGGCCTCGAATTCGGACCGGAAAGCGTCCCGGCCCTTGGCCGCAAAGCCGCCGAGGGTCGCTTCGGTCCCCCCGGCCCCCGGGGCGAGAACGGCCCGGATCTCCCGGGGCGTCCAATAGAACGCCAGGAAAACGCCGGCCGTGACGAACAGGCAGCCCACCCAGATAAGGCCGGCCCCCGGGTCCTTGGCCGCTTCGAGGACCGAGTACTGACCGGCCTGGAGATCCTTCAGAACGAAGGACAGCGCGGCCCGGCCGTCGCCGTGGCCGTCCCCGAAATCGGGGAACTTGGCGAAGACCCATCCCGTGTAGACCCGCTCCTCCCCCCGCCACGCTTCCACCAGAACGGCGGGATTCCGGGGCTCACGGGAGCGGCTCTGGACGCGGTTCCCTTCCCCGAGCACGAAATCGGGCACGAAGCGGAGCGCGCTCAGGTGGGTGATCCCCGGCCCATCGACGGGCACGCGCTCCCCCGTCCTCAAAAAGACGGACCGGGCCGAGGCGGGCTCGCCCTTCGTTCCCACGGCGATCTCGAGCTTCGGATTCTCCCAGTCCCAGCCGTAGCTCGACTGGTAGAAATGGAAGCCGCGGTGGATCAAGGGACGGTTGACCTTGACGATCTCCGTCCTCACCGGCTCGCCGTCCTCGAGGACCGAGACCGTGCTTTTCCAGGCTTTGACGCCGCCCTGCGGGTAGAGCTCGGTCTCGAAGCGGTCGAGGCGCACCCGGAAGCCCGCGTGCGGGACATCGGCGGTTTGCCCCTCGACGAGGGCCAGGTGGGACCGGCGTCCGGCCAGGCCGCTGACGATCCCACCGGCCAGGATGACCAGCAAACCTAGGTGGACCGCGTCGCTCCCGAGCCAGCCGAGCCGTCTCTTGCGGGCCAAGAGCACGGTCCCGTCATCGCCTCCGGCGGCCCGCACGGCGTAGCGGCGCGAGCCGAGCTCCTGCGCAACCCGGGCGGCGGCCGCGCCGGTCGGGCCGGCCATCCTCAGCCGGCCCCTGACCTTCATGGCCGCGACGGAGCCGGCGTCCGTCCCCGTGCCGGGGCCGAAGGCCCTTCGGAGCTTCGGCCCGAGGCGGGTGACGGTGCAGACGGAGAGGTTCACGGCGAACAGGAAAAGCAGCGTCAGGAACCAGGGCGAGCGGTAGAGGTTCGTCAGCTGGAGCCGGACGAAGAGGCCGGCCAGGTCCCCGTACCGGGCGGCGTATTCCTCGGCGCTCCGGCCCTGCGGGATGAGCGTGCCGAGGACCGAGGCCAGGACCAGCAGGATGATGAGGAAAATGGCCAGCTTGACCGAGGCAAAGGACTTCCAGAGCGATCTCATGCAAGTCGATGATATCGGAATCGGCCGGTTTTCGCAATGCGCCCCCGGGCTTGAACTTTTCAGCGGAATAGCCGTACTATGACAAGGGGACATGCCAGACATCCCGACTCGCCGACAGGAGGGCCTCATGACCATTCGATTCATAGAACCGCTCAGCCGGGCCTGGGACCGGATGAAAAAGGCCTTGTTCAAGCCGTTCGACCTCCACAAATGGCTGGTCGTCGGCTTCAACGCCTTCCTGGCCGGGCTCATGGAGCTCAACAATGGCTCGTCCGGCTCGCGGTCGAGCAAGGACACGACCTTCCGCGAATTCCTGGACTTCCCCCGCAGAGGCTGGACGTGGCTCATGGACAACCCCGGATGGGCCATCGCCATCCTCATCGCCGCGGTGGTCCTCATCGTCCTGCTCATCGCCCTGACCTGGGTCAGCTCGAGAGGGACCTTCATGTTCCTCGACAACGTCGTCCGGGACAAGGCCGAGGTGGCCCGCCCGTGGCAAGAGTATCACCGGGAGGGGGATTCGCTGTTCGTGTGGAGGCTGGCTTATGGCTTTGTCCTGCTGGCCGTCTTCGGCTCTCTGGCCGTCTATTTCTTCACCCGGGCCTCCTACCTCTACGACCGGGGGTTCGTCGGACACCTGCCCATCGCCTTCATCCTGGGCACGGGGCTCCTGGCTTTCATCCTGGCCGTTCTGATGGCCTATGTCAGCCTTTTCCTGTCGAGCTTCGTCGCGCCTCTCATGTACAAGAACAGGGTCACGGCCATGCAAGCGTGGAAGCTCTTTCTCTCGCTTTTCGGGCACTACCCGTTCCACTTCCTGGGATACGGATTGATCATCATCCTGCTGATGATGGGGTTCGTGGCCGCCGTGATCGCCGCCGGGCTCATGACCTGCTGCATCGGGTTCTTCCTGCTCATCATCCCCTATATCGGGACGGTCATCACCCTGCCGTTCTGGTACACTCTGCGAGCCTTCAGCCTGGAGTTCCTGGCCCAGTTCGGACCGGAGCATGGCCTGTTCCCACCGAAGGAAGCCGGGCCCGCCGCGCCCGCTCCCGCGACTGAACAAAGCGCCTGAAATCCGGCCTCCGAACCCTCCGGCCGACAAAACTTACCAGGAGGAGCGAAATGAAGGTGCGTTCAACGGAAGCCGGCCTCGTCCTCCTCACCGCGGCGGCGGCCGCGCTTCTTGCCGGATGCCGGACGGGCGTTCTGATCGCTCCCCCCTCCTCCCCTCACATGACCCGCTATCCCCCGGATCCCAGCGTCGCCGTAACGCGGACCGGCTACACGGTGCAGGTCGGGGCCTTCTCCGTCCTGGACAACGCCCGGCGTCTGGCCCAGGCCCTGAACGACATCGGCCTGGATGCCTTCTATTATCCCCAGACGTCGGGGCTCTACCGGGTCCGTTTCGGGGATTTTCCGACGCGGGAGGCGGCCGTCCGCGAGGCCGAGCGGCTTCTCCGGCAAAACCTTGTCGAGGACTACTTCATCGTCCGCCCCGAGGACCACCCCGTTCACGCGCTGAGCCTGCCGGGGGCGGGACTCCGGGAGAAGCTGGCGGCCACGGCGGCGAGCTTCCTCGGCGTGGAATACGCGTGGGGCGGGACATCGCGGCGCGAAGGCGTCGACTGCAGCGGGCTCGTCCAGGCGGTCTACCGGCTGAACGGCCTCAACCTGCCCCGGTCAACGACGGATCAATACCTGGCGGGAGCGAAGGTGACCTCGCGCCGGCTTCAAAAAGGCGATCTCGTCTTTTTCTCCACCTCCACAGGGCGGTCCGTCTCTCACGTGGGCATCTACGTCGGAGGGAACGTCTTCATCCACTCCCCGGGGACAGGTCAGAAGGTCCGCGAGGAGTCGCTCGAGAGCCCCTATTTCAGGGACCGCTTCTCCGGCGCCCGCGCCTACCTCGATTAAGCCCCCGCGGATTCGCCGGTTGTCGGGTGTAAAACGTCTTGAAATCTGCGATAATCCTCCCGAAGTAAAGCAGGAGCGCGCCCATGACAACGGTCTCCCCCTCGACGCGAAAGAAGCTCTACCGGACGATCAGGGATTACGCCGGGATCGTCTTCGGGTCCGCCTTTCTCGGCTTCGGGATCGGCGTATTTCTCGTCGACGCCAAAGTCGTCCCCGGCGGCGTGTCGGGGCTGTCCATCGCCATCCACTACCTCCTCGGAGGGCGGGTCTCCGTGGGAACCCTCATGTGGCTCTTCAACCTGCCGCTCTTCATCTGGGGGATCCGGGAGCTCGGAAAGCGCTTCGGCCTGAGGACGTTCGTCGGGTTCACGCTGACCTCGTTCTGGTTGGACCTCTTCCGGGGCGAGTTCTTTCTCTTCAAGGGCCTGGCCATCCCGAAGAGCGAAACGGTGTTGGACCTCATGCAAAGGGATTTCTTCTTCATGATCCTCTGCGGGGCCGTGCTCGTCGGCATCGGCCTCGGGATCATCTTCAAGTGCAAGGGCTCGACGGGCGGCTCCGATATCGTCGCCGCGATCTTCAGCAAGAGATGGTCCATGAAGCCCGGCCAGGTCATCATGGTCGTCGATTTCTTCGTCATCTCCCTCGCGGCCGTGATCCTCATCACTCAGAAGATCGCGGTGGAAAGGCCGGCGATGGTCCTGACCCTGTTCGCGTTCTTCCTGCTCTTCGTTTCCAGCTATATCATCGACGTCATCCTCGACGGCTTCAACTACGCCCGGGCGGCCATCATCATCTCCGACCGCAACGACGAGATCTCCGAGGCCGTCCGGGACGAGCTGTCGAGAGGGGCCACGGCGATCAAGGGCCGGGGGATCTACAGGAACATCGACCGGGAGATCCTGCTCACCGTCGTCACCCGGAAGGAGATCTCCTATCTGAAAGAGCTCGTCAACGACGTCGACCCCAAGGCCTTCGTCATCATCCACGACGTCCACGAGGTCCTCGGCGAAGGGTTCCGCAGGCGGGTTTAATTATCGTTTCGTCCGGCTATTTTTTTAGTTCTTAGCCGCGTAGCGTTCGTTCCGCAGTGGATCTCCCCTCCTCCGCGGTGATAGGGATCGAAGCAGTCGAGAGGGACGACCCGGCACCCGAGCGGCTCGAGACGGTCCTTGACGGCCTGAAGCAGGACGTCCTTGCCGTTGACCAGCGGGCCGCGCGGATCGGGAACGATGTAGTCGTTCCCGAGGAGCAGGCCATTGACCATGTTGACCGTCTCGGCGAAGTAGCGGCCCGGGAACCAGCGGCTGTCCGAGTTGAACAGGACGGGGATCTCGATGATATCCGCGTCGGCCACGCCAAGTCCCTCTTGGAGCGTCCGGCGGACGGCATCGATCTTCCCCTGAACGTACCCCTGGGCCGCCATCAGACTTTTATCCATCAATGCTTCGGCGACGGGCCGCTCGAACTCACCGGGTTTGTCCCCCTCGCGCATTGCGCCCCGGTTCATGATCCCTCCGGGAGCGTTGCGCTCCGCTTCTTTGAGGATCTCGACGGCCAGGCGCGGCGAAGGCATCATCATTCGGAACGGGTTGCCGACCTCGGACGGGACCCAGGAGACGGTCTCGTCGACATGCCCGATGACCAGCCAGGACGTGTCGAGCCAGAGTACGGAACCCTGCGCCCCTTGGGCCTCGAGGAAATTGATGACCTCGGGATGCATCGCCCGCTCGCCCTGGGTTCCCGCGTAGAAACGGCCGTTCTCGAACTTCCGGCCGTTCGCCATAACCGGCGGGCTCACTTCAAGGTTCCCGTACCAATCGATCCACTCTGCCTGTCGGCCGCGGAAATCGCCTTTCTTTATGACGCCGAAGTCCCGGCCCAGCTTTCGCCTCGCGAAGATGGCGTCGAGCTCCCGACCGCGGTTACCGTGAAGGACGACGTGCATCACGCGTTCTCCGTCTGTCACATAGCCGATCTCCGCGGCGTCCTGCATCCAAATGTCGTGTTCCGGGAGCGAAGGACCTTCGACGGTCTCGAGGCGGGCTCCCGCCGATTCGACGAGCGGCTGGAGGGTGCGAACGAACTCCTCGGTCGCCTTCGTCTTGACGACCTGGACCTCTTCGGCCGGGTCAAGGCAGGAGGAGAGAAGGAATGGGGCGACCGTACAGAGGATCTTCCTTTCGCTAATGGGCCGTCCATCCGGCGTTTCGAAGGTGATGACCGCCGCTATCGTCGACGGGCGGTCGTGTGCCGGGAAATCGGCCGCCTCGATCCCGATGACGACGCCACGCTTACGGGCTTCGGATCGGTCGATCTCAGCTGGCCCCTGGACGAACCGGGGACCGTCGGGAGAAGTCGTCCGGACGAACACACGGGCGAAACGGGTCCAGGGCTCGGCGATCTCGGCCCGGACCATTGCCCCTCGAGGGAGCTTCGTGTCCGGAAAAACCCGGAGTTGGAGCACCTCATTATCTGCGCCGACCGCCAAGGGCGCCGCGCTCATATCGGGAATACCGTCGCCGTCATCGTCGTCGATATTGGGAATAAGGATGTTCGGGGAGGGACGGTCTCGTCCGGCGCGATCATGGCTCGGCTGAGGATCGGCACAGGCAGCGGCGGCTATCGTTCCCGCGACACAGAAGGCGACGAAGATGTTCTGAACACACAGGGATTCTCTTCCTCGCAACGCGCATCTCCTCCCATCGCAAGGCGCGGAACTCGCGGCTTCGATCGAGAGCTGATGATACCGCCGGCGGCGCTTCACGGTCAAGGACAACCGGTCTAGAGTTTCAAGTTGCTGAAGTTCCCCTTTATTTTCCCCGTGGCTTTACTGATCGCAGAATAACCTTCATAGCTCTACAGAGTCCACAGCGGGTCGGGATATACATAGTCCGGCCCATCTTGGCGCTGGACCGCCTCTTGTCTTTTGGAACGTGAGGGCAAGGTCGACTACCGGCATGGTCAAAACGGCCTGGAACGGGAGCTGATACCCGGGGCCTTGACAGACTCTTGACAAACTCTTAACTTGAGGTTGACATCTTGTCGGCCCCGGGGACCTATCATGATGCCGGAGAACGTGGTCGAGGAGCCGAAAGCGATGAACGCCGGGAACCGAGGAAGAACGGGACGAGCCAAGCTCATGTCGGGCGCGGCCTGCCTGGCCGCGGCCGCCCTGTCCGTGTCCTGCGCCGTGTACCGGGTCAAGGAGCTGGACGGCAAGGCTGTGGCCGCCAAGCCGCCCAAGGGCAAGATCGTCTCCGTGACCACGGCCGAAAAAATGATCGATTTCGCGTACAAGGACCCGGCCCGGGTCAAGGACGGAGCGATCGTCGGCAACGTCCACGCCTCCCTCGCTCTCGACCCCTTCGACATCGCCGACATGACGAAGGCCGACAAGCTCCTCCGCGTGGTCTATAAGGACGGGGACCGCTTCATGGTCCTGTCGAGCCTGAAGGCCACGGACAAGATCCTGTGTCACGTGGCCTATCCCCAATATATCCCCCTCGAGGACGTCGTTTCGGTCAAGCTCAAGAGCGCGGACACGGCGGCTTCCATCCTGGGCTCACTGGTCGGGGCCGTGCTTCTGGTCGGCGCCTTGGCCGTCGACGGCGCGGTCTACGGCGAGGACGAGGAGGTCGATGTCGGGGACACTCTGTCGGGGGGCCTGATCTCGGCGATGGTGGATACCTGGGCCGACCCCGGGCCTGGAGGCGGGATCAAGCCGGGAAGGTCGACCGGCTACCTCATGGCCCTGAAGAACGAAACGAATACGGCCGAGGTGACGGAGTTCTGGGTCCTGGAATGGACGCCCGTATCCCCGGCGCCCGACGGGGACGGCAAGTACCGGGTGGCGATCGTCAACGCGACCGGGGTCCCCCGGGGCGTCGACGAAGCCAAGCTCGTCGTCGTCGACCACCCGCACGGCCTGGCCGTCGGACCCGACATCCAGGGGAACATCCGGGCCATCTCGGGCCTCGTGCCGCCCCTCTCGGCGACCGACGGGAGCGGCGTCGACGTCATGTCCCTGGTCCGCGATAGGGACGATGTCTTCTGGCGCGGCCGGGGAGAGGACCCGGGCCCCGACCCAGCCGCGCGGCCGCGCGACGAGATCATTCTCGAGTTCCCCAAGCCGAAGGAGGCCCGAGAGGCCCTGCTCGTCGTCAACGCCGCCAACACCGATTGGCCTCCCCGCTTCGCCGCGGCGGCGTTGGAGCGGGCCAAAGCGAGGGCCGAGGGCGATCAGGTCGACGTTGTCTACCAGGACTGGGAGTACTCCAAGCTCAAGGTCGGGCTGCTGACCGGCTTCGGCTGGCAGACCGGCCAGGTCATCTTCGCCGGCGGGCCGCTCGCAGCCGGGGACATGGCCTATCGGATCACCCTCGGCGACGTCTGCTCCGACAAGGTCACCCTCAAGCTCTCGCCTCCGGCCGGGTACTGGCTCATCGACCGGTTGGCCCTCGCCTTCGACGACCTGGGGTTCATCGAATACGACCTGGTCGACGCCGAGGGCGCGGCGGAGCCGGAGGTCGTGGACGTCCTCCAGGCCCTGGCCGTGGAGGACGGCTCGATCGTCTTCTTGGAGGCCCCCGGCCAGGAGACAGTGGTCGCCTTCCCGGCCCCGCCGCTCAAGGACGGGCTGGGGCGGACCGTCTTCCTCAGGACCGTCAGCTGCTACGAGACGCGCGGCGGCGACGAGGCGGCGGCGCCGCGCCGGAGGCCTCTCGTTCGAGAAAAAGAGCCGGTCAAATGAACCCCAGGGCCGGCATCCGAGTCGCGGTTGGAGGCTGACCGGGTCTTCATCCCTGAAAACTGTGCCGTTCAAAAGAGCGGTTTTCGAGCTTTAGAGCTAGCCCATTTCCGTGATGTGCCTGAGAGGATTCGAACCTCCGACCTGCTGATTACGAAGTGACTGCCAAAGAGGGCCAACCTATAGTTTTATTGTACACGACACAGCTAAAAGAACCATTACAATAATACAAATAATGATAAAATCAGGCTTGACAATTTAACTATATATGATTACGATATATCCGCTCAAGCAAGAAGGAGGAACATGTTCAAGAGGGAGATCCTGAGGCGCCTTGGCGGCTGGAAGAACAAGCCGGACCGCAAGCCCCTCATTCTCCGCGGCGCGCGCCAAGTCGGTAAAACCACGGCCGTGGAGCTATTCTCGGCTGCCTATGACCAGTTCATTTCCCTTAACCTCGAGAAGCCCGAGGAGGCGAAGCTCTTTGCCCGGCCTTTGCCGGCCGCTGACCTCCTGCAGGCCATACGGTTTTCCAAAGGGCTCCCGAGCATCCAGGGCCGGACGCTTCTTTTCCTCGACGAGGTCCAGAACTCCCCCGAAGCTGTCTCTTCGTTGCGGTATTTCTATGAGGACCTCCCCGGGCTCCACGTGATCGCGGCCGGATCGCTCCTCGAGATCGCCCTGACCCAGAAGCAGATCGGCATCCCGGTAGGACGAGTCGAATACGCCCTGATGTCGCCCCTTTCCTTTCGGGAGTTCCTCGAGGCCACGGGCGAAACACAGGCCCTCGAGGCCCTGGACGTCATCCCCGCGCCTGTCTTCGCCCTTCCCCGGCTGATGGATCTGTTTCACCGGTACGCCCTGGTCGGCGGCATGCCCGAGATCGTGGCCCATTATGCCGGGAATCGCGACGCCGTGGCCCTCGCGCCGCTCTACCGCTCTTTATGGACGTCCTTCCTGGACGACATCCCCAAGTACGCGCGGAACGAGACGATGAAACGCGTGATCCGGCATTGTCTCGAGGCGGCCCCGCTGGAGGCCGGAGAGCGGATCAAGTTCGCCGGCTTCGGCAAATCGAACTACCGTTCGAGGGAGGCCGGCGAGTCCCTGAGGACTCTTGAGCAGGCCATGCTCCTTCACCTTCTCGCCCCCACGACTTCCACGGAGATCCCCCTTATCCCTGACCGCCGGAAGTCCCCCAAGCTCCTGTTCCTGGATATCGGCTTGATCAACTTCACGGCCGGCATTCAGGGCCACTACTTCGAGTATCCCGATCTTTATTCCTTCTATCGCGGCCGGATCGCGGAAATGATCGTCGGGCAGGAACTGATCGCCGCGGCTCCCGAGCACCACAAGCCGGTCTTCTGGGTCAGGGAAAAACGCCAGGCCCCCGCGGAAGTGGATTTTGTGCTCCAGCATGGAAGTCTCGCCGTCCCCATCGAGGTCAAGGCCGGCGCGAAGGGCACGCTGAAATCGCTCCACCAGTTCATCAACAGGTGCCCCCACGGATTCGCCGTTCGGCTTTACGCGGGCCCCCTCGACATCGTCCGGACGAAAACGCCGGAAGGCAAGGCTTTTTCCCTCCTCAATCTTCCCTATTGCCTCGCGGGAAATCTCCGGGCTTACATCCGCTGGATGATCGAGAGCGCTTGAAGCGTCAAACCTGGTCTCGAATTGGGGAGTCGTTGGAGCCAGCGAGAGGGATCGAACCTCCGACCTGCTGATTACGAATCAGCTGCTCTACCGACTGAGCTACGCTGGCTTAGAGGCTCGATTAAATTAAACGAATCCGCCAAGTCTGTCAAATCGGCCCCTTTTAAAAAAATCGCGAATCGCATAGAATACCTCTTTCGTTCGCCCCCGAGGACGGACCCGATCGACTGAAAGCGCCGAAGACGCCAAGAGATATCATGAGCGGTATGATCATCAAGAAGCTCGAACTGCAGGGATTCAAGTCCTTCGCCGACAGGACCAAGATCGCCTTTCACCCCGGCATCACGGCCGTCGTCGGGCCCAACGGCACCGGCAAGAGCAACCTCGTCGACGGCATGCTCTGGGTCATCGGCGGCCTGCGCGCCAAGACCGTGCGCGGGGACCGCACCGACGACGTCATCTTCAACGGCAACGCCAAGAAGCCGGCCCTGAACATGGCCGACGTCGTCCTGTCCCTCGGCAACGACGAGGAGGAGCTGGTCATCTCCCACCGCGTCTTCCGTTCGGGCGAGAGCGAATACCGGATGAACGGCAAGACCGTCCGCCTCAAGGACATCCAGGACGAGCTCTGGCGGCACGCCATCGGCGAGAAGGAATACTTCGTCATCGAGCAGGGCGCGATCGGCAGTTTCGTCACCTCCAAGCCGACCGAGAAACGGCTGTTCATCGAGGAGGCCGCGGGCACGGCCTACTACAAGGACAAGAAGCGCCAGGCCCAGAACAAGCTCGACAGCACCGAGCAGAACCTCATCCGCCTCGAGGACATCATCATCGAGATCGACAAGGCCAAGAACTCCCTCCAGCGCCAGGCCCAGGCGGCCAACCGCTACCGCCGCCTGCGGGAGCGCATCCGCGAGCTGACCTCCGACCACTACCGGAGAAAGCTCGCGCAGCTCGAGCGGGCCCAGAAGGATGCCACCGCCCTCTTCGAGACCTGCCTGGCCCGCGAGAAGGACATCACGGGCCGGGTCCGCGACGAGGAGAAGAACATGGCCTCCCGGCGCAAGGAGCTCTGGGACCTGGAGACAGCGCTCAAGGAAGGCCAGGAAAGGCTCTTCTCCCTGAGGTCCCAGATAGCCCGCCTCGAGGGCGACATCGATCGCGAATCCAAGCGGGTCGAATTCTTCGAGGACAAGAGAAAGAGGGACGAAGCCGACCGCGACGAGCTCCTCGAGGACGTTCTCCTTCTGACCCGGGAGCTCGAAGAGGCCCAGGGCCTGCTCGCCGGCTTCGAGGGGACGCTCGATGCGAACCGGGCCGAGGTCGTCGGCGCCGAGGAAGTCCTCCGGTCGGCCCGCGACGCCCGGTCGGCCGAGGCCTCGGGGATCGGCAGGCTCCGCGACGAGTACTTCGCGGCCCTGCAGGACCTGACCGAAACCAGGAACGAGAACGCCAGGACCGAAAAGGAGCTCGAGCTCCTCGAACGGCAGGAGGAAAAGCTCGCCTCCCAGTTCGACGACCAGGACCGGCTTCTCGAGGAGAACAGGGCCCGGGCCGCGGCCCTGGAACGGGAGGCGGAGGAGCTCCGGGCCGCCCGCGAATCCGCCCGGCAGAGGGTCGACGCCCGGAAGAGCGCCTCGGGAAGCCTGCAGGCCGCCCTCGAGGGGCTGCGGGCCCGGATCGACGCCCTCAAGGCCCGAAGGGACGAAGCCGCCTATCATCTTCAAGCCCTCCGAAAGGTCGAGGAGAAGCAGCGCGCCGAGGCCCCGACCGACGACGTCCCCGGCGCCCTCGGCCTGCTGGCCGATCTCATCCGGACCGGCCCCGAGAACGCCCCGCTCTTCGACGCCTTTTGGCGAGAGGAATCCCGGGCCCGGGTGGTGCCGGTCGAGGGATTTCTGCAGGGTGTTCCCGAAGGCCTCAAGGGGAGCTACCTGCTCGTCCCGCTCCAGGCCCGGCCGGGCATCCCCGAAGATGTCCTCCGACGGCCGGGCGTGCTGGGGCTCCTCAAGAGCCGCCTCGAGACCCCTGAAGGGGCCGACGGCGGTCTCGCCGGTCTCGAGGACGCCGTCGTCGTCGACCGCATCGGGTCGGCCGTCCGCATCTGGATCGACCATCCCGGCCTGAGCTTCCTGACGCCGGCCGGGGACCTGCTCCTGTCCTCGGGGCTCCTCAAGCTCGGCCAGCGGGCCGAGGGCTTTGTGGCCCTGGCCGCGGAGATCCGCAAGCTCGCCGACGAGCTCGGCCGTCTCGAGGTCGAGCTCGCCCCTCTGACCGAGGCCTTCGAGGCCGGGACACGCGAGAAAGAAGTCCTCGACGCGGAACGGGGCATCGCCCAGGAGGTCCTGGTCCGCGCGGAACTCGCCCTGCAGGACAAGGACAGGGACTTCCGGGCGAGCGCGACCGAAAGCGAGAGGATCGGGACGACCCGGGCCATCCTCGAGCGGGAGCGAGAGCTGCTGCGCGCCGAGAAAGACCGCCTGGCCCGCGCCGGCGAGGCCGGACGGCAGGGACTGGAGGGCCGGGAAGCCGGGATCCGGTCCATCAAGGAAGAGATCGAGACGCGCGAGCGGTCCCTCGCGGGCCTGGCCGAGGAGGCCGGACGGCGGGAGCAGGCCTTCTTCGAGAAGAAGGCCGGGCTCGACCTTCTCCAGGAAAAGATGAACGGCCTGCGGAACCAGGTCCTGAGCACCGGGAAACGCAAGGAAGCCGCCGGAGCGAAGATCCGCCAGCTCGAAGAGGACGCCCGGCAGTGCGAGCAGGACAAGGACAAGCTCAAGGACGAGATCCGGGGCCTTCGGGACAAGCTCAAGTCCAAGGGCGAGGAACAGGCCAGGGCCGAAACCTCCCTGGGGGCCGCCCGCGAGGAGCTCGAAAAGGTCCGCAAGACGCTGGACGAGTTCGAGGCCGCCCTGCGGCGGACCCGGGAGGAGGAAGAGGCGGCCAAGGACGACCGCGTCAGGCACGAGATCCGCAAAGCCGAGATCGACCGCGACCTCGTCAATCTCGACGAGATGTGCTGGCAGGAGCTCAAGAAGACCCTGACCGAAGTCCGGGCCGAAGCCGAAGCCGCCGTTGCCGCGGGCCCCGCGCCCCGGGCCCCCGAAGAGCCGGGGGCCGAAGAGGACGTCGAGGCCGCGGACATCGACGACGAGGAAGTCCCGCTCGAGGCCGCTGAGCCGGCGGCCGGCAACGGCCTGGCCGCCCCGGCGCCCAAACCGCGGCGGACGACGAAGAAGTGGCGGCCGGTCGCCGAGATGGCCGACGACGAGGTCGAGCGGGAGCTCGAGGGATCGCGCGAGACCTTCAACCGCTTCAAGGCCGTCAACCTGATGGCCGAGGAGGAGTTCCTCGAGCAGAAG
>VGJC01000048.1 GCA_016867635.1 Candidatus Aminicenantota bacterium | reverse complement strand
CCGAGATCGTCGAGGCCCTGCGGGCGGCCCACGAGAAGGGCATCATCCACCGCGACATCAAGCCCGCCAACATCATGATGACCCCCGAAGGCCACGCCAAGGTCATGGACTTCGG
The DNA here is from genome assembly GCA_016867635.1 of Candidatus Aminicenantota bacterium. GTDB lineage: Bacteria > Acidobacteriota > Aminicenantia > Aminicenantales > Saccharicenantaceae > RBG-16-66-30. The sequence continues at coordinate 13,797 of VGJC01000048.1, read as the reverse complement.
GCTGGCCAAGTGACCCGCACCCCGTTTCTCGTCCATTCTGTCAGCAAACTTTTTGAATATGTGACCCGCACCCCGTTTCTCGTCCATTCTGTCAGCAACTTTTTGAATATGCAAGTCCATTCTTGTTCGCCTCGAGATCCCGCTCAAGAGGTGCCTTTTGGGGTTCGACTTGAGCCGCGAACTCCGTCGGCGTCGCATTGCCTAGAGCACTGTGTGGCCGTTCCTCGTTGTAATCCCGTCGCCAAGCTTCGACCTTATCCCGGGCATCATCCAAGCTCAGAAACCAGTGATCGTTCAGGCACTCCTGCCGGAACCGACCGTTAAAAGACTCGATATACGAGTTGTCCGTCGGCTTCCCCGGACGCGAAAAGTCCAAAGTGACGTGATTCCAATAGGCCCAGAGATCGACGTCTTTTGAGATAAATTCCGGCCCGTTGTCCACCCGTATCGTCTGAGGCCTTCCATGCTCCTTCATGACCCGCTCCAAGACATCGACCACCTCGTAGCCACGGACCCTCTGGCCGATGTGAATCGCCAGGCTTTCACGGGTATGATTGTCCACTATCGTTAAAAGCCGGATCCGGCGCCCATCGAAGAGCTCGTCCGACATGAAATCCATGCTCCAACACTCGTTCTTTTCGGCGGCCAGAGGCCGCAGCTCCCTCTTCATACAGGCCTTGCGGCGCCTGGGAGGCCTCTTCCTCATGGCCAATCCTTCCTCCCGATACAAGCGGTAAACGCGCTTGTGATTCACCCGCCATCCCTCCCGTCCAATCAGGACATGGAGCCGTCGATATCCATACCCGACACGGGACATGGCCAGATCCCTAAGACGCATGCGAAGCGCCGTCTGCGGATCCGCTACACTCTTGTGGCGGATCGTTGATCGAGCGAGCTTCAAGGCCGTGCACGCCCGCCGCTCCGAGACCTGGTAAGAAGCCTTCATGACGAACACCAGGTCCCGCTTCTCGGCGGGCCTTAGAACTTTTTTGATAAGGCATCCTGGAGCATCTGCTTATCGAGGACTAAATCGGCCACCAGCCGCTTCAGCCGGCGGTTCTCTTCATCGAGCTGCCTCAGCCTGCGGAGCTCCGCAACGCCCATCCCCGCATACTTCTTCTTCCAGCGATAGAACGTGACCTCCGAGATCTCCATCTTCCGGATGATCTCCGCGATCGGCGTCCCGCCCTCAGCTTGGCGAAGAGCAAAAACGATCTGCGCCTCCGTGAACTTCTTTTTCATCCCGAACTCCTTTCCGAATGCCCGATTTTATCAAAAAAGTTGCATCCGGAATGGACCAAGTTTCGGGGTTCAGGTCACAAGTATTTCGCCCGGCCCGACGCCGACACGACCGCCGACGCCGCCGCCCTGACCGTGACGGCGACCGCAACGGGCGAGGGCCTGACCCCCGGCACGCCGGCCTACATGTCGCCCGAGCAGCTGCGCGGCCGGGCCCTCGACCCGCGCTCGGACATCTTCTCGTTCGGCATCGTCCTCTACGAGATGCTCAGCGGCCGCAACCCGTTCAAGAAGGAATCGACCGCCACGACGACGAGCGCCATCCTGACCGAGGAGCCCCGGCCCATCGCCGGCATGATCGAGGGCCTGCCCGAGGGCCTCAACCGCGTCGTCGCCCGGATGCTGGCCAAGGAGCCCGGCGACCGCTACCCCTCGATGGGCGCGGTCCTCGCCGACCTGCGCGTCATCCTCGCCGAGGCGCGCGGGGCTAAGGCCAAGCCCTGGTTCAAGCCGGCCCGGATGGCCGCGACTGCCGCCGTCGTCGCCGCGGCCGTGTTGGGAGCGGCCTGGCTGGCCAAGACGCTGTTCTTCAAGACGCCGGCCCAGGCCCTGGCCTTCCAGGAGCGCGACTGGATCCTGGTCACGGACTTCGACAACAAGACGGGCGAGGAGGTCTTCGACGCCGGGCTCGAGACGGCCCTGACCGTCAGCATCCAGCAGTCCCAGTACGTCAACGTCTTCCCTCCGGGCCGCGTCCAGGAGACCCTCCGGAGGATGCGCCGCGAGGGGGTCGCGAGGATCGACGAGGCCGTCGGCCGCGAGGTCGCCCTCCGCGAGGGCATCAAGGCCCTGCTCGTCGGCGGCATCGGGAGAGTCGGCGACGAATACCTCCTGTCGGCCAAGCTGGTCGATCCCGACAATCAGGCGATCGTCTTCTCCGGCTCGGCCCGGGCCCGGACGGGCACGGACATCCTGGCCGGCGTCGACGAGCTGGCCAAGAAGGTCCGCAACGGGCTCGGCGAATCGCTGGCCCGGATCTCGAAGGAGCGCCTCCCTCTCTACCAGGCCACGACCTCGTCGCTCGAGTCCTTGAAGCTCTATTCGGGCTCGAAGCGTGTGCCGTGGGACGTCAGCATCGAGCAGTTGAAAAAGGCCATCGAGCTCGACCCCGATTTCGCGCTGGCCCACGTCGAGCTCGGCGTCAAGTACTACATCAACGGCCGGCGGGCCGATGGCGAGGTCCATTTCCAAAAGGCCCTCGGGCTCATCGACCGCCAGACGACCCGCGAACAGTTGTGGATCCGGGCCCTGGTCGAGGACTGGCGGGGCAACCGCGAGGAGGGCATCCGCAACTACCGGGCCTACCTCGCCCAATACCCCGACGACAACGCGGCCTGGTTCCGGCTGGGCTACGCGTACATGTTGTCCAACCAGGCCGAGACGGCCATCGAGTGCTTCGACCGGGTCATCCGGATCGACAAGGGATCGGCCGACGCCCACATCAACCTGGCGTCGAGCTACAGCATGCTCGACAGGCGGGACGAGGCGCTCGACCACTATCGGCAGGCTTTCGCTCTGGATCCCGGCTACGAGACGGGGACGTTCGTCAACAACGAGTACGGCTTCCTGTTGGTGCGGATGGGCAAAGTCGAGGAGGCCGAGGCGGCCTTCCGGAAGATGATCGCCGAGCCGGAGAACTGGAAGAGGGCCAAGGGCTACCGGTCGCTGGGGCTTCTCCAGATGTATCGGGGACGATACGGGGAGGCGCTCGAGAGCCTGGGGCAGGCCGTCGGCGTCAACCGGTCCCTCAAGGCGGGCCTGAGCGAGTTCCGCGACCGGCTGTTCCTGGCCATCGCCTTGCGCAGGAAGGGGCAGGAGGCGGCCTGCGAGAAGGAGCTGGCGGCCATGGAAGCGATCCGGGCGGCGATCAAGATCGAGCCCACCTTCCTGGCCAAGCTCGGGACGTTCTACGCGAGGTCGGGCCGGGTGCGGGAGGCCGAACGCATCCTCGACGCGGTCCGGGCCGTGACGGGCGATGTGCTGGCCGCTTCGGGAGTGGGCCGGAGCTCGCAGGGCGACCAGGCGGCCTTCCATCGTCTCAAGGGCGAGATCGAGCTGGCGCGAGGGAGATACGAGGAGGCCGTGGCGTCGTTCACGATGGCCGGCAACCTGCGGGAGCTGATGCTCGAGGACGCGCTGGCCCTCGCCTACGCGAGAAGCGGCGACATCGACAGGGCCATCGAGAAGTACGAGGAGTTCCTGGGGAAGGACGTCCTGGGGTACGAGGCCCAGGACCTGTGGACGGTGGCCCATTACGAGCTCGCGCGGCTGTACGAGGCGCGCGCGGGCAAGGGGGCGGGGGGCGAAGCCCGGGCCGACGCGGCGCGGGCCGATGCGGAAGCGGCCGCGAAACACCACCGCCGCTTCCTCGAGCTCTGGAAAGACGCCGACTCCGACCTCTTACGTGCCTTGGCTGTTGGAACTGACTGACTGTTTTGGGCGATCAAGAGATCCTCCCCCCTCCCCTTACCGCGGCGACTCCCCAGGCAAGAGAAACGGGAGCCGCCGGACGTTTTCCAGGCGGCCTGCGCTATCCTCAATGGCCTTAAGCTGGTGACGCGCGACGCCGGGGCCTTCGACGCCAACAAGCACCCCTTCGTGCTTACCCCTATTCCTTTTAGCCGGGCCGCCCTAAGCTTCGCTCAGTTGACGACGAGCGTCACGGTCGTCGAGAGCGTCAGACCGCCCGAGACCCCCCGGACCGTGATCTGGTAGGTTCCCGCGGGAGTCCCCGTGCTCGGCGAAGGCCCGTCGCTTGCGCCGCACGCGGCAAGCAGCACGACAAGACAGATCACAGCGCAGGCCGCACGCCGGCGGCGGGTGAGTTTTGCGGGAACGGGTTTGCCGGGGAGGAGTCTCGGCAGGATGGCCGTGAGAAGGAGGACGAGGAGCAGGAGCGCGAGCAGGGATCCGAGGATGAGCGGCGGGCCAAGCAGAGCAGGCGGCGCGGCGCCGGCCGATCCGATGCCGGCGGACCCGACGCCGATCGCTCCGGCCGCACCGAACGCCGCACTCTGTCGGGCCCTTGTCGTCACCGTCAGCGTAGTCGTCGCCGAACCGGCGCCCGGGGTCACGCTCGCCGGCGAGAACGAGGCCGTGGTGGCGCCCGGCAACCCCGTGCAAGAGAAGGCGATGGCGGAATCGAAGGACCCGAACTGGGGCGTCACTTGAATGGTGTAGGAGGCCGATTGGCCCGCCCCGACGGTCGCGCTCGCGGGAGTGGAGCCCATCGTGAAGGTCGTGACGGGGAAGGCCACGGCCTCCGAGCTGCCTCCGACCGGCGGCGGGTTGGCGACCGTCACCTGGACGATCTTTCCGGTCGCAAGATCGCCGGCCCCGATCTGCGCGTTCAGCTCGAAGCTGTTGACGAAGGTCGTGGACCGCGCCTGGCCGTCCCACATGACGACGGCCCCGTCGATGAACCCGGAGCCGGTCGCGCTTAGGACGAAGGCCGGATCGCCGGCCTTGGCGCTCGACGGCAGGAGCGAGACGATAGCGGGATCCGGGGCGTAAGAGACCTTGGCTACGAAGGCGTCCGAGAACCCGCCCCCGTAGGTGAGGAACGGGCCGATGACCAAAGGGATCTCGTCCCCCGTGAACCGCCCCGTTTCTCCCGCGACATAGGCGTTGCCCTCGCTGTCGACGGAGATCCCGGTCCCATAATCGTCGCCCGTGCCGCCGATATAGCCGCAGAAGACGAGCGAGGCGCCCGAGGCGTCGACCTTGGCCACGAACGCATCCCTCCATCCCCCGAACGTCAGTCCCGGTCCGGCCACGACGGGGAACGAAGACTGGGAGGATTCGGTGTATCCCGTGACATACGCGCAGCCCTCGCTGTCGACGGCGATCGCGGTCGCCCTTTCGTGCCAACCGCCGCCGATGTAGCCGCAGTAGACGAGCGACGCGCCCGAGGCGTCGACCTTGGCCACGAACGCATCCTCCCACCCGGAGTGGATCAAGGACGGCCCGACGGCGACGGGGAAGGTCGCCGCGGTAGAACCCGCGAATCCCGCAACATAGGCGCTCCCCGCGCCGTCGACGGCGATCCCGTAGCCGTGATCATAGCCCGAGCCTCCGATATAGCCGCAGTAGGCGAGCGAGACGCCCAAGGCGTCGACCTTGGCCGCGAAGGCGTCCCCCTCGCCCCCGTAGGTGAGTCCGGGCCCGACCGCGACAGGGAATGTGGCCTCCGGGGATTGCGTGAATCCCGTGACATAGGCGTTGCCCTCGCTGTCGACGGCGATGGCCAGGCCAGCATCGTAGCTCGCGCCGCCGATGTAGCCGCAGTAGGCGAGCGAGACGCCCGAGGCATCGACCTTGGCCACGAAGGCATCCACCAATCCCGCGTTGAAGCTCAGATCCGGACCGATGAGGACCGGGAAAGAGACTTCGGTGGAATAGGTGTAGCCCGTGACATAGGCGTTGCCCGAGGCGTCGACGGCGATGGCCATGGCCGATTCCGAGGCCTCTCCGCCGATGTAGCCGCAGTAAACGAGCGATGTACCCGAAGCGTCGACCTTGGCCACGAAGGCGTCCCCGCCGAGGTTGAAGACGAGGTCGGGCCCGGCCACGACGGGGAAGGTGTCCCCCGCCGAGCCCGCGAATCCCGCGACGTAGGCATTCCCGTCCTTGTCGACGGCGATCCCCTGGCCGAAATCGTCGTCCGCGCCGCCGATGTAGCCGCAGTAGACGAGCGACGCGCCCGAGGCGTCGACCTTGGCCACGAAGGCGTCGGCCGCTCCGCCGTGGGTGGAGACCGGCCCGGCCTCGACCGGGAAGGTGGCCTCGGTGGAGAAGGTGAATCCCGTGACGAAGGCGTTCCCTTCGTCGTCGACGGCGATGGCGGTGGCGACATCGGTGCCCGCGCCGCCGATGTAGCCGCAGTAGATGAGGACTGCGGGGTCGATGATGAGCGGGCGGCTCCGGTCGTATTCCCCGACCTCGAAGCCATAGTCAGCGCCATGCATGACATAGCCGACGGGGATCTCCGTGCTCCGGACGCCGATATCCTGCCAAGCAACGGGGATGTCGTCACTGAAGGCGGCTGCGGGGGTCGAGACCTCGAGCCGGCCTTCTGCGGTCAGGGTTACGCTGTCCGCGCCCCGGTAGGCCAGCCTGATGCGCGACGGGTCGGCGCCGGGATGGACGATGAATTCGTATTTCAGGCGGTCGACCGTGCCGTGGTAGATGAGATCGATGCCCGGCCAGAGCTCCCGGTAGGCGATCTTGGAGCTGGCCCGAAGCCCGGTCTTCCAGTCGGCCGGCGCGCCCTTGAAATAGGAGATGACGGCCCCGCTCTCCTCGAGGCTGACCGGGACGGCGTCGGGGTTGGCGTCGATGAAATCGAGCTTCACGACCCAGCCGCGGGAGGGGGCGCGGGCCGGGGCGGTTGGCGGATGGGCGACAAGCGAAGCGGAGGTCTGCGGATGAGCGGACGGCGGGGCGGGCTCGTGGGAGCCATCGAGGACGAACGTCAGCCCTTCGGAGGTGAAGTGGACAGTCTTGTCGCGGCCCTGGATAGAGAAAGCCACGGCGCCGTCCATCTGCCCTTCGTTGGGGATGAACTGGAGCGGGATCTTCCCGTAGGCGGCGTCCGTCCGGGGCGCCGGGAGAATTGCGTCGCGGGGCGCCGTGGCGGCCGCATAAGCCGCCGGCGAGGAGTCTGCCTGCGCGGCCGACCGCGCGGACGCCTGCGGTTCCAGGCTCATTGCCAAGACGACCAGGAGAACAGAAAGACACCCGAGCCGGCACAGCTTTTTCTCTTTCATGTGCCCATTCTATCTTGGCTCTTTGCGGACGGTCAACGAAAACCGGTCCGAAGGCAGAGATCGCCGACTATCCGGGGTGCGACGAGCGGACCTGTCTACGCCGGGAGAAGGGCTTCGGGCTGCCAATCCACCGCATCGAAGGGGCTAAGAAGTCGCGTGTGTACGCCTACCGTGACGAGATCGATCGCTGGCAGCGCGAGAAGAGCGTCACCGTCTGGTCGGCCTCGGCCGCAATCGTCCCGGCGGCCCTCCTTCTGACGGCCTAGAGACCATCGGTCCCGCGCGGGCCCGGCAGGGGGGAGCGGAAAAAGGTCAAACTTGGAGAACGTCGAGGCCGGCCGCCGCGGCCGCCGCCAGCTGCCGCCTGTCCGAAGAGACAAAAAGATCGGCACGCCACTCGGCGGCGCCGGCGATATGGAGGGCGTCAAGGGTGCGCAAGACATGGCGTTCGAGCAACTCGATGGCCAGGCTCACGACCGGGGCTGTGACCTCGCGGATCGAGAGTTCTTCCAGATCCTCGTAGAGGGCCGTTTTCGCCCGGTCGTATTGGGGGGCCGATAACACACCCTGCCGGCGAAGGCGGCTGAGGGCGGAGATGATCTCGGCCGGGGCGACCAAGCTGACGGCGGCCTCGGCCGCCACGGCGAGGGCCTCTTCCACTTTCTCGCTTCCCCGCTCCTTGATGTATCTTTTGGCCAGGCTCGAGGAATCGAAGAATACCCTCATCTTCCGCCGCGCTTTCTTTCTCTGAGGATCTCGCGGCTGAGGGACACGCCCTCCGCTTCGAGCAGGATCCCCGGGCGCTTCCATGAAAGCCGCGCGTTCGCGGGCCGGACCGGAACGACCTCGGCGATGGGCTTGCCGTGGCGAAGCACCCGGATCGTCTCGCCTTGCTCGACCGAGTTGAACAGGGCGGCGGCGTTGCGCCGGAACTCCGTGAACGAAACGTGTTTCATGGCTTGCTCCCGATTCTGTACATTATTGTACATTTTCATATCCTCTTTGTCAAGGTCTGGCTTGACATGATATCACCTTGCTGATATATATGTAGCGAGGTGAAAAGGATGGCACGCATGACCCGGACGATCATCTCGCTGCCCGAGGACGAGAAGCGCTGGCTGGAGAGCTACGGCCGGCGCCATAAGATCTCGAGCGCCGAGGTCGTTCGCCGGGCGATCGGCGAGTTCCGCCGCCAAAAAACCGACATGAACCTGAACGTTGTCCTCCGTGAAACGGCCGGGGCCTGGACGTCGATCAAAGGGGACACCCGGGAATACGTCGATGCCCTTCGGCGGGAGTGGGACCGAAAGTCGTGAAACCCGTTTATCTGCTGGATTCCGTCATTCTGATCGATCACCTGCGCGGCATCGAGCCCGCGACGAAGTGGCTGAGCAAGCTCCGCGAGGGCCAAGCCGTTCTGTCCGTCATCACGCGGGCCGAGGTCCTCAGTGGCGGGACGGATGACGAGCAGGCGGCCGCCTTCGAGCTCTGCGGGCAGTTCGAGTGCCTGCCGCTGACGGAGAGCGACGCGACCAAGGCCGCCCGGCTGCGAAGGGAATCCGGCTGGAGGCTGCCGGACGCGTTCCAGGCGGCCAGCGCCGTGAGGAACGGCCTGAAGCTCGTGACGCGCGACGCTCGGGCCTTCGATCCGAAGGCGCATGCGTTCGTGCTCATCCCCTATTCTCTTTGTGCCTTGGCTGTTAGAACTGACTGATACTCTACCGCATTCACCACATCTTGAGCGGCGAGACCGCGGCGATCCGGTCGAAGTCGCTGTCATTGTGAAGAAGGCGAAGATCGTATTCGATCGCGGTTTGCGCGATCAGGCAATCGATCGAGCTGCCCACGGACAGACCTTTCTTGCGTAGGGCGAGAAAGATCTTGGCGGCTGACGCGTACGAGCCGGGGCCGTCCTTCGGCTCGTAGATCTCCTGGCTTCCGAGATATTCACGGAGCTTCACGAAGTCCCGATCGGTCGCCGCGCCCTGGAGGACCTCGAGGAAGGTGATGGACGCGATCCCGAAGGGAACGCCCCGGTCGAGGACCTCGTCGAAGCGCCTCGCCGAAAGGGTGTCGCGCCCCTCCAGATAATCGATCAGCACCGAGGCGTCGACCAGGATCATCGGGGCCTCAGCTTCTTGGGATCGTAGCCTTCCGCGAAGCGGACCTTGCCTTTGAGCTCCCGAAGGTCCTTTTTCTTGAGGGCCCGGACATATTCTTCCAGAGCTTTGTGGACGGCTTCCCTCTTCGTTTTCAGGTTCGCGAGGGCCATGGCTTCCTCCACGAGACGGTCGTCGATCACGATGTTCGTTCTCATTTTATACACCCTATATGGTGTATAATAATGTGTGCATTCATAAAAGTCAAGCCGGGCGATCATCGGCGGATCGACCGCGATCGCGCCCACGAGCTCGCCCTCTCGACCTCTCAGATGATAATAGACGCGGCCCGGCCCCGGAACGTCTCAATCGTCTCAGCGAAAATGTTCCCGCGGCCAGTCCTCCTGCCCGCCTTCTCGGTGAACTTGACCGACAGCCCGGCATTCCTTAAAATGGCCGAGTTGCAGAAGATGGAATAACAGGCCAACGCCATGCCACAAAACGACGCGCCGGACAGTCCTTCCGCCCGGGCGCCCAGCGGAGCCCCTAACGGGGACCGGGGTGAGCGCAACGGGACCCGCGCCAACCGCCTGTCCTCGTGGAAAGAGATCGCCGACTACCTGGACTGCGACACGAGGACCTGTCTGCGCTGGGAAAAGAGCTTCGGGCTGCCGATCCATCGCTTGGAAGGCGCGAAGAAGTCGCGGGTCTACGCCTTCCGGGAGGAGATCGACCGCTGGCAGCGGGAGAAAAGCTCGCTGTTCAACGGCAAGGGCGCGAACGGCGCCGCGGCGGGCGGCCGGAGCGACAGCCGGCCCGGCGACGGCAACAACTTCGCGGCCGGCGGGCGTCGGGTCCTCGAACGGCCCCGGAACGTCGCGCTGGTGACGGTCGCGGCGCTGCTCGTCGTGGCGGCCGTGGTTTTCACGGGCTTAAACCTCTCGACCCCCCGCGTCCCGCACGGATTCCGGATCGAAGGGCCCGAGCTGGTCATCCTCAGCGTCAACGGGAAGACGCTCTGGCGGCACATGAGCGGGTCAACTAACCTGGCCAGGGAAAAATATCGCAGCTCAAAGCCCCAGGAGAGGTGGGTATGGGAGGACAAGGAGTGGACCCTGCCGCGCCTCATCATCGACGATCTCGACGGGGACGGCCGCGTCGAGATCCTCTTCAACGCCTTGACCGACGACAGCCGCAGCGAAGGGAGCGTCCTGTGCTTGAACCATCGCGGCAAGACGCTCTGGGAATTCGAGTCGGGGCGCCCCCTGGAGTTCGGAACGACGCGGTTCTCCGGGGACTTCAACGTCCGCGGGTTCGATGCCATCGATCTCGACGGGGACGGCCGCAAGGAGATCCTGGTCATCGCCCATCAGTTGCACAGGTTCCCGACCAGGCTGAGCATCCTCGACGCGGAAGGCAAGTCCATCGGCGATTATTGGCACTCCGGGCAGCTGGCCGATTTCATCGCGGCCGATCTCGACGGAGACGGCCGTAAAGAGATCCTGACCTTCGGCACGAACAATGAATACGGCGAGGGGGTCGTCATCGTGCTGGATCCCGCCGACATGCGAGGATGTTCGCCCCAGTCGGAGGAACGGTTCAGGTGGAAGGACGTGGAGCCGGGCTCCGAGCTCCACTATATCCGCCTTCCCCGGCCGGACGCCGAGCTGGCGGTTGAATATTTTCCGCTGGAAAGCGTCGTCCGCGCCCAGGCCTCCAGCTCCGGGACCCTCTCGTTCTGGGGGGGGCGCAGCGGCCTCGAATTCGTTTTCGACCTGTCGATGAAGCCCGTCGAGGTCCGCGGCAGCCACTCCTTCCAGGTCCTGCATGAGAACGCCCGGCGCAGCGGAAAGATCACCAGCGTCCCCGACACCGCCTACTTCGAGGACCTCCGCCGCCGCGTCCTCCGCTGGGACAAGGCGTCCGGCAACTGGCGCCCCCTGGCCGACTGAGCCCTCCTAACGTGCCTTTCCTGGGTGTCTTATATTGCATTTTCTTAACAACTGTGTTAAGTTAGCTGCATGAAATGGGAAGAATTCCTGGCAAAATTCTCCGGCCGACCGCTCTTTCATTCCTCCATGCTCCGGCTCTTCGATGACGCCCCGGCTCACGTCGAAGTCCAGTTGTCGCGATGGGCCGCGGGCGGCAAGCTTCGCCGTATCCGCAGGGGCTGGTATCTCATCAATGGACCTTACCGCAGCCGGGACATCTCCGAGGCTGAGGTCGCGAACACTGTCGTCCAGCCTTCTTATCTGTCCCTCGACTGGGCGCTCGGGTTCTACGGGCTGATCCCTGAAGCCGTCTTCAATCCGACCTCGATCACGACGGCCCGGGGCATCTCCTTCACGTCCGGCCGCTTCCGCTATTTCTATCATCACGTCCAGCCGGGCTTTTTTACGGGATATGAGAGGATCGAGCGGGCAGGACACCTCTTCATTGTCGCCGCTCCGGAAAAAGCACTGCTCGATAAAATGTACATCGCCTTGCGCCACAGCGAATTCTCGCGCCGATGGCTGGAAGGGCTTCGCCTGCAGAACCTGGACACGTGGGACGAGGCCAAGTTCAGGGGTTGGGCGAATTTCGTACGCAAGCCCGGTTTCGCCGCGGCGGTAGACGCGGCGGCAAGATATGTCGAAATGATCCGGGAGAACTGGGAGGGGCCGGCATGAAAGACATCGCTCTTCAGGTCGCCCGCGAGAATCCGTCCTTGGGCCTCCACGCTTTGCGCGAGTACCTCCAGAACTACCTGCTCTGGCTCATGCAGCGCGAGGGGCTCAACACCCGGCTCTTTTTCGTCGGCGGGACGGCCCTCCGGTTTCTATGGCGGATCGGCCGTTTTTCTGAGGACATGGACTTCTCCGCGGGGCCCGATTGGAAGCGCGAGGAGTTCGGCGGCGCCATGCAGAAGCTCGAGCGGGGCCTATCCGCGGCAGGCTATGACATGACTCTCCATCTCAAGGAGGAGCGGCCGGTCCAGCGGGCCGTTTTCCGGTTCGCGGAGCTGCTGGCCGAGTTGGGGCTCGTCGGTCGGAGACAGCAGAAGCTGTCCATCGCGCTCGAGGTCGACACGAAGCCGCCGGCCGGCGCGACGGGCGCGAAAACCGTCGTCAACGTCCATGTCCCGGTGCTTTTGCAGCACTATGACCTGCCCTCCCTGCTGGCGGGAAAAGCATCGGCCGTGCTGACGCGAGAATATGCCAAGGGCCGGGATTATTTCGACCTTTTCTGGTTCCTCACGAAGTGGCCGGGGATGGAGCCCAATCTCGCGCTATTCAGGAACGCTTTGGCCCAGAAACGGAGAGCGGGAGAGGAAACGATCGGCGATGGCGCGAAGGAAGGGTCGGATGATCCGCAAATGGATTGGCGGGCCCTGCTCACTCGGGCCGTCCGCGAGGCGCAATGGCCCGTCATCGAAACGGACGTGCGTGCGTTCATCGAGGACCCGGCGAGCCTCCTGGCCTTCACCCAGGAAAACCTAGTGCGAGCCTTGGCTGACAGAAGCCATTGATAAAAAACAAGATGGTGCTTTACAAAGACCCATTTTGGGGCCTTAGTCGCGTTTTTTTGCCCTGTTTTGGGCCAATAATCTTTTAAGGCCTATTCCCCACCTATCTATGATAAATAGCGAACTCAATGGGAAATAGTGGAACCTAGTCGGCAACACGCTTGACAGGCCCGTCCGCGCTCCCCATCTTCGAGGTGGGGAGTGAGAAATGGAACGAGAAGGGGGCCCTCGTCGCCGGGACATGCGCCGGCACTTGCGCCCGGCTCATCCGGGGCTCTTGTTGGCTCTATGGGCGGGGTTCCAAGTCGCCGCGCTCGCGCCCTACGTTCCCGGAGCCGAAAGGCCCCCGCTCCGCACGGTGACCGTCAAGGTCGTCGCCGACGCGAGCCTCCGGGCGAACGAGATCTGGAAGGTCGACATCGGCTGCCATATGCGGGATGTCAATCTTACGTTCCGCGAGGCGCTCGGGGTCAGATTCAAGATCGTGTCCTACGAGTACTGGGACGCGGGTTCGGAGGGCCAGCCGCTGGCCGCATTGCTTCCGGGGCTCCGGGACCTCGCCGGGAGATCGGGGCCGGACCGCCGGGACGGCGAGATCGTTCTCGGGCTCGTCCCCGAGGGTCCCGAGGGGCCGGTCGACCCGGGCATCGCCGACTATCTCGAGGGCATCGTCATCGTCAAGTATCTCAAGAATAAGGGCGGCATCTGCTACGTGATGCTCCACGAGCTCTGCCACCTGTTCGGGGCCATCGACCTCCGGGAGAGGGGCTCGGTGATGAGCCTCGAACGCCCGTCATTCCGCATCGACGCGTTCACGCGGGCCATCATGCTGGCCAACCGGGAGCGATGCTTCCGGCACGGCGAGCCTCCCCTGAGCCAGGAGCGGATGGCCGAGGCCATCTCCCTTTACAGCAAGCGCAAGGCCCTCGGGTTGGGAGAGAGCGAGCTAAGTATCTGCCTCCACCATCTTCAGGCCATGCTGGGCCGGACGCAGGCGGCGGCCAAGCGCCGCTAATCCAAGAAGGGGTCAAATCTCCACTTATTAAATCTTCTTGTCTCTCCCTGCCCGGCAGGAGCCATTTGTTAATGAGTGGAGACTTGACCCCTTCTTATGCGCGGTTGAGGT
>VGJC01000047.1 GCA_016867635.1 Candidatus Aminicenantota bacterium | reverse complement strand
GACAGTGGATCGAGATCGTCCGGTGAACAATAAGCGTCGGATAAAACGGCTGGCGGCGGCGGGGTTGGCCGGCGCCGCGCTGCTGGCCTTCTGGTTCTCGCTGCCGCGGGAGCTGTTCCCGGATCCCGTCTCGCCGGTGCTGTTCAGCGAGGAGGGCGCTTTGCTCGGGGCCCGGCCGGCGGCAGACGGGCAGTGGAGGTTCCCGCGGGGCGAGCGGGCGCCCGACCGGTTATTCGAGGCCCTCGTCCGGTACGAAGACCGGCGCTTCCATTTCCATCCCGGCGTCGATCCGCTGGCCGTCGCCCGGGCGGTCGCGACGAGCCTGCGGTCGGGCCGGGTCCGCAGCGGGGCCAGCACGCTGACCATGCAGGTCGTTCGGCTGTCGCGGAAGGGGCGGCCGCGGACGATCGTCGAAAAGCTGCGCGAAGCCGTGCTCGCCGTGCGCCTCGAGGTCCGCTCGTCGAAGCGGGAGATCCTGGACCTCTTCGCCGCCCACGCGCCGTTCGGCGGCAACGCCGTCGGCATCGACGCCGCGTCGTGGCTCTATTTCGGCCGGAGCCCGGAGCGGCTGAGCTGGGCCGAAGCGGCCTATCTCGCCGTTCTGCCGCAGGAGCCGGGCCTCATCGCGTCGCCGGCGGGGCGGGCCCGTCTGCTCGCGAAACGGGACGGGCTGCTCGAAAGGCTGAAGCGGAAGGGGCGGCTCTCCGATCTCGAATTCCGGCTGGCCGCGGCCGAGCCCATGCCGGCGGGCTTCCGTCCGGTGCCGCGCGAGGCCCCGCATCTTCTCGACACGCTGGCCGCCCGCCGCGGCGAACGCTCTCCGTTCCGCTCTTTCCTGAGGGCCGACCTGCAGCGAGCGGTGACCCGGGCCGTCGAGGAACAGGGGGGGCGGCTCATGGCCCGCGGCGTGCGCAACCTGGCCGCCGTGGTCATCGACAATCGGACCGCCGCCGTCGTCGCTTATGTCGGCAACGTCGGCCTCGACCGGCCGGGCGACCTCGGCCAGAGCGTGGACATCCTCCAGAGCCCCCGGAGCACGGGCAGCATCCTCAAGCCGTTCCTCTACGCGGCCATGGTCCAGGAGGGCGGGCTGACCCCGACGACGCTCGTGGCCGACACGCCCGTCCGCTTCGAGGGCTTCAAACCCGAGAACTTCGACCGCCGTTTCCGGGGCGCGGTGCCGGCCCGCACGGCCCTGGCCTGGTCGCTCAACGTCCCGGCCGTGCGCGAGCTGCGGGAGTTCGGCATCCCGCGCTTCCAGAACCGGCTCGCGCGCTGGGGGATGACGACGCTCGGCCGGCCGCCCGAGGATTACGGGCTGACGCTCGTCCTGGGCGGGGCCGAGGGCCGGCTCGTCGAGATCGCCTCGCTCTACGCGAAGATGGCCCAGCTGGCGCTCGGGGCCGAAGGCGGCGGGCGGGAAGTGCGCGTCCTGCGGGGCGAGGCGGACAGGCCGTCGAGGATGAGGGACCTCGGCGAGGGCGCGGCCTATCTGGCCCTCGAGGCCCTGACCGAGGTCAACCGCCCCGACGAGGAGGGGTTCTGGCGCAGCTTCAGCTCCTCGAAGTGGGTCGCCTGGAAGACGGGCACGAGCTTCGGGCTGAGGGACGCGTGGGCCGTCGGGGTGACGCCGCATTACACCGTGGGCGTGTGGGCGGGGAACGCCGATGGGCAGGGGCGCCCGGAGCTGACCGGGCTCGCGGCCGCGGCGCCGGTCCTGTTCGACGTGCTGGGAGCGCTCGATACGGGGGGGCGCATCGGGCCGCCGCCGCTCGGCCTGAAGGCGGTCGAGGTCTGCCGCGACTCCGGATTCCTGGCCACGGACCTGTGCCCGAGGGAGACGGTCTGGGTGCCGGTGGAGAGCCGCTTCGACCGGATGTGCGCCTTCCACCGTGTCGTCCATCTCGACGCGTCGGGGCGGTTCCGGGTGGACAGCCGCTGCGAAACTGTGGGCCGGATGAGGAGCGAGCCCTGGTTCGTCCTGCCGCCCGCGCAGGAATATTATTACCGGGTCGACCATCCGGAGTACCGGCCTCTGCCGCCGCTCAGGGCCGACTGCGCGGGCGGGGCAGGGCTCGAAGCGGGAGCGTCGGTCATGAGCCTCATCTACCCCCACCCCGAGCTGTCCGTTTATGTCCCGGTGGACCTCGACGGGCGGACGGGCGAGGTCGTCTTCGAAGCCGTTCACCGGCAGCCGGACGAGGTCGTCCACTGGCACATCGACGACCGGTACGTGGCCACGACCAGGCGGTTCCATCAGGTCTCGGTCAACCCCGAGCCGGGCGGGCACGTCCTCATCCTGGTGGACGGCGCGGGCCGGCGGCTGGAGCGGTGGTTCGAGGTCGTCAGCCCGGCCCGCCGCGGCCGCTGAGCCCTACTTCTTCATGTCTTTGTCGAAGGCGACCTTGGACGGCGAGAAGTTCATCCGCCGGACGAACTCGAGCGATTCCTTGGCCCCGAACTCGCGGTCCATGGCGTTGTCCTCCCATTCGACCGACAGCGGGCCGTCGTAGCCGATGTCGTTGAGCTCGCGGATGACGGCGTCGAAGTCGACGTCGCCGTGGCCGAGGGAGCGGAAGTCCCAGCCGCGCCGGACGTCGCCGAAGGGCAGGAACGAGCCGAGGATGCCGGCCTTGCCGTCGAGGGTCACGGCGACGTCCTTCATGTGGACGTGGTAGACGCGGTCGGCGAACTCGCGGATGAACAGGTGCGGCTCGACGCCCTGCCAGACGAGGTGCGAAGGGTCGAAGTTGAGGCCCAGGGTCAGGCGGCGCTTGAAGGTCTTGAGCAGGGCCTCGGTCGTGTAGAGATCGAAGGCGATCTCGGTCGGGTGGACCTCGAGGGCGAACTTGACCGACTGCTTGTCGAACTCGTCGAAGATGGGCGTCCAGAGGTCGAGGATCTTGCGGTAGGCGGCCTCGACCATCTCCTCGGTCGTCGGCGGGAAGGAATACCAGGCCTTCCAGATGGGCGAGCCCATGAAGCCGTTGACGACGTAGCAGCCCATGCGGCGGGCGGCCTTGGCCGTGGCCTTCATCTCCTCGACGGCCCACTTGCGCAGGGCCTCGGGCTTGCCCTTGACCTTGGCCGGGGCGAAGCCGTCGAGGCGGGGATCGTACTCGTCGCCGACGCACTGGCCGGCCAGGTGGGCGCCGAGGGCCCAGCAGCCGAGGTCGTATTTCTTGAGAATGCGCTTCTTGTCGCGGACGTAGGCCGGGTCGGAGGCCGCCTTGCGGACGTCCATGTGGTCGCCCCAGCAGGCGATCTCCAAGCCGTCGTAGCCCCAGGCGGCGGCCTTCTTGCAGACGTCCTCGAACGGCAGATCGGCCCATTGGCCGGTGAAGAGCGTTACGGGTCTTGGCATGGCAGCCTCCTTACAAACTTATCCAAACCGAGCCTTTGGCCGAGCTCTCGACGCAGGCTTCGATGTAGCGGACGCCGCGCAGGCCGTCGTCGACGGTCGGGAAGTCGAGGTCGGCGGGCGCGAGCGTCTCGCCGCGGAGCGTCTTGGCCAGGGCGGCGATATAGGTCGAGTAGATGTTGGCGAAGCCTTCGAAATAACCTTCGGGGTGGCCCGAGGGGATGCGGGAGAGAGCTTGGGCGCGGGGGGACATCGGGTCGCGGCCGCGCGAGAGGGTCATCGTCGGCCGGTCGAGGAGCGACAGGCGGGCCGTGTTGGGCGTCTCCTGGAACCATTCGACGGCGCCCTTGGTCCCGTAGATGCGCAGGCGCAGGGCGTTGTCGTGGCCGGCCGCGATCTGTGAGCTCCAGCTGACGCCTCGGGCTCCGCCTTTATAGTTGATCATGATCGTGGCGTTGTCGTCGAGGGGCCGGCCGGGGCCGAAGCGGTCGAGACGGGCGCAGAGGGACTCGATCTCGAGGCCGGTCATGTGGGCGGCCATGAACTCGATGTGGCTGCCGATGTCGCCGACGCAGTTGGAGATGCCGGCCAGCTTCGGGTCCGTGCGCCAGGCCGCCTGCTTCTGGCCGGTGTCCTCGAGCTTGGTCATCAGCCACTCCTGGGGATATTCGCCGTTGACGAAGCGGATGTCGCCGATGTCGCCCGCGGCGATGAGGTCGCGCAGGTGCTTGACCATGGGGTAGCCGGAGTAGGCGTAGGTGACGCAGAAGAGGAGGCCGCCCTCGCGCGCCAAGCAAGCCAGTTCGGCGGCGTCCCGGGAGTTCATGGCCAGCGGCTTCTCGCAGACGACGTGAAAGCCGTGCTCGAGGGCCTGCTTGGCGGCGGGATAGTGAGCGTTATTGGTCGTGACGATGACGATGAAGTCGGGCTTGTCGGCCCGCCCGGCCTCGGCCCGGATCATTTCGTCGAATGTCCGATAGAGCCGCTCGCGGGGCAAACCGAGCGAGTCGCCCGTGGCCAACGTGTTGTCGTAGCTTTGCGAGAACGCGCCGCAAATGAGCTCGGCCTTGCCGTCCATGGCGACGGCCTTGCGGTGGACGTCGCCGATGAACGCGCCCTGCCCGCCGCCGATCATGCCGTAGCGCAGCTTCGGCGTCTTTCCGCCGGATGCCTGTCCTTCGATCATTTTGCCCTCCCAGAAGGGGTCAAATCTCCACTTATTAAATTTTATCCTACAATCGTCTCGGCTTTGCCGCGTATTTAATAAGTGGAGATTTGACCCCTAATGCGGTCGGCGGCCAGCTTGGCTTCCTCGGCCACGGTCGGGTCGGACAGCAGGGATTCGGCCGTCTTCAGGGACGCGACGCACGGGAACCGGGCCAGCATGCCGAGGACGAGCTTCTTCTCCTCGGGCCGCGGAGCGAGGGCCAGGGCCTTCAGCAGGTCGGCCGTCGCGCCCTGGGGCGCCCGGTGGGGCTCGAAACCGATCATGCGGATGTAAGCCCGCAGGGCCAGCATCCGGTGGTTGAGGGCGAACGAGCTCCGGGCGATCTCATAGAGGTCGTCCCGGGGCGTCGCCGTCGGCCAATCGATGAGGGCCCGCACGGCGGCATCGACCACGGAAGGATCCCCATCGGATAGGGCGCCCCGAAGCAAGGTGAGAGAGCCGTCCTCGCCGATCTTGCCCAGGACGCTCAGCAGGTCCGATCTGTTCCGGGCATCCGTTTCGGCGGCGAGCCGGGCTTTGACCCCGTTGGCCCTCACGGCCGGCCGGGGGATCTTCATGGCCACCGCGGCCACGGTCGCCCGCATCTCCTCCCGCCCGGTCTCGTCCTCCATCTCCAGAAGAAGGTTCAGAAGTTCCGGGATGTCGACCGGCGAAGCGATGTCCTTCAGAGCGCCCGCGGCCCGGGCCCTGACGGCCGGCGAGCCGGACTTGACCGCCTCCATCAGGACGGGCTTGGCCCCGCTGACCCGCCGCGAGCCGACGGCCCGGATGAGCTCGGCCCGGACCTGGTCGTCCTTCTCCGCCGCGAGCCGCTCGATGACGGCCCTGTCGACGTCCGGAGCCGCGAGCTTCGACAGGACCTCCCGGGCCAGGGCCTGCTCTCCTCCGCCGGCGGAGGCGGCCCGGGCCGCCAGAATGCCGACGGCCGAAGCGTCGCCAACCTTCTCGAGGGCCCTCAGGCCCTCCATCCTGACCGGCGGGATCGGGCTCTGCACGGCATCGATGACGGCCGCTCGGACGGCGCCGTCGTCCCGGTACCCGCCCAGGACCGCCACGAGCTGGGCCCTGGCGTCGGCCGGAAGCTTGGCCATCGATCCGATGACCGGTCCGAGCTCGGGCGCTTCGAATACCGATGGCACCATGGCGATCGCGGGCCCGAGGAGGGACACGTCCTTACCCGCCAGGGCCTTCAGGATGATGTCCTGGGCTCCCTCCCCGGCCGCGGCGACTCGGCCCTTGAAGGCCGCCTGACGCACGGCCGTCGGGACCCGGGCGGCGAAGGCCTTGAAGTAAAGATCCGCCGCCGCGTCTTTCCGCCCCTTCCCGAGGGCCCGGTCGGCGCAAAGGAGGAGCGAAGAGGCGGCCTCGGCCGCGAGGGCGCCCTTCGACTTCGCTAAGATCGCGGACAGCGCGGCGGCCGCTTCGGACGTGCCGATCGCGCCCAGGGCCCGGGCCGCGCAGCGGGCCAGGGCCGCGTCTTTCCCGCCGGCCAACCCGGCCAGCGGGGCCACGGCCGCGACCGTCCCCCTGGCCCCGAGCGAGGCGACAATGCCGCTCCGCACGTCCCCCGACGTCTTCCCGAGGGCCGCGACGAGCGCCCGATCGGCCTCATCTCCCGGGATGTGTTCGAGGGCGTAGCGAGCCATGTCCGTCGTCGCGGGGTCGGCGAGCATCGCTTCGAGCGCCGGCACGGCGGCGGCGCTTCCCACAAGCCTCAGCGACCGGCAGGCTTCCATCTTGCCGCCCGCCGTGGCCCCGGACCGCAGGAAAGCGACGAGCTTGTCCTCGATCTCCCGCCGCGCCCGCGGGTCGTCCTGGCGGGCCAGGACATGGGCCCGAAGCCGCATCGGCGCGCCCACGCCTTCGGCGAAGCCGTAGGCCGCGAGGTCCTTGAGGATGGCCTCGAGCGACTCTTGGGAGCCGGCCGCGGTCCCGTCCTCAGCTCCCGCCGCCCAAGCCGTCCCCCCGGCGAAGGCCGCCGCGAACAGCAGCAGCATCGCCGCCGCCCCCGCGACCCGGCTCGATCCTTTCGACATGACCATTTTCGTTATGCGCGTCATGGTCCTTCTCCTCACTCCGGCATCTGCCAGGGCTTGCGGTAGGCGCGGCCGAGGAGCCGCTCGGCCTCCGGGTCGCCGATGATGGTCTCGGTCGCCGGGTCCCATTTGATCCTGCGCCCGACCTCCATGGCGATGACCCCGAGGTGCCCGACGCTCGCCGAGCGGTGGGCCGTCTCGGCCGGGGCGATGGTCTTGCGGCGGCTGCGGACGCAGTCGAGGAAGTTCTGAGCGTGGTCCCGGCTCTTATAGAGATGGACCTCCCCCGGCCCGATCGTCTCGCGCTTGAGGCTTTCGGGCTCGGTCATGAACTCGCCGCGGTCGACCCAGATCCAGCCGTGCTCGCCGATCCATTTCGTTCCGCTCCAGATCTCGTCGTGGCCGCCGGCCAGGACCATCGGCGTCCCGTCGGCGTACTTGGCCTTGACGCAGTAGCGGGTCGGGCTGTTGTAGATGCCTGAGGTCGGGAACTCGCCCGCAGCCTCGATCTCGACAGGGCCGGTGTCGTCCCAGCCCATCCCCCAGTGGGCGATGTCGAGATGATGGCCGATCCAGTCCATGTATTGCCCGCCGCCGAAATCCATGTTCCAGCGCCAGTTCATGTGGACCCGGGCCTTGCAGTAGGGCCACCACGGCGCCGGCCCGACCCAGAAGTCGTAGTCGAGGTTGGCAGGCGGCGGGACGAGGGCCTCCTGTCCGAATGTCCGGGCGAAATCGTAGTGGCCCGAAGGCAGGCCGACCTCGATCCGCTTGATCATTCCGATGCGGCCGTTGCGGACGAGCTCGCAGGCCTGATGGAAGTTCTCGACCGACCGCTGCCACGAACCCGTCTGCCAGACGCGCCCGTAGCGCTCGACGGCGCCGCACAGGGCCCGGCCCTCGCGGAGGCTGTGGGTCAGGGGCTTCTCGCCGAAGACGTCGAGCCCGGCCCGCAAGGCGGAGATGCTGAGGATGGCGTGCCAGTGGTCGGGCACGGCGATGGACACGGCGTCGAGGTCGCCGCGGGCGTAGAGCTCGTGGAAGTCATGATAGGTCGCGCAGGCCCGGTTGCCGTATTTCTTGTCGACGATCCCCTTGGCCATGGCCAGGGGCTCCTTGTCGATGTCGCAGACGGCGACCCATTGGACCTCGTCTTTCTCGAGGAAGCTGCGCATGTTGCCCGGGCCCTGCATGCCGAAGCCGATACCGGCCATGACGATGCGGTTCGAGGGCGCGACGGCCCCGCCCCGGCCGAGGACTGAGGCCTTGACGATGGTCGGGAAGCCGGCCATGCCGGCCGCGGCGGAGCCCCCGGCGATGGCGGCCGCTCTCAGGAACTGCCTGCGGTTCATTCTCATCGATATGCCCGCCTTCTTCATTGTCCCGCCTCCTCTTCGTTTGTGCTCTTCAGAATATGATAGGCCGTTCGCGGGGATGAGGGCACCCCTGAAGACCCCCGTAGCGGAAGGGGACCCGGCGCTTCGGCGACGGGGGAACCGTCGGGACTGGTTCCCGGGGGGGCCGGGGGGAGAGGGGGTGTCCTCGTTCCCGGATAGAACGGCCTGGCATATTCATTTCTTTCAGACGAGCGGCGTCACTCCGGGCACGGCGACCGGGTCGACCGGATTCGGGCCGAACTCGAATGTCTTGGGCGTCAGGTCGAGCTTCGAAGCGTTCATCGCCCATTCCCAGGAGAAGGCCCGGCCGGTGTAGGCGCTCATCCGGCCGATGATGGCGCACATCGTGCTCTCGGCGATCTGCCGGCCCTCGTTGAGCGGCTTGCCGGCCCGGATGCTGGCGATGAGGTCGGCGTGCTCCTGGACGTAGGGATTGGGCTCGTCGGCCTCGAACTTCCAGGCGTTCGGGCCGTGGATCTCGCCGTAGCCGAAGGCGTGGCCCTTGGTCCCGACGATCCTCTCCTCGACCCGGTCGGCGCAGCCCTTGGTCTGCCGGCACATGCTCATGACCCGGGCCCCGTTCGGGTACTCGAACTCGACGGCGAAGTGGTCGAAGATATTGCCGTACTCGGGGGCCGTCCGGACCTCGCGGCCGCCCATGCCCATGACCTTGACGGGCAGCGCGCCGAAGGCCCAGTTGATGACGTCGATGTTGTGGACGTGCTGCTCGACGATGTGGTCGCCCGAGGTCCAGGTGAAGTAGAGCCAGTTGCGGCACTGCCATTCCATGTCGCTCATCTCGGGGGTCTTCTTAATGACCCACAGGTCGCCCTGGTTCCAATAGCACTGGCCGCCGACGACCTCGCCGATGGCCCCGTCGCGGACGCGCTTCATGAGCTCGAGGTAGCGCTGTTGGTGGCGGCGCTGGGTGCCGGCGACGATGGCCAGGCCCTTCTGGGCCGCGAGCTCCGAGCTGGCGATGACCGAGCGGACCCCGACGGGATCGACGGCCACCGGCTTTTCCATGAACACGTTCTTGCCGGCCTCGACGATGGCCTTGAGGTGGATGGGGCGGAACCCGGGCGGGGCCGCCGTGACGATGTAGTTGATGTCCTTGTTGGCCAGCAGCTTCTTGTAGCCGTCGAAGCCCGTGAAGCAGGCCTCGGGCTTGACCTTGACCGCCGCGGGGACGCGCTCGCGGAGCCGCTTGAGGCAGCTGTCGACGCGGTCCTGGAAGGGGTCGTAGAGAGCTTGGATCTCGACCCCGGTGGAGGAATTGACGGCGTCGATAGCCGCGCCCGTGCCCCGCCCTCCGCAGCCGATGAGGCCGACGCGGATGGTATCCGAGCCCGAGGCGAACAGGGCCCCCGTTCCCGAAAGCGCTCCCGCGAGCGAGGCCACGGAGGCCGCCGAGGCCGTTTTGATGAAGTCGCGGCGGGTCAGGTTGTTGTCGTTGGTCATATTGAGGCTCCTTTTCAAGAAGTTCAAGAAGGTTAAAAGTTGTCGGCGGCGCGGTAGGCCTCGATGAAGGCTTTCTCGCCCTCGAGGCCGGGCTTGCTCTTGCCGTGCTCGCAGCAGAGCACGCCCTGGTAGCCCTTGCCGTGGATGTGCTTGAAGATATTCCGGTAGTTCATCTCGCCCGTCCCCGGCTCCCTGCGCCCCGGGGAGTCCCCGATGTGGAACGAGGCCAGCTCGTCCCAGCAGGCGTCGATGTTGGGGATGATGTTGCCCTCGGTGATCTGCTGGTGGTACATGTCGTCGAGGATCTTGCAGCTCGGGCTGGCGACGGCCTTGCAGATCTGGTAGGCCTGGGCCATCTTGGTCAGGAACAGGCCCGGGTGGTCCTTGGGGTTGAGGGGCTCGAGGACGATGACGAGCTTCGCCGGTTCACACAGCCCCGCCGCCCATTTGAGGTTCTCGACGACGTTGGCCGTCTGATAGTCCCGGTCGATGTTCTGGTTGTAGCGGCCGGGAACGACGAGCGTCCACGGGCAGCCCGTCCGCTTGGAGGTCTCGATGGCCGTGTTGAACCGGCCGGCCAGCATCTCGCGGACCGCCGGATCACGGCCGACGAACGATTCGACCTTGAAATCGGCGTAGGCGACGAACGGGCCGATGGTCATCCCCAGCCGGGCCGATTCCTTGGCCATGGCCTCCTGGTCCGGGGCCGGGCGGTTCATCAGGCCGTTGTCGAACCAGGCCGGGAAGCCCTGGTCGGCCATGAACTTGATCTGGTCGACGGGGCTCTTGCCGGCGTGGCCCTCGAAGACCCCTATGGATGGGGCGTACTTGAGCTTGAATCCGGCCGCGGCCGCCGGCTTGGGCGCCGCGGTCTGCCCGAAACCGTCCCGGGACGAAAGCGACGCGGCGGCCGCTCCGAGCGCCGCCGTTTTGAGGAAATCCCGCCGGGTCGAATGCGATCTTCTGTCTTCCACCGATACCTCCTGACTCGAAGTTCCGGGCGGCGCGTAGACGGACTCCGAGGCGGTGCGGATCAGGCCAAACGGGAACGAAGATCCGGGGAGGGGTCGGACCGGGGTGCTCGGAGGGTTCTTGCGGCGCCCACGACACGGAGATTCTATGCGAAAGGGCCGGGCTATTTCAACCCTCCCCCGTGGACTCAACGTATGTTCTGGATGATCGACTTGAGCGTGTCGTGGGTCGTCTTGCTGATGTTGGAGACCGTTTGGAGCATCTGGCTATTCTTCTGCATCGCATTCTGGAGATCCAACTGGTCCATCTGGCTCATGTCCGAGATCGTCTCGGCGAATGAGAGGGCCTCGAGGAGCCGGAGCTCGTTGGGCCGTACACGGGGGAAGCGCCGCCTCAGGTCCTGGGACAGGAACGTTCCCAGGTCGCAGTTCGCACCGCATTTCGCCAGATAGGCTCGGGCGGCCTTGGCCGAGGCGGTGATGCGCGCTTGGACCGCGGGACCGGCTGAGCCGATGAGCGATCCGTGGAGCTCGACGGCCTTGGACTTGGCTTCCTGGAACGTCATTATCTGGGGCGCGGCCAGGAGCGGTCCGGCCATGAAGATAAGGGCCAGCGATCCGGGGAGTAACGCTTTTTTCATGGCCCGAATATACCACAAGATAAATTCTTATTAAAATAGTAGGAAATAGGACAGCCTGTCCTCCGGTTCGGACAGCGCCACCGCCGAGCCTTCGGGGGGCTTTCCATTCCGCCATGCCTGTCCAGCCTTATGTATCGTCTCTTGGCACGATGCTTGCAATTGTCCGGGTTGGCTCGCTCGAAGCGAGCCAGAAAGGAGATCACGATGAAAATCGCGAAAATAGGGCTTATGATCCTCATCCTCGCGGCCTCCGCCCAGGCCCAGACGATGGACCTCGGCCTGGGGGCCTTCGCCAACGAGAGCGGGGCCATCCTGGTGGCCGTGGACGCCTCGCTCGTTAACCTGGACCGGACGAATCCCTTCGTCATGTTCGTCGCCTTCTTCGCCGCGCCCGACACCGGCCGGTCCGTGACCGTCGCCGCCAAGGACGTGGTCATGGTCTACAAGGGCCAGGAGTACCGCATGCCCTCGGTCAAGGAGCTGCGGAGCGAGTACCGGGGCGTGATCCGGGACATCAACTTCTACCAGCGTCTCGGCAAGGAGGGCCTCGCCTCCTCCTGGATCCGGTTCTACAAATTCCCCGAACGGTCCAACTTCTTCCCCCCTCCGACCATGGACGCCCCGCTGGCCGCGGCCGACGGCTTCATGTCCGGCCATATCGGCTTCATGACCCCCCTCTATTTCAAGAACCCCGGCTTCGCCAAGGGCGACCGGCTCCTGATCAAGGTGCGGGACGCGAAGGACCCGGGGGTCACCAGTGAGTGCGACGTCGTCCTCAACTGAGGGCCGGCGTCATTTCAGGATAGCCCGGAGCCCGTCCGCCGACCGGACCGGTCGGAGACAGGCGCCGGCCGAACAGACGCGGGCGGCGGCGGCCCCGCCGCCCGCGTCCATGTCTTTCGTGAACGGGGCGAGCCGCTCCAATGCCCGCGCGGCCTCGGGCTCGTCGACCGGCTTGAAGAGAACGACGGCGTTGGGGAGATAGGCCTTCCGGAGAACGTCCACAAGCTCGCGGGTCTCCGGGGCGGCCCTCCGGCCGGCGATGACGATCTCGCGCGACGGGCCGAGCGCGAAGTCCAGGCCCCGGAGGAACTCGGTGTGCATACGCGGATGGCCGGCGACCTCGGCCGCGAACGCCGCGGCCTGCCGGGAGGCCAGAGATTCAAGGTCGGCCCGCCCGGTCATCCGGGCCAGCCGCAGCAGGTTCATCAACATGACGGAATTGCCCGCCGGCACGGCGCCGTCGTAGATCTCCTTGCGCCTCACGGCGATGTCCGGGTCCGCGGCCGCGAAAAAGAAGCCGCCGCCCTGGTCGTCCCACAGGCGCTCGACGGCCTGCCCGACGAGATCCAGGGCCCGTTCGAGCCTTCCGGGATCGAAGCCGGCCTCGTAGAGGTCGATGAGGCCCTTGACGAGGAAGGCGTAGTCGTCGAGAAAGGCCGGGACGCGGGCCTCGCCGTCGGCCAGCATGTGCAAGAGCCGTCCGTCCGGGTCGCGCATCCGGTCGAGGATCAGGTCCGCAGCCCTGTCCGCCGCTCGGAGATGTCCCTCGTTCCCCGTCAAGCGCGCCAGCCGGGCCAGGGCGCCGATCATCAGGCCGTTCCAGTCGGCGAGCATCTTCGTGTCTTTGAACGGGCGGACCCTTTTCTCGCGGGCCGCGAAAAGCCGGTCCCGGACCGTCCGCAGTCTTATCGAGCCCGCCTCCGTCGGCGGTTCCGTCAGATGGAGGATGTTGCGTCCGTCCGGGCCGTGGCCCTGCTCGGAGAAGTTTCCTCCGGGCCGCACATTGAATACCTTGGCCGCGAAGGCCCCGTCCTCTTCCCCGAGAACGTCCCGGACCTCCTCGGCGGTCCAAACGTAGAACCGTCCCTCCTGGCCCTCGCTGTCGGCGTCCTCGGCCGTATAGAACCCGCCCTCAGGCGACGTCAGGTCCCGGGCGACATACGCGGCCACATCCTCGGCCGTCCGGCGGAAACACTCGTTCCCGGCGGCCGCGTAGGCCTCCGCGTAGACCTCGATGAGCAGGGCCTGGTCGTAGAGCATCTTCTCGAAGTGGGGGAGAAGCCAGTCGGCGTCGGTCGAGTAGCGGTGGAAGCCGGACCCGAGATGATCGTAGATCCCCCCGCGCCTCATGGCCTGGAGCGTCCGCTCGGCCATGGCCCCGGACCCCGCGCTCCCCGCCCGCTTCGCGTAGCGCAGCAGGAAGCCCGCATGGTGCGGGATGGGGAACTTGGGGGCGTTCCCGAAGCCGCCCCGGCTTTGGTCGAAATCGGCCTCGAGCTCCCGGAAAGCCCGCTCGAGGACTTCCGCGGACAGCCGCCCGCTTCCCTCTTCCGCGTCCGGACTCTCGATGCCCGCCCGCGACCTCTCCAAGTTCGACAGGATCGTCCCGGCCGCCCGCAGGACCTCCTCCCGCTTCATCTCCCAGGCTTCGCGCAGCCGCGGGACGAGCTCCATCATCCCCACCCGGCCCCATCGCCGCGCCTTGGGGAAATACGTCCCGGCGAAGAACGGCAGCTTGTCGGGGGTCATGACGACCGTCAGCGGCCAGCCCCCGGAGCCGGTCAGCATCTGGCAGACGGCCATGAAGTGCTGGTCGAGGTCGGGCCGCTCCTCGCGGTCGACCTTGATGCAGACGAAGGCCTCGTTGAGGAGCCGGGCGACCTCCTCGTCGGCGAACGACTCGCGCTCCATGACGTGGCACCAGTGGCAGGTCGAATAACCCACCGACAGAAAGACGGGCTTGTGCTCGCGCCTGGCCCGCTCGAAGGCCTCCTCTCCCCACGGGTACCAGTCGACAGGGTTGTGGGCATGCTGCAGCAGATAGGGGCTCTTCTCGCGGGCCAGACGGTTGGCCTTCATTTCGGGACCCGCGCCAGCA
>VGJC01000046.1 GCA_016867635.1 Candidatus Aminicenantota bacterium | reverse complement strand
ATGTCCCGTCATCATCATCTTAAAGCGCTGGCCCCGGCCGTCGCGGCCCTGCTTCTTGTCTCGTTCGCCGCGTCCGCCGGCCAGGCCCGCAAGCCCGCGGCCAAACCGGCCGAGTTCGACTACGCTTCGGTCATCAACCAGCTCAAGGTCCGCAACATCGGTCCGGCCAACATGGGCGGCCGCGTCGTGGACTTCGCCGTCCCCGACTCGGACACCTCCGTCATCTACGCGGCCGTCGGCCCGAGCGGGCTGTGGAAGTCGGTGGATTCCGGCGTCACCTGGACCCCGTCCTTCCACCTCGAGAAGAGCGTCTCGGTCGGGGCCGTGGCCGTGTCCGCGAGCCATCCCGACATCGTTTGGGTCGGGACGGGCGAAGCGACGGCCCGCAACTCCGTCGCTCCCGGGGACGGCGTCTACAAATCCGAGGACGCCGGCCGGACCTGGAAGCACATGGGCCTCACCGACACCCGCTTCGTCAGCCGGATCGCCATCGACCCGGTCAACCCCGACATCGTCCACATCGCGGCCCAGGGCCACCTCTGGGGCCCTAACGAGGACCGCGGCGTCTTCCGCACTCAGGATGGCGGCAAGACCTGGAAAAAGGTCCTCTACGTCAACCCCGAGACCGGGGCCTGCGACATGGCCATGGACCCCTCGAACTCCAAGATCCTCTACGCCGGGATGTGGGAGCACCGCCGCTGGCCTTACTATTTCCGCAGCGGCGGGCCCGGCAGCGGCCTGTATAAAACGACCGACGGCGGCGACACCTGGGCGCCCCTGACCAATGGCCTGCCCGCATACCCCTGGGGCCGGATCGGCTTGGGCGTCGCCCGCAGCAACCCGGCCGTCGTCTACGCCCTGATCGAAGCCGAAGGCGATCGCCGCGGCCTGTACCGTTCGGAGGACAAGGGCCTGACCTGGCGCCGGGCCGCCGACCGGGCGACCTACGACCAGGTCAACTTCCGGCCGTTCTACTACAGCCGCTTGACGGTCGATCCGACGAACGAGCTTGTCGTCTACGTCTACTCCGGCTCGTGCTACGTCAGCCGCGACGCCGGCAAGTCGTTCCAGCAGGTCTTCCGCGGCGCCCACCCCGACCACCACGCCGTCTGGGTCAACCCCGACAACCCCCGCCACGTCATCAGCGGCAACGACGGCGGCATCGACATCTCCTGGGACGGCGGCGTCCGCGCTTACGCCGTGGCCTCCCAGGCCTGGGCCGAGGTCTACAACGTCGGCTTCGACATGCGCGACCCCTATTACGTCAACGTCGGCCTCCAGGACAACGGCAACTGGCTGGGCCCCTCCAACACCCGCGAGCGGGCCGGCATTCTCAACCACTACTGGGTGCCGACCGGCGGCGGCGACGGCTACTACGCCCAGTTCGACCCCGTCGAGTGGTGGATCATGTTCCGCAACCTCCAGATGGGCGGCATCGAGCGCCACAACCTCAAGACCGGCGAGTCGCAGCGCGTCCGGCCGGAGCCGCCGCTCGCCGAGCCGCCCTACCGCTTCAACTGGAACTCGCCCATCCTGATCTCGCCTCACGACCGCTTCGTCCTCTATTTCGGCGGCAACTTCCTGTTCAAGTCCACCGACCGCGGCCTGTCCTGGACCAAGGCCAGCCCCGATCTGACGACCAACGACCCGGAAAAGCTCAAGGACTCCGGAGGGCTGACCATCGACAACACCGGGGCCGAGAACCACTGCACCATCCTGACCCTCTCGGAGTCGCCGCTCAAGGCGGGCCTGATCTGGGTCGGCACGGACGACGGCCAGGTCCAGGTCACCCGCGACGGCGGCGCCAACTGGGAGAACGTCACCGCCAACATCAAGGGCTTCGCCGCCCACGACAACTGGGTGACGCGCATCGAGGCCTCCCATCACGTCGAGGGCGGAGTCTACCTGACCGTTTCCCGCCACCAGGTCGCCGACTACCGGCCCTACGTCTTCAAGAGCGCGGACTTCGGCAGGACCTGGACCTCGATCCGCGGCGACCTGCCCGAATACGGCTACCTCCACACCGTCCGCGAGGACCTCGACAACCCGAACCTCCTGTTCGCCGGCAGCGAGTTCGGGCTGTTCATCACCCTCAACGGCGGCCGCAACTGGGTGCCCTACCGCAACGGCTTCCCGACCGTGGCCGTCCGCGACATCAAGATCCACCCGCGCGATCGCGACCTCGTCATCGGGACCCACGGCCGGGGCGTCTGGATCATCGACGACATCCGGCCGCTCTCGGGTCTTGCGGCCGAAGGCGTCAAGGCCGAAGCCATGCTCTTCGACGTCAAACCGGCGACGCTCTTCTCGACCCGCAGCACGGTCGACAACTACAGCGATCCCGGCTACGCCGGCACGAACTCGCCTTACGGCGCGGCCGTCAGCTACTACTTGAATCCGGCCGCGGCCAAAGACGCCCGGGTCAAGGCGTCCATCGTCGACAAGGGCGGCCGCGAGGTCGCGACCCTGATGGCCTCGAAGCAGCCGGGCTTGAACCGCGTCTATTGGAGCCTGCGCGAGGGCGCCGCGACCCCGGCCATGCCGGAGCAAGGATTCGGCGACGGGCGCCGCGGCGCGGGCGCGTTCGGGCCCTACACCCTGCCGGGAGAATACAAGGTCGTCCTCGACGTCAACGGGAAGGCCTACGAGAAACCGCTCGTCGTCCGCGAGGACCCCGACCAGGGCATCTCCATGGAAGACCGCAAGATGGCCCAGAAATACTCCCGCGAGGCCCGAGAGCTGTCCCAGCAGGGCCGGACCTTCCTCCAGACGCTGGACGGCCTGGCCAAGCAGCTCGACGAGGTGGCCGGCCGCATCGCGGGCCTCAAGCCCGCCGACCCGGCCCTCTCGGCCAAGTTCAAAGCGGTCAAGGACAAGGTCGACGGCGTCCGGGCGGTCTACTACACGAGCCCGCCCGACCAGGGCTTCTATCGCAAACCGCTGATGGTCGCCTTCCGCGGCGGGACGACGGCCGAGCTGGTCTCGGGCATCGCCGGCTCGTTCGCCGGCATGGGCCGGCCGACGCAGACGTCCATCGACCTGATGAACGACCTCAAGGCCTTCCTCGAGCCCCTGCAGGCGACGATCAAGGCCGTGGTCGAGGTCGACATCCCGGAGCTCAACAAGCTCATGGCCGCCCGAGGAGTGCCGTATATCAGATAGGCCTCGAGGATCGCCCTCGGTCGCTGCGGTGATTCCGGGCGCCTGCGAGGGGGCCGGGCTCGGCGGCTCACGAAACTCGCGGGATCCAGACTAGCCCTCTTGATAGCAGGCTCAGACATCGTGAGCCGTCCTCTTCGAGGATGCCCTTGTCCGGCCCCCTCTTCGTCTGAATCACCGCTTTAGGCTCCCTCAGGCGATCCTCTCGGCCCTGTCGTCAGCGGTCGCCCTCGGTCGGGGCGGCATCCATCTCCGCTCTTCATCTCCGAGAGTAATAACAGCGCGTTTTGACGCCGGCTCGGGCTATCTGATATATGTAGAGAACGAATAAGAAACTCGCGGTGGAGGTCGTTGTGGGCTCCCATAAACGTCGCAATCTCATCATCAGCCTCTTCATCCTGAGCCTGGCGCTGCCGATCGCGGCCGCCGAGCTGCCGCGGGCCACGCCGGAGATGGTCGGCCTGTCCACCCCTCGGCTGGCCCGCCTCTCCGAGCTCATGCGGCGGTACGTCGACGAAGGCCGGCTGGGCGGGGCGGTGACCCTCGTCGCCCGCAACGGCAAAGTCGCCCACCTCCAGGCCTTCGGGACGCTCGACCCGCGCAAGAGTGCTCCGATGACGACCGACGCCCTGTTCCGCGTCGCCTCCCAGACCAAGGCGGTCACGAGTGTGGCCGTCATGATCCTGTTCGAGGAAGGCAAGCTCCTGCTCGACGACCCGGTCTCGAAGTACATCCCGGAGTTCAAGGAGACGACGGTCGCCGTACCCGACCCGGCCAAGAAAGCGCCCGGCTACAAGATCGTCCCGGCGACACGGCCGATCACCGTCCGCGACCTGCTGACCCACACGGCGGGCATTTCCTACGGATATGGTCCGGCCCAGGACCTCTACAAGGCGGCCGGCCTGCAGGGCTGGTTCCTGGCGGACAGGGACGTTCCTGTCGGCGACCTCATGAAGAAGCTGGCCAAGCTGCCGTTCGACGCCCAGCCGGGCGAGAAGTTCATCTACGGCTACAACACCGACATCCTCGGCCATCTCGTCGAGGTCGTCTCCGGCCTGAGCCTGGCGGAGTTCATCCAAAAGAGGATCGCCGCCCCCCTCGACATGAAGGACACCCATTTCTTCCCGCCCGAGGGCAAGGCCGGCCGGCTGGCGGCGGTCTACGGGCTCGGCAAAGACGGCAAGGCCGCGCCGGTCGACGATCCCCGCGAGCAGGCCTACGTCAAAGGCCCGCGAAGATGTTTCGCGGGCGGGGCCGGCCTGGTGTCGACGGCCGAGGACTACGCCCGCTTCCTGCTCATGCTCCAGAGCGGCGGCCGGTGGGGGAACGTCCAGGTCCTCAGCCCGAAGTCGGTCGAGCTGATGACCGCCGACCACGCCGGAAAGCTCTACGGCCGTCAGGCCTTCGGGCTCGGCTTCTGGGTGACCAAGGCGCTCGGGGGCAACGGCGAGCCCGGCTCGGCCGGCGCTTTCGGCTGGGGAGGAGCCTATCACACGACGTATTGGGTCGACCCGGCCGAGAAGCTCGTGGCCGTGTTCATGACCCAGCTCATGCCCGCCGGCGGGAGCGACGCTCAGGGTAAGTTCCGGGCCCTCGTCTATCAGTCCATCGTCGATTCGTACGTCCTCCGCTGAGACCCAAGGCGCGCGGACCCCACCGGTAGTCGCGTCCGCCGTGTTCGATTATAATGGCGGGGGGACGACCTTTGATCCGCAAGAGCCCGAACGCTTCGCGCCGAACGCCGACCATGGCCGTCGTGACCGTCGTTCTCGCGGTCACAGCCAGGCCGGTGGCCCGCGTTTTAACGGCCGTCAGCCTGGCGGTCCTGACGATTTCGGCCGCCGCTCCGGCCACCCTCTGTCCGCCGGAGCGTCCCGGCCCCCAAGAGATACCGCCGCTCGAAGAGTTGGAGCGGCGCCTTTTCGAGGCCGTCAACAAGGAGCGCGCGTCCCGCGGCATCCCGGCCCTGAGCCCGGACCCCGCGCTCTACGAGCTGGCCCGCAGGCAGAGCCAGGATATGGCCAGGCTCGGGCTCCTGACCCACTTCTCGGCCACGGCCGAGACGCTCACGGAGCGCCTGCGGAAGGCCGGCGTTCTTTTCGTCGCCAACGCCGAGAACGTCGCCCGGAGCGACTCCTTCGACCCGGAGCTCATCCACGAATCCTTGATGAGGAGCCTCGAACATCGGCAGGCCATCCTTGATCCGGCCTTCGACCAGGCGGGCATGGCCATCCTTCGGGGAAGCGACGGGGCCTATTACGCGACCCAGGATTTCATCCGAAGCCTGATGGTCAGTGATGAACAGAAGGTCCGGGAACGGATCCTCGGGGCCGTCGCCGAAGCCGCCCGCGAGCGGGGCGTTTCTCCGCCTTCCCCGATCGAGGACGTCCATGCGGCGGCCAAGGATTTCGCGCTGTTCAAGGGGGCAGGCCTGGAGTTGCCGCCGATCCCCCCGGCGTACGGAGCGGCATCCGCACGGTTCATCAGCGGCGGTGACCTCGACGCGCTGCTGGCCACGGCCCGAACCATCGAAACGAAAGGCTTCCGGTTCGTCGGCGCGGGGTCCTGGTTCGGACGGACATCCGAATTCCCCGGCGGGGCCTATGTCGTCTGCGTCTTTCTTATCCCGGGGGACCAGGCCCTTGATATGAGCGTCGCCGGACGGCGCCAGGCCGTCCTCGACGCGCTCAACGGCGTCCGGGCCGCCATCGGTTGTCAGCCGCTCGAGCTCGACGCGGGCCTCTGCCGCCAGGCCGAGGTGTCCAACCTGCTGCGCCTCCAAAGGGGCCCTCAGGGCCCGCCCCGGGGGACCTACCTGGCGACCTGGTTCTACAACACCCAGGACTTGGGCCGGGTCCCGGACGGGATCCGCAAAGCCGTCGGGGACAAGGCCCTGCGAAAGGCGGGCATATCCGTGCTGAGCCAGGAGACCGGCGCGGGCTTCAGCGTCAATTTCTCCGTCGCCGTCATCCTCGAGGACTGATGAGCGGGGGGCTCAGGCCCGAGCGGCATGGCCGCGGGACCGGATCGAATGAGACTCAGCGGGCCTGGCGCTCGAGCTTCTCGGCCTGCTCGCGGATCTCGCCCGGCAGGCGGCCGCGGTAGGGCTTGAGGAAGGACCGGACTTCGTCGGCCTCGCTCTTCCAGTCCTTCATGTCGACGGCGAACAGCTTCTCCAGCCGGTCCTTGGGCATGTCGAGGCCGGTCATGTCGAGGTCCTCGACCCGGGGCACGAGGCCGGCCGCGGTCTCGCGGGCCGGGACGGCGCCGTTGACCCGGTCGATGATCCATTTGAGGACCCGGATGTTCTCCCCGAATCCCGGCCAGAGGAACTTGCCGTTCTCGTCGGCCCGGAACCAGTTGACCGAGAAGATCTTGGGCGGCCGCGACATGCGGTGGCCGATGTTGAGATAGTGCCGCCAGTAGTCGGCCATGTTGTAGCCGCAGAAGGGCAGCATGGCCATCGGGTCGCGGCGGACGACGCCGACCTTGCCGGCGGCCGCGGCCGTCGTCTCCGAGCCCATCCGGGCCCCGAGGAAGACGCCGTGCGACCAGTTGAAGCTCTCGACGACGAGGGGGATGAGCCGGGTCCGACGCCCTCCGAAGATGATGGCCGAGATGGGCACGCCCTTGGGGTTTTCGGCCTCCTTGTCGAGCATCGGGGAGTTGACGATCGAGGCCGTGAACCGGGAGTTGGGGTGGGCCGCCTTGGTTCCCACCTCGGGCTTCCACGGGTTGCCCTGCCAGTCGAGAAGGTTCTCGGGAGGGGCGCCGTCGAGGCCTTCCCACCACGGCTCGTTCCGGTCCGTGTCCAGGGCGACGTTGGTGAACAGGGTCGGGTTGAAGGCCCCGCGGCGGATGGTCTTCATCATGTTGGGGTTGGTCTGCATGGATGTGCCCGGGGCGACGCCGAAGTAGCCGGCCTCGGGGTTGATGGCCCACAGCCGGCCGTCCGGGCCGATGTTGAGCCAGGAGATGTCGTCGCCGAGCGTCCAAACCCGGTAGCCGGGCAGGGCCGACTCCATCATGGCCAGGTTGGTCTTGCCGCAGGCGCTCGGCAGGGCGGCCGTGATGTAGGTCGTGTTGCCGCGGTGGTCCTCGATGCCCATGATGACCATGTGCTCGGCCAGCCAGCCTTGTTTGTAACCGAGGTAGGAGGCGATGCGCAGGGCCACGCACTTCTTGCCGAGCAGGGCGTTGCCGCCGTAGCCCGAGCCGACGCTCCAGACGAGGCTCTCGTGGGGAAAGTGGGTGATGTAGCGGCGATCGGGGTTGAGGTCGCCGATGGAATGAAAGCCCTTGATGAAGTCGTCGCGGTTGCGGAGCTTGTCCAGGATGCGCGTGCCGACCCGGGTCATGATGCGCATGCTGACGGCGACGTAGGTCGAGTCCGTGACCATGACGCAGGCCTTGGCGTAAGGCGAGTCGGGGTGGCCCATCATGTAGGGGATGACGTACATCGTCCGGCCGGCCATGCAGCCGTCCGAGAGCTTCGACAGGATCTTCTTGGCCTTGACCGGGTCCATCCAGTTGTTGTTGGGCCCGGCGTCCTCGCGGTTCGGATGGCAGATGAAGGTCAGGTGCTCGACCCGGGCGACGTCGGTCTGATGGCTGCGGTGGAGGTAGGCCGTCGGCCAGGTCTGGTGATCGAGCTTCTGGAAGACGGGACCGTTGAGCCGCTCCTCGCTCATGCCGATCTCGAGCAGCCGCCAGGCCTCGCCCTCCGAGCCGTCCATCCAGTAGACCTTGGCCGGCTTGGCCAGGCGTTCCTGCTCTTCGATCCAGCGTTCGACGGCGGTCGACATCGTTTTACGTCCGCTTCTTTTGTATCAGGACGACCTGATGCTGTCAAACCGCGCTCAGACTTGGATCTCGTAGACGACGGGGACGCCGGTGAGAGTGATGTCCCGGTTGAAGGTCCAAGAAACGAGGTTGACGGAACGGGGGTAGGGGAAGAAGCCGGCCCGGTAGAACGGCCCGGCCGGCCAGCCGCGCTTGGTGAAGTCGACGGTCCCGACGAAGCCCTCGGATTTGATCAGCGAGAGGTAGGCGCGGAGAAAAGCGGCGCGCTCGGAGGTGGACAGGTCGTGGAAGGCGACGTGATTGATCCAGGCCCAGCGCTCGATCGTGTGTCCCAGGTGCTCGTGGACGATGAAATTGATCATGGCCCGGACGCGGCCGTCCTTTTCCAAGACTAGGGTTCGCGATACGTCCGGCCAGGCCAACTCGACGGCCAGCTCCTCCTTGTCCCAGACCCTGGCCAGGGGGGCCGTTTCGCGGTAGCGGTCGAGCAGGGCGTGGCAGGCGTCGAGATCGGCGGGGCGGAAGTCGCGAAGCGAGACGCCGGGCGCGGGCTTGGGCCGGCGATGCCCGCGTATCAGACGGACGGCCGCCTTCTCGTAGCCCTTGAGGTTCTCCGAGGCGGCCACCCGCCCGAGGTCGAGGATGCGGGCCAGGACCCCGGACTTGCGGATGCGCTCGATGCTGCAGCCCTCGGCCCGGAACTTGTTCATCATCTTCGTCGAGCGGTGACCGGTCTCGAGGGTCAGCAGCGAGAAGTCGTAGCCGTATTTCCGGTTGCCCTCGACGGCCGCCCGTATGAGGGCCAGGGCCACACCCTGCCGGAGGTGTTCTCTGCGGGTGACCAGCAGGCAGCTGTAGATGGCGTTGTAGACACGCTCGCGGAATTGGAACTTCCGCGGCAGGTTGGCCAGGAAGGCGATGCACTCGCCGTCCTTGTAAGCCCCGATGAGATGGTCCTTCTTGTCCGCCGGGATGCGGTCGAAGAGATAGTGGAGGAAGGCGGGACGGTAGAAGTTGGGGAACGACGCCTGGCCGTATTCGTCCCGCCACGAGGCGTGGGCCATGCGCTCGAGCGCCTCGTACTCGCCCCGGAACGGCTCGATGACGATCCCTTCCATCATGCCGCACCTCCTATCTTGTTAGGTCCAGTCTCATCCACCCCCTTCGTCCATGTCAAGCCAGGACGCGAGTGACGGGGACACGGAGCGAGGGGGACACGTACCCGCGGTACATGTCCCCGGGCCCCGCCCGGCTTGAATTTGTCCCGGTCCGATGTTATCTTGGGTCCTGTTTCCGGGGGCCGCGGGGGCTCTCTCGCGCGGGCCGGATCCCAGGAGAAAGACCATGATCACCGAGAAGGACATCGAAAAACTGTTCGCCAAGCAGCTCGCGCGGATCGGGAACGAGGGGCTGCGGGCCAAGGTCGTCAAGGCCTTCGTCCTGGCCTCTGAGCGGGGCGGGTGGAGGTCGGCGGAAGACCTCGTGAAGATGCCTTTCACCTTGCTCGCGGAGACCCGCGGCATCAGCTTCATCGAGCACACCATCGCCGTCACCGAAGGGGCGGCCGCCCTGGGCCGGGCCCAGGCCGAAGCCTACGCGGAGCTTCCCTATGCCATCGACTTCGACCGCCTCTACGCCGGGGGACTGCTCCACGACGTCGGAAAGCTCCTCGAGATCGAGCCCGACGGCCGCGGCGGATTCCGCAAGAGCCTGGCCGGGAAGTACTCCCGCCATCCCGTCTCCGGGGCCATCCTGGCGGCCGAATGCGGCTTGCCCGGCGACATCATCAACATCATCGCCTGCCACGCCAAGGAAGGAGAGGGCAGTCCGAAGGTCGTCGAAACAGTCCTCATCCATCAGGCCGACTTCGCGACCTTCGATCCCCTGGTCATGAAGCAGAAAGGGATGCTGATCGAATGAGCCGGACCCTGATCGAGAAGATCCTCTCCCGCCACGCCGGCCGTGCGGTCCGGCCCGGCGAGATCGTCGACGTCGGCATCGACGCCCGGGTGGCCCGGGACTTCGGCGGGGCCAACGTCGTCAAGAACATCCGCGACCGCGATCTTCCGGTCGAGGACGTCTCCAAGACCTTCTTCACCTTCGACTGCAATCCCGGCGGGTCCGACCAGAAGTACGCCGCCAACCAACACGTCTGCCGGATGTTCGCCCGCGAGCGCGGGGTCGGCCTGTTCGACGTCACCGCCGGGATCGGCACCCACCTCGCCATCGAGGAAGGGCTGGTCGCGCCGGGCGGCACGCTCGTCTCGACCGATTCCCACGCCAACATCCTGGGGGCCGTCGGGGCCTTCGGCCAGGGCATGGGCGACCAGGACATCGCCGCCGCCTGGGCCTTCGGCCGGGTCTGGTTCAAGGTCCCCGAGTCGGTCAAGATCGTCCTCAAAGGAAAACTTCCCGCCGGCGCGACGCCCAAGGATATCGCCCTGAGGCTTCTCCGCGAGTTCGGAGCGGCGGGGCTTCTGGGGATGAGCGCGGAGCTTTACGGCGAGGCGGTGGACGACCTGGACCTAGCCGGCCGGATCACGGTCGCCTCGATGGCCACCGAGATGGGGGCCATTATCCTGCTCTTCCCTCCGAACAGGGCCGTTCTCGATCATTTCGACAAGCTCGGCAAAACCTATGAGGCCCTTTACGCCGACTCCGACGCCGTCTACGGCCGGACGGTCGAGATCGACGTCTCGAGCCTCGTGCCCCTCATCTCGCGGCCCGGGCATCCCGAGGATGTCGTCGAGGTCCGCGAGGTCGCCGGCGCGAAGATCGACTCGGCGTTCATCGGCTCGTGCACCAACGGCCGGTTCGAGGACCTGGCCGAGGCGGCGGCCATCCTCAAGGGGCGACGGGTGGCCCCCGGTGTCGTCCTCAAGATCGTCCCGGCCACGCGCCAAGTCTGGAAGCGGGCCCTCGACCAGGGCCTCGTCGATATCTTCCTCGAGTCCGGGGCCCTTCTCGGCAACCCGGGCTGCGCCGGATGCGCCGAGGGCCAGATCGGCCAGAACGGCCCGGGCGAGGTCACGGTCAGCACCGGCAACCGCAATTTCGCCGGCAAGCAGGGCAAGGGCAGCGTCTGGCTGGCCTCTCCGGCGACGGCCGCGGCCTCGGCCGTGGCCGGGATCATCGTCACCGCCGACACCATCCCGGCGGCGCCCGTGACCTTCGCCAAGCCCGCGGCCAAAGCCCAAGCCGGCGCCAAGCCGGATGCCGCAACGGCCAAAGCGGCCGGCGGAAAACCGACCGCCGTCCGCGGCCGGGTTTGGGTCGTCGACAAGGACAACATCGACACCGACATGATCTTCCACAACCGCCACCTGGCCATCACCGACATCGCCCAGATGGGCCGGCACACTTTCGGCAACCTGCCGGGCTGGGAGGACTTCGCGGCCAAGGCCGGGCCGGGCGACATCGTCGTCACCGGCTCGAACTTCGGGGCCGGGTCGTCGCGCCAGCAGGCGGTCGACTGCTTCAAGAGCCTCGGCGTCGCGGCCGTCATCGCCCGGTCCTTCGGGGCCATCTACGAGCGCAACGCCGTCAACGCCGCCCTGCCCATTCTCGCCGGCGACCTCATCGCTGCCGGGCTGCGCAGCGGCGAGGAGATCACCGTCGACTTCACGACCGGCGAGGTCACGCGCCACACGACCGGCGAGGTCCTGCGCGTCGCGCCGTTCTCGGAGACCCAGACGGCGATCTACAAGCGGGGCGGACTGCTCGGAGAAGGGTAAGGAGCTTATGCGACTCTACGAGAACGAAGCCAAGCGGCTGTTCGCCGCCGAAGGCATCCCCATTCCCAAGCCCCTGGGCGTCGTGTCGCGGGCCGAGGAGCTCTCCGGCCGCGAAGACCTCGCCGGCCCGGTCATGCTCAAGTCGCTGGTCCTCATCGGCGGCCGGGGCAAGGCCGGCGGCATCCGCAAGGCGACAGGCGCCGCCGAAGCCGCGGCCGCGGCCGCGCAGATGCTCGGCCGCAAGGTCCGGGGCTACGACGTCGAGCGCCTGCTCGTCGAAGAAGTCGTCGCCGAGGCCGGCGGGGCCTGCTACGCCGGAGTGACCATGAACCCGGCCGACTTCAACGTCACGGTCATCGTCAGCCCGGCCGGCGGGGTCGACATCGAGCAAGTGGCCCGCGAAACGCCGGACAGGGTGTTGCGGGTCGAGCTTCCGGCCAACGACAAGACGCTGCCCGAATCGGCGGCCGCCCGGCTGGCCGGGTTCCTGGCCGCGGGCCTCCCGGACGGCAAAGCTCAGGTCAAGGGACTGAAGGACGTTCTCTCGAAGCTCTACGCCCTTTTCCAAAAGTACGACTGCAAGGTCGCCGAGATCAACCCGCTGCTCGTCACCCCGGGCGGGCCGGTGGCCGCCGACGCCAAGATCGTGCTCGACGACAACGGCCTGTTCCGCCAGGGCGAGCTTTTCCGGCTGCTGGGTTTGTCGGAGGTCCGTCATGATGTCTCGGAGCAGACCGCGAACGAGCTCCGGGCCCGCGAAGCGGGCTTCAAGTACGTCGACCTCCTCCCGGAGGGCCACGTCAAGGACCCGGACAAGCTCTACGTCGGGCTCGTGCCCGGCGGGGCCGGCTACGGGATCTTCTCCATCGACGAGACGGCCAACGTCGGCGACCGGTTCTTCGGCGGCCGGGTCGTGCCGGTCAACTTCATGGATTCGGGCGGCGGCCCGACCGTGGCCACGGTCGCCGAGATGTTCCATCTGCTGATGGACTACGAGCTCGTCGACCTGGTCATCACCTCGCGGTTCGGCGGCATCTCCTCCTGCGACGTCTTCATCCGCGGGCTGGTCGGCTGCCTGAGGGACAGGCGCGCGGCGGGGCGGCGCGTGGTACCCGTCTACGGCCGGATGGTCGGCACGGACCTGCCCTCGGCCCGCGACTTCCTGGAGCGGGCCAAGCGGGAGACGCCCGAGGAGCTCGCCGACATGCACATCACGGTCGGCAACCGGACGATCATGGCCGAGGTCATCCGGGACGGCATCCGGTACGCCTTCGACCGGAAAGGATGGACCTGATGGACGCCCGGATCAAGGCCACCGACGGCATGCTGTTCCATCTCGTCCGGAAGTTCCGGCCGGCGCTGGCCGAGAGAGTGGCGAGAAGCGGGCGGCTCGACACCGTCATCCTCGGCCTCGGCGGCCAGGGCTCCAAGCACGCCGGGCTGATGCACGACTTCGGGACGTCCATCGTCGCCGGCGTGGCCCCCGGCGGCGCGGGGACCAAGGTCCACGAGGTCATCCCGGCCTTCGACACCGTCCACGACGCGCTCGAGGAGTTCCCCGACGTCGTCGCGGCCAGCGTCTGGCGCCACTACTCCACGGCCAGGGAGGCCGCCCTCGAAGCCATCGAGTCGGGGATCCCGCTGGTCGTCCTGATCTCTGAAGGGCTGCCCCTGCGCGACGTCCGGGACATCATCGTCGCGGCGCGCGCGCACAACACGGTCCTCATCGGCGGCAATACGCCGGGCCTGATCTTCCCGCCCGAGCGCATCAAGATCGGCATGCTGCCCGACGTCTTCTCGCCCGAAGAGGTCGCCCCGGGACGGTTCGGGCCGCGGGGCGTGACCATCATCTCCCGCAGCGGGGCCATCCTCTACCACATGTCGGACGCCATGGCCAGCGTCGGCATCGCCCAGAACGCCGTCTTCGGCATCGGCGGCGACGGGGCCATCGGCTCGACCTTCCGCGACCTCGTGCCCTTGGCCATGGAGTACGAGAACACGGATCTCGTCATCGTCGCCGGCGAGATCGGCGGCTGCCAGGAGGAGCTCCTGGCCCAGGACGTCCGCGACAACCCGGCGCGGTACC
This sequence comes from Candidatus Aminicenantota bacterium, assembly GCA_016867635.1. Lineage (GTDB taxonomy): Bacteria > Acidobacteriota > Aminicenantia > Aminicenantales > Saccharicenantaceae > RBG-16-66-30. The sequence continues at coordinate 398 of VGJC01000046.1, read as the reverse complement.
CGAAGCCGTTGGTGGCCCTCATTTCGGGGGCCCACGCGCCGGAGGGCAAGACCATGGGCCACGCCGGGGCCATCGTCACCCCGGGCCTCGAGACGGGGACGTTCGCCTCTAAAAAGAAGGCCCTGGAGGCGGCCGGCGTGCCGGTCGTCAACAGCCAGTTCGACCTCATCGAGGCCGTCCGGGCCAAGCTCGGCGGGAAGACCTATTTCGCGCCGGAGCGGTACTACGCGAAGATGCGCACCATCTGGGACGCTCCTCCGCCCAAGCCGAGCTGGACGACGGCCGTCACCAAGGTCGAGCCCAATAACCTCGTCGTACGCGGCTACCGGGTCCAGGACCTCATCGAGAAGGCCTCGCTGGTCGAGGCCGCCCACCTCATCACGGCCGGCGAGCTGCCC
>VGJC01000045.1 GCA_016867635.1 Candidatus Aminicenantota bacterium | reverse complement strand
GTTCTGCTGGCCCTGCAATGGAAAATGAAGGATAATCTGACCTTGAAGGCCGGATACCGGATCCTCGAGGGAGGCGCGGACGTCGAGGAGGTCTACAACTTCTCGCTGATCCACTACCTCGGCGCCGGCCTGACGTTCACTTTTTAAGTCCCCGGAAAGTCAATAGGGAGGAGCGACCGACCATGAAAAGACAAGCCGCGATCATCATCTTCGCCCTTGGGCTGCTCCTGCTGCCCACGGTGTCCTGCAAATCCGAGGCGCCCCCGCCCCCGCCCGCGGCCGACGCGGCGGCGGCCGCCGCCGCCCAGGGCAACCCGTTCTTCGCGCCCTACGGCACGCCGTTCAACGTCCCGCCGTTCGACCGCATCGAGACCGAGCACTTCCTCCCGGCCATCGAGGAAGGCATCCGCCGCGAGCAGGCCGAGATCGACGCCATCGTCGGCAACCGCAAGGCCCCGACCTTCGAGAACACGATCGCCGCCCTCGACCGCGCCGGGATATTCCTCTCCGAGGTCAACGCCGTCTACGGCGCCCTCCAGGGCGCGCTCACGAGCAAAGAGCTCCAGGCGCTCGCCCGCCAAACCGCCCCCATGCTGGCCGCCCACCGCGACAACATCGCCCTCAACGAAACGCTCTTCCTGCGCGTCAAGGCCGTCTACGACAGGCGCGAAAAGCTCAAGCTCGACCGCGAGGAGCTCTTCCTCCTCGAGAACACCTACCGGGATTTCGTGCGGGCCGGAGCCCTCCTCGACGAAGGCCAGAAGGCCCGGATGCGCGAGCTCAACCAGGAGCTGTCGCTCCAGACCGTGAAGTTCGGCGAGAACGTCCTGGCCGAGACCAACGCCTTCCAGCTCGTCATCGATAAGAAGGCCGACCTGGCCGGGCTGCCGCCCTCGGTCGTCGCCATGGGCGCCGAAACGGCCAAGCAGGCCGGCCTCGAGGGGAAATGGCTGTTCACCATCCAGGTCCCGAGCATGACCCCCTTCCTGACCTATTCCGAGAGACGCGACCTCCGCGAGAAGCTCCACCGGGCCTACTTCATGAAGGGCGACAACGACAACGAGCACGACAACAAGGACGTGGCCAAGAAGATCGCCGATCTGAGGCGGCAGCGGGCCGCGGTCCTCGGCTACCCGAGCCACGCGGCCTTCGTCCTCGAGAACAACATGGCCAAGACGCCCGAGCGGGTCGACGCCTTCCTGCGGCAGATCTGGGAGCCGATCGCGGTCAAGGCCCGCGAGGAGGCCGACGCCCTCCAGGCCCTCATCGACAGGGAGCGCGGCCGGTTCAAGCTGGCCTCCTGGGATTGGTGGCACTACACCGAGAAGCTCCGCCAGGAGAAGTACGCCCTCGACGACTCCGCCCTGCGGCCCTACTTCAAGCTCGACAACGTCCGCGAGGGGATCTTCGCCCTGTGCGAGAAGCTCTACGGGCTGAAATTCGTCGACAAGCCGGAGCTGCCGCGCTACCACCCCGAGGTCCAGGTCTTCGAGGTCCAGGAGGCCGACGGCTCGCACACGGGCATCCTCTACATGGATTTCCACCCCCGGCCGAGCAAGCGCAGCGGCGCCTGGTCGGGCGGCTTCCGGCGGTCGTGGTACGACCAGGGCGCGCGCGTGCCGCCCGTGGCGACCATCGTCTGCAACTTCACCCGGCCGACGGCCGATGCGCCGTCGCTGCTGTCGACCGACGAGGTCGAGACCTTCTTCCACGAGTTCGGCCATGCCCTGGCGACGCTCTTCTCGCAGGGCCGCTACCGCAGCCGCACCGTGGCCCGCGACTCCGTGGAGCTGCCGTCGCAGATCATGGAGCACTGGGCGTTCGAGCCGGAGCTGCTGGCCCTCTACGCCAAGCACTATCAGACCGGCGAAGTCATCCCCGCCGAGCTCGTCGAAAAGCTCGAGCGCAGCAGCCTCTTCAACCAGGGGTTCATCACGGCGGAGTACCTGGCGGCCTCGATCCTCGACATGGCCTGGCACACTCTGCCGAACCCGGCCGAGATCGACGCGCGGGCGTTCGAGATGAACCTGATGGACGAGATCGGGCTCATCCCGGAGATCGTGCCGCGCTACCGCTCGACGTACTTCAGCCACATCTTCAGCGGCGGGTACTCGGCCGGCTACTACGCCTACATCTGGTCGGAAGTGCTGGATTGCGACGCCTACGAGGCCTTCAAGGAGAAGGGCATCTTCGACCGGCCCACGGCCGAGTCGTTCCGCAAGAACATGCTCGAGCCGTTCGGCACCGAGGACCCCATGACCCAGTACGTGCGCTTCCGCGGCGCCGAGCCCAAGATCGACGGCCTGCTCCGTAAACGCGGGGTCGGACCAACAAATAATTAATATTATCAATAAGATAAATGCTATTTCGGGCCGCCCTCAAACTGTACGCGACACGTTTTTGGCCCAAAAAACGAAGAGGTCGGGTCCCGTGTCTGGAGTCCGAAACATGAAAAAGCCGATCGTTTCCATCGCCCTCCTGGCCGGTCTCTCCGCTCTCATCCTGATGACCCTGACGGTCTCAGGCTCCACGCCCCGCACGCGTATTTCGCTCCCCGCTCATGGCCAAGCCCAATCACCGCCCGCCGCCCCCGCCTCGAACCCCTACGCCCCCGACATCCCCGAACCCGGCTCGGTCGAGGCCATCGCCAAGTTCACGACCGAGCCCCGCTTCGGCAGCCCCTGGGTCGCCTACGTGCCGGCCTCCGACACGGTCATCTCCCCGACCCGCTACCTCGGACGCGTCGTCGGGGCCGAAGGCGAGCTGTCTTCCGTCTCTCAGATCTACGGCTATTTCCGCAAGCTGGCCGAGACCACGCCGCGCGTCCGCGTCGAGACCATCGGTCGCAGCGAAGAGGGCCGCGAGATCCTCCTCATCGCCGTCTCCGATGAGGCCGGCATCCGCGACCTCGACCGGCTCAAGGAGGACACCGCGGCCCTGGCCGACCCGCGCCGCACGTCCCCCGAGGCCGCCGAGGCCGTCATCGCCTCGGCCCGGCCCATCTACTATTTCAACGCCGGCCTCCACGCGACCGAGCTCGGCAGCCCCGAGATGGTCATGGAGCTGGCCTACCGCCTGGCCGTCTCCGAACAGCCCATGATCCGCCGCATCCGCGGCGAGGTCGTCGTCCTCATCAACCCCGTCTCCGAGCCCGACGGCCGCGACAAGCAGGTCGAATGGTTCTACCGCCACCTCAAAGGCAAGACCGACTTCGAGAACCTGCCGCCCGTCTCGCCGCCCTACTGGGGCCACTACGCCTTCCACGACAACAACCGCGACACCCACCAGTCCGCGCTCGCCCTGTCCAAGGCCGTCAGCCGGATGTTCTTCGACTACCACCCGACCGTCTTCCACGACCTCCACGAGTCCATCCCCCTCCTCCAGACCTGGAACGGCACGGGGCCGTTCAACGCCAACATCGACCCCATCCTGATCAACGAGTTCTTCGCCATGGCCTTCGCCGAGGTCGGCGCCCTGACCTCCCTCGGCATGCCCGGCGTCTGGACTTGGGGCTTCGGCGAGGGCTGGGGCCACCACTACCTCGACTCGATCGCCGTCAACCACAACAGCATGGGCCGCGGCTACGAGACTTTCGGCAACGGCACGGCCGAGACCGTCGAGCGCGTCCTCCGCCCGAACGAGGAGCGCTACGTCAACCGCCCCGTGACCAGCCGCGAATGGTACCGCCCCCTGCCGCCGCCCCGCAAGTTCCGCTGGTCGCTGCGCAACAACACGAACTACATGCAGACCGGCTGCCTGGCCATCCTCGACTACGCCGCCAAGAACGCCAAGGAGATGCTCCGCGACTTCTACCGCAAGGGCTACAATTCGTGGCAGAAAGGCGTCCAGGGCGGCCCGCACGCCTTCGTCATCCCGGCCGAACAGGGCGACCGCCGCCGCGTCGCCGAGATGATCGAGCTGCTCCTCGCCCAGCGCATCGAGGTCGGCCGCGCGACCGGCGCCTTCAAGGTCGAGGAAGGGGAGTTCGCCGCCGGGAGCTACGTCGTCCGGCTCGACCAGCCCTACCGCAACTACGCCGTGGACCTCCTCCTGCCCCAGATGTTCCCGCCCGACGCCGCCTACGAGCCCTACGACGACGTCTCGTGGTCCCTTCCCGTCCACTTCGGGGTCGAGGCCAAGCGCGTCGACGACGCCAAGATCAAGGACGTGGCCCTCGCGCCGCTGCAGGCCGGGTTCGAGGTTGCCGGGAAGGTCGAGGGCGCGGGCCCGGTGTTCCTGATGAAGGACACCGGCCAGGAAGCGCTTTTCGCCCTGCGTCATCGCCTGGGCTCCTTCCGCGTCGAGATCGCCCGCAAGGCGTTCCAAGCGGGCGGCGTCGATTATCCCGCCGGCTCGTGGATCCTCCCCGAACAGAAGGGGCTCGTCGATGTGCTGAAGCGCGCCGCGGCGGAGCTGTCCGCGGATTTCGCGAGCGCCCCGGCCGTGCCCGACGTGCCGCGCCACGAATCAAAAGCGCCGCGCCTGGCCGTGTGGCACACCTGGGCCGACACCGAGTCCGTCGGTTGGGTCCGGCTCGTCCTGGACCGGCAGAAGATCCCCTACACCCATATCCGCGACGACGATATCCGCGCCGGCCGGTTGAGCGAAAAGTTCGACGTCATCCTCTTCGGCCACAACTACCTCAGCCTCCAGGACCAGATCCACGGCATCGACCGCAAGTTCGGCCCGATGGCCTACACGAAGACTAAGCAGTACCCGAGCCACGGGGTCCCGACCGCCTCCGAGGATATCACCGGAGGTATCGGCTGGGCGGGCATGGCCAACCTCGAGCGGTACATCGCCGCCGGGGGCACGCTCGTCACGCTCGGCAACGGCTCTTCGCTCGCCCTCGACGGGGGCTTGGTGCGCGACGTGCGCCGGAAATCGGGGGCCTTCTTTACGCCGGGCTCGGAGCTGCGGGTGAAGTTCGTGCGGCCCGACCATCCCCTGGCCTACGGGCTGCCGGAGACGGGGTCGGTCTTCAGGACCTCGATGCCCGTTTATGACGTCCCCGTCGCGGCGCGCGGCGCGGTCGTCCTCCAGTGGGGCACCAAGCTCCGCAAGGAGGACCGCGAGGACGAGAGCCCGGAGGCGCTGGCGGCTCTGTCAAAAGAGGAGCGGGAGGCCCGCGAGAAGGCCAAAAAGGACGAGCCCAAAATGCTGGTCAGCGGCGCGCTCAAGGGCGACGACGAACTCGAGGGCCGTCCGGCCGTCTTCGACTTCGCGGTGGGCAAGGGCCGGGTCATCGCCTTCAATTTCAACCCCGTGCACCGCGACCTCAACCGCTCGGACCACCGCCTGCTGTGGAACGCGCTCATTAACTGGGAAAAAAGAGGAGGCTAAACCTCGGCGGCCGGGCAGGCGCTCTTCGAGGCTATTTTCTTTTTATTCCGGAAGATGCGACAGCCAAGGCGCGGGCTTTGTCCGTCCGCTCCCAGGTGAAATCGGGGTCGTTGCGGCCGAAGTGGCCGTAGGCCGAGGTCTTGACATAGATCGGGCGGCGAAGCCTCAGCTTCTCGATGATGTCCCGCGGCTTCAGCGGGAAGTGCTTCTTGATCAGGCGGACGATCTCCCCCTCCGGGATCTTGCCGGTGCCGAACGTGTCGACGTAGACGGCCATCGGCGCGGCCACCCCGATCGCGTACGCCAGCTGCACTTCGCACCGGTCGGCCAGCCCCGCCGCCACGACGTTCTTGGCGATGTACCGGCAGACGTACGCCGCGCTCCGGTCCACCTTGCTCGGGTCCTTGCCCGAAAAGCAGCCGCCGCCGTGCCGGCCCATCCCGCCGTAGGTGTCGACGATGATCTTGCGCCCGGTCACCCCCGTGTCGCCCTCGGGCCCGCCGATGACGAACCGGCCCGTGGCGTTGATGAAGACCTTGGTCCGCCCGTCCATCCAGCGGCCGCACACCGGGTCGATGACCTTCTTGCGGATCTCCTTCTTCAGCCGCTCCTCGCTCATCTTTTCGATGTGCTGCTGGGCGATGACCACGGCCTCGACCCGCACCGGCTTTCCGTCGTGGTACTCGACCGTGACCTGGCTCTTGCCGTCCGGCCCCAGGCTCTTGACGATCCCCTTCTTGCGGACCTCGGCCAGCCGCATGGCCAGCTTGTGGGCCAGCGTGATCGGCAGCGGCATCAGCTCCGGGGTCTCCTTGCAGGCGTAGCCGAACATCATGCCCTGGTCGCCCGCGCCCTGCTCCTTGCCCCGCGAGGCCGCTACGCCGCGGCCGATGTCCACGCTCTGACCGTGGACCGATACCCATACGCCCGCGTCCTCGCAGTCGATGCCGAAGCGCGGGTCCGTGTAGCCGATCTCTCTCAACGTCCGCCGGACGATGTGCTGGATGTCCGCGAAACCCCGGGTGGTGATCTCTCCGGCTACGTGCACGGTGCCCGTGGTCGTCAAGGACTCGACCGCGACCCGCGAATACGGGTCCTGTTTGATCAGGTCGTCGAGGATGGCGTCGCTGATCCGGTCGCAGATCTTGTCGGGATGACCCTCGGTGACGCTCTCGCTGGTGAAGAAGGTTTTTTTCATGGCCGTGCCTCCCGCGACTCTTCAGGTTCCCTGAAGATTGCCTATCATAGAGGAAATCGGTCCAAGTTCCAAGTCTTCGCTCACGTCGCTGATCTGTCGGCTGGGCGAGACATGAGGATTCTGAGGATCCCGGGGCGTCGGCGCACGGCCGGCGCGGCGATCACTGCCCGGAACCGAGCATCCGGCGCGCGAGAAGGAGCACGCCGAGCCCGCAGGCGTAGCCCAGGGTCAGCGCCGGGCCGATGGCCACGGCCCCGACGCTCTTCAGTACAAAGACCAGGAGCGTGAACACGGCGGCGGTCACCGCGAGCTGAACGGCCACGGCGACGCTGATCGGCGCTGTCCGGTGCGACCGGACCAGGATGGCCCGTTCGAAGGACAGCGCGGACTCGAGAAAGGGCAGGAGAACGAGAAGTGCCCCCGGCAGAACGGCGAAGGCGGCCAGGTCCGGCGGGAGGCCCGAGATCGTGGCGTACCAGGCGGTCCCGAGCGGCGTGAATACGATGGCGGCCAGGCCGGCCGCCGACGCCGCCCCGAGGCCCAGGGCGAAGCGGCGCAGGGTGCGGCGGTTCTCCGGGCCGTCGCCGGCCAGGGCGATGACGACCTCCTGAAGCGCGATGCCGCTCGTGCGGAAAATGAAAGCCAGGCCGACGATGACCGGCAGGACGGCCAGCGACTCGATCGGCTGGCGCCCCCGGGCCAGGAAGAAGGTCGTCAGCGGATTGACGAAGAAGGACAGGAACGAGGTCAGGGCCAGCGGCGCGTAGAACCGGACGACCTTGGCCTGGGTCAGGGCGCGCCCGAAACCGCACTCCTCTTCGGGCATCGCGCGCAGGCGCCGGACGGTCGACCGGGCCATGGCCCAGCTGGCCGCGCCCTCGGCCAGGACGCCGGCGCCGAGGGCGCCCGCCCCGACGCTTGCCCCGGGGAGGCGGAAAGCGAGGGCCAGGAGGAGGCCGGTCGCGGCCATGGTCGCGAGGCGCACGACCGTTCCATAGGTCACGGCTTGGGGCCGGCCGTCGCGGATGAGAATTCCCTGGTAGAACCGACGGAAGCCGATGGCCCCCGGCCACAGGAGGAGCCAGATCATCGCCCGCCCCGCCAGTCCGGCGACCTCGGGCGTCAGGCCCATGATCCGGCGGGCGACGAGGTCGAAGACCGGCGGGACGATGAGCACGGCCATGACCGCGGTGACGCCGGCGTTCAGGGCGTTGGAGAAGCGCAGGAGCTTGCGGTAGGCGACGCCGTCGCGCACCAGGGTGTTCGAGGCCGACAGCATCATGACCACCGGCGACTCGACGATCCAGGCCAGGGCCGAGGCCACGGCGAAGGCGGCCAGGTTCTCCTTGGCTCCCGGCAGGCGGGCGATGACCGCGGCCAGGAACGGGCTCTCGGCGGCCATCATCAGCCAGGTGGCCTGGAGGGGCAGCCAGAAGCGGAGGATGAGGCCGGTCGTCAGAGGGCGGGTGTCGGCGGCAATGTCGTGTCGGCGCATGGTCGGGCTCGGCGCGCTAGGATAGCACGTCCCGAGCCGCCGGAAAAGGGGGGCCTAGAATTCCCGGTCGTCGCGCTTGCAGTAGTGGCTGTACGGGGTGATCTCGCAGCCGCCGAGATAGACCTCGCCCCGGTCGGCCTTCAGGAACTGGGTGTGAGTGGGGTAGCCGTAGAGGATGGGAATGACCTGGTCCGTTTCACGGCAGTATGGGCAGACGACAAGGTTCTTTTTCCCGTTCCCCTTCGCCGGCCTGTGGACGTGGGCCCTTCCGTTCCCGGGCCTGGGTTCGTAATGCGTGCTTTCCATATCGCACCTTCCTTCGCAAGCTCCCGCTCGTTTCCGCTCCCATGCTAGGGGGGCGCTGACTAGCCTCCTATCGCCTCCAGGGGTGATTTCGAGGGTGGGATTTCCGGCGCGATATGGTGAAGCCCTTTTAATTGGGGTCGGACCTCAGGATATTATTTATTATCAGTCTATTATGATCATAGAGGGACATGTCATTAGTTTGCCGGGAGCCGTATTTTTGCGTTTTTGGCGGCAAAAACGTTCCTATCTCAGCTCTTTCCGCGGTACGAGCTCGTCGGCCGTGGCCGCGTGCCAGGCGAAGGCGGCCATGATCACGGCGTTCTTGACCAGGTCTTGCGGCTGGATGGTGTCGAGAAAGTCGAGGTTGGTGTGACCGGCCGTCCCCGGGATGCGGTCCTGGATGAACTGGAAGCCCGGCAGCCCGACCCGGTCGAACGACACGTGATCGGTCGATCCGACGCTCTGGTTCGAGATCGCCCAGCAGCCCATGTCGCGGAACGGAGCCATCCAGGCCGCGATCACGCGCCGGGCCCGCTCGTTGCCCTGGAGGTAGATGCCGCGGAAGGCCCCGGCCCCGTAGTCCATGTTGAAATAGGCGGAGAACTTGTCGTAACCGGGCTTCTTCCCGATCTTGGGATCGCCCGGATCGCCGAAATGCTTCTTGACGTACTCGCCCGATCCGTAGAGTCCCTGCTCTTCGCCGCCCCACCAGGCCACCCGGATGGTCCGCCGCGGCTTGGCCCCGACGGCCTTGAGAATGCGGGCGGCCTCCAAGGCCACCGCGCAGGAGGCCCCGTTGTCGCTCGGGCTGGGGGAGGCGTGCCAGGTGTCGAAGTGGGCGCCGATGATGACGACCTCGTCCGCGAGGTCCGAGCCGGGGATCTCGCCCACGAGGTTGTGGGCCATCTCGCGCTGCCGCCCGACGCGGTTGCGCACCTCGACCTCGACCTTGACCGGGACGCCGCGCCGCAGGATCCGGTACATCCGGTTGTAGTGCTCGGGGGTGATCGACAGGATCGGCAGCGAGGCCATGGTGGCCTCGTAGGACCACTTGTCTTCTTTGGTCCCGGGGCGGGAGAAGCCGGTGACGGCCCCGATCCGGCCGCCCGGGCATTGGAAGACGAGGAGCGCGCCTTCGGCCTTGAAGAAAGCCAGCTTCTCTTCGGGCTTGGCCAGGTCGGGGTTGGCCGCGGCCGGGGGCGGCGAGGGCCTGTGGGCCGGCAGGACGGTCTCTTCCAGCCGCTTCAGGTCCTCGTCGGTGTAACGGTTGATCGGGGCGTGGATCGCGTAGGGATCGATGGCCAGGGGCGGGGTCATCAGGACGGCCGCGCCCTTGAGCTTGCCCTTGAGCTTGGCCAGCTCGGCCTTGGTCTGGACGTCCGCGATCACGGCGGGGACGGTCAGCTTGCCTTTGGTCCCGGGCGTGTGGGCCAGGGGGAAACCGACCATCATCTGGGCGGCCGGTTCGATCATGTGGATCGAGGTGTACTCGTTGTCCCAGGGCACGCCGTAATCCATGAACGGCTCCAGGGCGACGTTCTCCAGGTCGTGCTTGACGAACTGTTCCTTGGCCCAGGCGTGGCCCCGTTTCATGCCCTCGGACAGGGTCAGCCGGGGGCCGATGACATCGGTCATGTAGCCGACGATGTCCATGACCTGGGAGCGCTGCAGGCCCTCCTCGCGGATGCGGGCGACCGTGTCCCAGTCGGTCTGCGGGGCGGAGCCCGAATGGGCGAAGACGAAGAGCGGCGCGAGGGCCAGGGCGGCGAGGGCGACGCGGCGGGCTTGGCGAGCGTGGCGGGCGCGGATCATGCGGATCTCCTTCGTAATGGCGAAATGGCGATCGAGGCCATTAATAGCCCATCGGGAGCGGGATTTCAATGAAATTGGCGGTTAATCCGGGGTCGGACCACAGAATATCATTTAATATCAGTCTCTTACAAATATAGAAGGGCATGTCATAAGTTTGCGGGAAGCCGGATTTCTGCGTTTTTGGGGGCAAAAACGCTACATAGAATAAGAAGGCGCGGATATATGTGCTTTAAAAAGTGTCAGATCCAATTTTACCCCCAAAAAAGCAGAATTTGGACCTCCCGCAAACTGATGGACCTAACCAAAAATTAGCTAAAGCGCTGATATTAAATGATATTCTGTGGTCCGACCCCAAATGAATCAACGGGCCGGGGGAGGATCGGGCTCCGTCACCACGCCGTTGCGAAGGATGATCTTCCCGATCAGGCAGTTCAATGGCTCGCCTGTCTGGGCGGACGGCGGATAGAACAGGTCCCAGCGGTATTCCCAATGCTCCATGCCCTCCCGGCATTGGTGGATGCCGGCCCGCATCAGCCGCTCGGTCATGCCCACCCAGGGGTGACTGTCCTTGAACATATCGATCAGATGACCCGGCAGGGCCGCGAAATCGGGGCCCAGGAGCTCGAGCGAGACGTAGATCGGGCCCAGGGCGTCCACGGCCTTCGCCGCTTCCTCGGCCCAAGCCTTGCGCAGGAAATCCCCGACCCACCACAGCTTGCCTATGGCGAGCCTCGAGACCCGGAGGACGTAAGGATCGCGCGGGCGATCGGGGTAGCCCTCGATATGGGCCCGGCCGATGATCCGCAGCTGACCGTCCTCCATGTGATAAAGCCACCAGATGCCGCCCGGGGGCTTCCCCGCGGCCGTGGCCGCGGCCGGGAGACTGGCCGGCAGCGTCACCTTGTAATGGCTGAGCGACTTGGTGTATCGATACTCCCTCCTGTACTTGTTGCTGCCTCGCTTAACGGAGGCGCGGCCGGCCTTTCCCAGTCGGGGATCCCCTTCGAGCGCGTCGGGAGAGACCGGCGCCGACGAGCCGACGGCCGTCCAGAGACTTGAAAACTCCCTGCGCGCCATCTTATAGGTTTTGTCCAGCTCCTCGCTCAGGAACGGGTCATCTTTGAGGGACCCGGAGAACAGGGCGCGGTTCCACAGGTCCTCCAGGGCGAAGACGATCGGCCTCAATCGGCCGGCATCGCGCCTCTTCATCTCCACGCTCAAGGCCGCTATCAGGGCCGTCGCCCGGGGCGAGTGGTTATAGTGAAGCCATTGGAGCCGGATGGTGAATCTGGATATGTCGTCCCACAGATTATCCTCGATGATATACCCTGTCGCGAGACGGTCGGCCGGGGGGGCGAGGCGCAGGGCTTCGTCGGCGTGAGCGGCCGCGGCGGGGACGTCATTGTCCGCCAGACAGAGACTGGCCACGCCCGCGGCGATGACGGCCCGGACCGACTTCGTGGTTGTAGGGTCCCCCGGGGGAGGCTGGCCGTCCAGGGCGGCGACCGAGTCGTGCAACACCGCGCGGAGCGCCGGCCGGGCCTGCGCGGGAAGGTTCTGCATCAGGACCGCGAGCGCGACCCGGACGCGCAGGAAAGGAGGGGAGCCCTCATTGTACGCCGCCTTGATGATGGCCTGGACGGCCCGCGTGAAGTGCCCCGCCGCGTCGGCGCGGCGGCCGGCGACCGTCTCCGCCCCGCTCAGATAGACCAAGGGAACGACAGCCCGGTCCCCGGTCTGGCCGGGGATGGCCGCCAGATCCCTTTTCGCGATCCGCTCGACGAGCGCGAAATCGCGTCCTTTCCAGGCTCGTTCCAGGTCCTCGCTGACCGTCCAAACCGCCGTCTGGCCGCTGGCGGGCGCGCTGATGAGGCCCCCGACAAAGAGAAGCGCGAAGGCCCGGGCGATCGCGCGGCGCGTTGGGTCCGTCGACATGCTGCCCTCCCCACGGGATCGTCGGTGTCTGCCTGAATATCTTCCGGCAATCTATGACCGAAGCGGCCCCCTGTCAAGAGACGCCGTTGCCGTTGCCGGCTCCCGAGGAGGTCCGACCCCGACGAAATAGAAATAGTCGTAGACGAAGCGGGCGATGCGGGCGATGATGGCCTCGACGTCCTCCGTATCGCCCAGGAAGTTCTTGGTCCAGACGGTCAGGACAACGTGGCCCTGGCCGTCGGGAAGGTAGATGATCCCGCAGTCGTCCACCGAGCCGGCGATCGTCCCGGTCTTGTGGGCCACGGGCGTCCCCGGCGGAAGCTCGCCCTTGATCCGGCCGCCGCCCGTCTGGCAATTCAGCATGATGTCGAGGACGAGGTCGCACGAGGCCGGGTCGAGGATCTCTTTGCGGAAGATCTTGGCCAGCAGCGCCGTCATCGCCTTGGGAGTGGCCTGGTCCTGAGGGTCGGCGCTGTAGGCCAGGACGGCTTTCTTGTGCTCCTCGGGCGTCCAGCCGCCGCCCGCGCGCCTCGCGGCCGTGATCTCGTCGAGCGGCAGGTGGCCGTACTTGGCGTAGTCCATGCCCAGGAAATCCATGATCAGCTTCTGGCACGGCCGGTCGACGGACATGCCCTCGATGCCCAGGGCCCGCAGCCGGGCGTTGACGTTGGCCGCCCCGACCTTGGCCAGCAGCATGTCGGTCGCCGAGTTGTCGCTGATGAGCATCATCAGGTTGACGAGGTTTCGGAACGAAAGGACGATGCCCGGCGCGGTCAGGCTCGAGAGCATGCCGCTTCCCATGTGCTGGTCGGTCTTGCCGACGCGGATCTCGTCGTCCAGGCCGAATCTTCCTTCCTTGACCTGATAGAGGACCTCGACCAGGATGGGGACCTTGAAGGCCGAGGCCATCGGGAAAAGGGTGTCGCCGTTGACGGCCAGCTCGCGGCCGGTCTCGATGTGTAGGAGGGCGACGCCGACCTCGCCCTCTTCGCCCTTGAAGGTGTCGCGGATCTGCTTTTCGAGGCGCTGGAGGCTCGAGAGGGAGAGGGCGGGCGCGTCCTGGGCCGACGCGGACGCCCGCGCTGGCGGGACCACGGCGAGCGGGATGAGCAAGACCCAAGCCGCCGATATGATCACCGCTGCTCTGATCGATCGGGATGAGAAGAACGTGCGAGTCATGGTCGACCTCCTTGCTCCGGCAGTATATCGCCTTCGGCGCGCCGAGCCAAGAGGCGCAAGCCCCTTGTTTTTGCCCTTAAAAACGCGAAATTGGGACCCTCGGCAAACTGATGAGACGCGCCAGAAACAAGCTAACGCGCTGATATTAAAGGAAAATCTGAGGTCCGACCCCAATATGTTATAATCCGGGCCATACGAAACCTGTCGGAGGTCGAATCATGAAGAATGCCGTTTCCGCGAACGTTCGGACGCGGAGGGCCCGCTGTCTTGCTTTGGGCCTGGCGACCCTCACCGTTATCGCGATCATGACGCTCGGAGCCGCGGGCCATGGGACAAAGGCCCTCGCGAACGATGCGGATCAAATCTCTTCCACTGCCCGAAACACCGGCTCCGACGGATTCTCGGCGGCCCCCGCACAGAAGCTCGTCGCCACGTCGCCGCGTTCCGGGGTCCGAACCGGGCCTGCGCAAAAAACGATGGTATCCGCGCGGCGCGCCGCCCCCGCTTCCGCCCTCGCCCCGGCCGTCGATCCCGCCCTCTACAGCGCCCTCGAATGGCGCCTCATCGGGCCGTTCCGCGGCGGGCGCGTCACGGCCGTCGACGGCATCCCCGCAGACCGCTTGACCTACTACTTCGGGGCCACGGGCGGCGGCGTCTGGAAGACCGACGACGGCGGCCTCTCTTGGCGCCCGATCTCCGACGGCTTCTTCAAGACCGGCTCGGTCGGGGCCATCGCCGTGGCCGCCGCCGATCCCAACGTCGTCTACGTCGGCATGGGCGAGGCGCCCATCCGCGGCAACGTCTCGCACGGAGACGGCATGTACAAGTCGACCGACGCCGGCAAGACCTGGACGCCCATCGGCCTCCGCGACACGCGCCAGATCTCGCGCGTCCGCGTCCATCCGCGCGACATCGACCTCGTCTACGTCGCGGCCCTCGGCCACGTCTACGGGCCCAACGAAGAGCGCGGCGTCTTCCGCTCGAAGGACGGCGGCGCGACCTGGGAGCGCGTCCTCTACCGCAACCCGCGGGCCGGGGCCATCGATCTCATCCTCGACCCGACCAACCCGCGCGTCCTCTATGCCGCGTTCTGGGAGGCCTGGCGCACGCCCTATAGCCTCAACTCGGGGGGGCCGGGAAGCGGCCTCTTTAAATCGACCGACGGCGGCGACACCTGGACCGA
>VGJC01000044.1 GCA_016867635.1 Candidatus Aminicenantota bacterium | reverse complement strand
AAAGCCCACCCCTTCACGGAAACCATGACCCGCGAGCTGCTCCCTAGCCACCCGTTCGACGCCGTCCGCGGCGCCCTCCCCGACCAACCTCTCAAACCCGACCCGGCCACGGCCCTGGCCATCGCCGCCGGCCTGGGCGTCCCCCCGTCCTCCTGTCTCTTCCTGGGCGACACCAATGTCGACATGCTGACCGCCGTCGCCGCCGGCATGGTCCCGGTCGGGGCCCTCTGGGGCTTCCGCGCCGAATCGGAGCTCCGGGCCCACGGAGCCGCCGCCGTCATCGCCTCCCCGCTCGAGCTCCTCGCCCTCCTTTAAATGGGGGACATGATACCTATTTCCCTTTTTTGCCGCTCTCCCAGGGGCAGGGGAATGGGGAAATAGGTATCATGTCCCCAAATTGGGGGTGAGGGATAATCCCCCCCTCATTCACCCCTCACGGCGATGGACGCCGGTTTTCGGGGGTATATCATTGGCGCGTACAGAGAGCGAGCCAATGCCCGCGATCTTCATTAAAAGGAAAGTGCGCCGGTGACCAAAGACAACCGTAAGGAAAGGCGGATCGAGGAGGAGAACAGGGTCCACATCGAGCTTCCCGGCGCGGCCTCCCGCAACGAAGCGCACACCATCAACGCCCTGACCCACGACATCTCCCTCGGCGGGGCGCGCATCGTCACCGACGTCTTCTTCGAGCAAGGTTCCTCCCTCAAGATCACGCTCTACCTTTCCCGGTCGAAACAGGTCGCCAAGGTCCGGGCCGAAGTCCGCTGGATCCGGGCCATCGCCGCCGGCCTCTACGAGATGGGCGTCGAGTTCCAGCACGGCATCCCCAGCGGCGTCATGGTCCTCATCAACCACCTCTACGGGAAAGGCCAGACCACGGTCCCGTCCTCCGTCCAGAGCTGACGCGCCTTCCCGATCCTCACATCGCACGCCCCGCCTCCCTCGTCCCGCTTTCCCTGCCCGCGTCCCGCATCTCCCCAAGGACGCCGGCGGCGGTTCCCGCCTCACCCTCCGCGATGAGAGGAAGTGAGGCAATATCCCTCCCCCAATCGCCACGATAGGTGATTGCCACGCCCGGGGCCCTCCGGCAAACTGGTCCCGTTGAACGACAGGAGTGCGAACACGGAACTCGTCGATCGCGCGAGAATGGAAACAAGGAGGGCATCATGCTGAACGCCAACGAAAGCCGCGTCGGGCCGGCCGCCGCCATCGAGAACATCGAGAAACAGATGGAGGCCTTCTTCGCGGCCCAGCAGAGCGAAGTCGAAAAGGGCCTCCTCGAAAAGATCAACCGGGAAAAAGAGGAAGCCCAGAAGAAGATCGACACCGTCCGCCGGGAGTTCGAAAAGGTCCGGGGGATCCTCGAAGAGCACCGTGCGGTCATGACCGAGCTCGAGCTCGCCAGGGAAAGCCTGCGGACCCGGATCCAGGAGCATTTCGTCCGGGCCATGGACCATCATAAGCTGATGGAACAAGCGGCCACCCTGTCCATCGACGAGCTCCAGAGGATCGACGATCTCAGCCGTCAGCTCGCCGAGATCCGGCAGCGCGCGGTCGAGGAAACCTCGACCCTCCGGGAGCTTCTCAAGGGCCATGCCGGCATCGCCTCCGAGCTGCCGGCCTTCTCGGAATCCTCAGAGCCCCCCGTCGACTGGTCCAAGGAGCTCAGCAAGATGAAGAAGGTCCAGGCCCTGCTGACCTCGTCCAACGGCTCCGAGGCCCACGACGCCGCGCCGTTCGAGTCCGCTGAGCCCGCTGCCGCCTCCGCGCCCTCACCCGAGCCCTCACCCGCCTCCGCGACGGAGCCCGCCGAGCCGGCCGCCGAGCCCGTCGAAACGGCCCCCCCGGCCTCCTACGCCGAGCCGGCCGCCGAAGGCCCGCCGGACGGCGCCGAGTTCGCCGAGTCCGACCCCGGCTGGGACGACATCCCGGCCGCCGCCTCCCACGCCGCCCCCCACACCGCCGCCCCCGCCGCGCCCGAAACGATCGAGGACGTCGTCCCCGAACAGGCCCGCACCTCGGACTCGCTCTCGAAGGTCCTGGCCGACTACCGCAAGTCCGAGCCCATCAACAACGGCATCGAGCTCGGCTTCTTCGAAGTGGGCACCACGGCCATGCTCGACGGCGAGTCCTTCGTGACGGCCATCGGTAAGATCTGCGCCGGCGCCCGCGACCTCCACGACCAGCTGACCCGTACCGAGTCGGTCAAGGACCTGTTCCTCCTCAAGCAGGAGATCCTCAACCAGCAAGAGGTCCTGCGCAAGGTCTATTTCCGCGTCGTCCGGTTCTGCGACAAGGAGTCCGGCGTGCTTCCGGCCTACCTGGACGAGATCCTCAACGTCCCGGCGATGAAGGACAGCCTCGAGCGGCTGACCATGGCCAACTGGAGCGACCCCTCGGACTTCGCCCCCTTCGTCCGCGAGATCGCGGCCCTCAGGGCGGCCTTCGCGGCCAAGACCGATCCGCCCGGCGACTACATCCAGTCCGTCCTCGAGCAGATCGGCCTCAACTAGCTCAGATGATCTCCAGGTAATCTTTGTCCGGAAGCTTCGGGAACTTGGCGTGCGGCTCCGTCTGGTACCAGAAGGCCACTGAGGCGATGTCGTCCTGAAGCGGCAGGTACCGCCCCCCCGACCGCCAGCCCAGCGCCTGGATGGTCACCTTGAGGTCCTTCTCGAACCGGATGGGGTCCATGATATGCCAGCGGTACATCCCGAACCGCTGCTGGACCTGGTAGAGCCCGTCGCCGCGGATGACCTGCGGCAGCCCGGCGTAGGGTGTGGTGAACTCCCGGTACTGCCTCGAGCCGTCGGGCGCCTTGGCGTCGAAGTTATAGGAGCCGCAGAAGTAGTCCTCGGTGCCCGTCCCGCAGATGGTCGGGAACTCCTTGTCGCCGTCCATGTAGAACTTGATCTCGCCCTCGCCCCACCAGCCGTTGTTGTTGACGCCCCAGGCCATGTAGGTGCCGACGTAGTGGCCCCAGCCCTTGATGCCGTCGACGATGGTGTAGACGTCCTTGTACTTGAGCGGATTGACCCGCCGGAATTGGGCGTGGAAGTAGGCCGCGTCGTCGGGCACGTCGGTCAGGGTGTAGTTGATCTGGTAGTAGACCGTGAACTGGTTGGTGTTGGGCGCCTCGTGGGGCAGGGGCTTGTCGGCGATGTTCTCGATGGTCATCTTGAAGCTCTTGCGGAAGGGCATCTCCCAGTAGCAGTTGAAGGCGCTGCCCGGGTTGACGCAGACGGGGAGCGACGTGACTTGGGCGTACTGGCCCCACCCGCAGGCGAAGAAGTCGCCCACCGGGCACTCGACCGAAGGCTCGGTCTCGCCGTCCCAATAGATGCGCAGGATGGCGAAGCGCCAGTTGCCGGCCGGCGTCAGCCAGATCTGCTGGATGGCGCCCATGCCCTTGACGTCGGCCATGACGAAGGTCTCCCCCGCCGGGACGCGCACGTAGGGCGAGACCTTCCAGCCCTGGCCGAGGTCGCGGGCCGCCCTCATGGCCGGGCCGTCGGTCGACATGCCGGCCTTGCCCTTCTCACCGGTGAAGTTCTCGGGGCTGATCGACCGGGTCTGGGCCTTCGACAGGCGCGACAGGTTCCCGAGCCCCAGTCCGAGGCCGTTGAACACTTTCTCCTCCTTCGCGTAAAGGAATGACAGGACGACGGCCAGGCCCATCACGACCAGGACCGGCCTGAGCCAGCGTCCGCGCGGGCGGCGCGCGTTTCTCATGATGCCCTCCTTCGGGGTTGACGGAGTGGGATTTCGCCCCTCATTCTAAGACAGGGGCCGAGGCGGGGTCAATGCCAGGATGTTGACAGGAGGGCCCGGGAGAGGGCGGAAGGGCGGCCGGAGGGCGGGCCCGCGGAGCTCAGTTGCGGGGACCGACGCGCGGCAGGAAGGGCAGCCGCTTGGACGACGGCTTGAGGGCGCCGGCTTCGCCGGCCTCCGAGGCCCCGGCGGGCCCGAACCGCCCGGCCGACTGGCGCACGGGGATGTGCAGGATGTTGGCCAGCCGCACCCAGGGGCTGACGTGGTCCTGGGAGTTGAGGTCCTCGCGGATCTTGGTCGTCGAGATGCCCTCGGTCCGCGCGAGATACACGACCTCGCAGTGGGGCTTGAGAAAGTCGAACTTGCCCGTCCAGTCGTCGCCGATGACGAAGACCGCGGCGCCGTGCTTGAGGACGTCGCCGAGCTTCTGCTCCCAGCTGGACTCGGGGATGACCTCGTCCACGTAGCGGATGGACTCGAGGATCTGCTTGCGCTCCTCGTAGGTGTAGTAGGCGCGCTTGCCCTTGCCGGCGTTGAACTCGTCGGTCGACAGGGCGACGATCAGGTAGTCGCCGAGCTCACGGGCGCGGCGCAGGATGTTG
Source organism: Candidatus Aminicenantota bacterium (assembly GCA_016867635.1). Taxonomy (GTDB): domain Bacteria; phylum Acidobacteriota; class Aminicenantia; order Aminicenantales; family Saccharicenantaceae; genus RBG-16-66-30. The sequence goes on along the minus strand of VGJC01000044.1, from coordinate 10,650 downwards.
ATGTGGCCGCGGTGGATGAGGTCGAACGTCCCGTAGGTGATGACCTTGCGCATGGGCCTATGATAGCCGATTCGGCGCGAATTGCAACACGAATTATTCGGCCCTTCTGCCGTTCCCGGGGATATTCTTGAATGCTTTATGCCGAAAGATGTCCCCCTTAGCCCCCCAAACCCCCGGGAACCTGTCCCGACGGTTCCCCCGTCGCCCAAGCGACGGGTCCCCCTCCGCTATGGGGGTCTTCAGGGGGACATCTTTCGCCATCGCTTCGTTCCAATGCCCCGGCCACTGCAGAAGGTCCGTATATGATGTTGACAAGCCGGAATGAGGGAATTATGCTCCCGGTATGATCAAGAAAAGAGCGTTCGTGCTGGCGTTCGTTGTCGTGTTGGCGGCCCTGGCCGCAGGGCAGGTCAAGGCGCCCGCGCCCGCCGCCGCCGCCGCCCCGCCGCCCGGGCTCGACGCCCTGGTCGCCTCGGTCATGAAGACCTTCGAGGTCCCGGGGGTCGGCCTGGCCGTCGTCAAGGACGGCCGGGTCGTCGTCGCCAAGGGCTACGGGGTCCGCAAGATGGGCGGGCCCGCGCCCGTCGACGGCCGGACGCTGTTCGGCATCGCCTCCAACACCAAGGCCTTCACGGCCACGGCCCTGGGCATCCTGGTCGACGAGAAGAAGATCGAGTGGGACGCGCCCGTCACGCGCTACCTGCCCTGGTTCCAGATGTGGGACCCCTACGTGACGCGGGAGATCACGGTCCGCGACCTGCTCGTGCACAGGAGCGGGCTGGGGTTGGGCGCGGGGGACCTGCTGCTTTGGCCGCCGTCCGAGTACTCGCGCCGGGAGATCGTAGAGCGGCTGCGCTGGATCCCGCCGGCCCGGAGCTTCCGCGGGGCCTACGCCTACGACAACATGCTCTACGTCGCGGCCGGGGTTCTCATCGAGGCCGTCAGCGGAATGCGCTGGGAGGACTTCATCGCCGAGCGCATCTTCGCCAGGGTCGGGATGAAGGACAGCCGTCCGCGCCACACGGCGGACGCGGCGGGGCTGAACCTCGCTTTCCCCCACGCCCCGCTCGAGAGCGGAGTGCGCGCCGTCGCGCCGTCGGAGAACGACAACATGAACGCCGCCGGGGGCATCCTGTCGAACGCCGAGGACCTGGCGAAATGGATGCTCGTCCAGCTTGCCGAGGGCAAGCTCGCCGACGGTACGCGCCTTTTCTCCGAGAGGACAGCCCGCGAGCTGACGGCCCTGGTGACCCCGATGCCGATCGCGCCGCCGGCGCCGGAGCTCGCCGCCCAGCGCATGAACTTCCGCGGCTACGCGCTGGGGTTCAACGTCAACGACTACCGGGGGCGAAAGCTGGTCAGCCACACGGGCGGCCTGACCGGCTACGTCTCGCGCCTGGCGCTCGTGCCCGAGCTCGGGCTGGGGGTCGCGGTCCTGACCAACCAGGAGTCGAGTGAGGCCTTCCAGTCGATCGTGTACGCGGTCCTCGACCACTACCTCGGGGCCCCGAAGACGGACTGGGCGGCCGCCTATCTCAAGGTCCGGGAGAGGCGCCGGGCGTCGACGGCCGAGACGCTCGAGAAGGCCGCGGCGCGCCGGGAGGCGGGGGTCAAGCCTTCGCTGCCGCTCGCCGAGTACGCGCGGACCTACGAGGACGCCTGGTACGGGGCGGTCGACGTGGCGCTGGAGGGCGGGAGGCTCGTCATGCGCTTCACGAAGTCGCCGGGCCTCGTCGGCGACCTGGAGCACTGGAGCCGGGAGACGTTCGTCGTCCGATGGCGGGACAGGGAGCTTCGGGCCGACGCCTACGTGACTTTCGTCCTCGACGAGAGCGGGGAGATCGTCGAGGCCCGGATGAAGCCCTTCTCCCCCGACGTCGACTTCAGCTACGACTTCCAGGACCTGCTGCTGAAGCCGCGGGCGTCAGACAGATAGTAGGCGTCCTTAATGTTTTCGATGAGCTCTTTTATGGTCCTCCCCTGGGACATGATCTCGGGATTCTCAACGAGCTTTCCCAGCCAGAATTTAACGCCCTTTTTTAGCTCTGAAATCCAACCGAGCGGCGGGCCATTCATAGGCGCCCGGTCAACCCGCCCGGCTTGACAATGATGATAGATGCTAATAGAATCTAATAGAATCTATTTAAGGACATTCGCATCATGCCCAAGACGATCACCCTGCGCGTTTCAGAAGACCATTACGAGGTCTTCAAGGAGTACGCCCGCATGGAGAACCGGAACATCTCCAACGCCATCGAAACCCTGGCCCTGAAGCAGATCGAGAAGATCCGGTTCGCGGACGAGGACGAGATGGCCGGCATCCTCTCGGACGACAAACTCGTCCGGAGGATCAAGGCGGGGGCCAAACAGGCCAAGGAGAGGAAAGGCCGGTTCGTTGAGTGAGTTCAGGCTCTTCGAGACCGACCAGTTCCTGGACGATCTCGAGAGGATCTCTCCGGCCAGGCGGGAAAAGCTCGCGGCCAGGCTTCGGGATATGGTCTATCCCCAGCTGAGGGCCCAGCCGTATTTCGGGGCCAACGTCAAGAAATTGAGGGGCTTCAAGCCCGAGACCTGGCGGTACCGGATAGGGCCCTACCGTTTTTTCTACGTCGTGGACGACAAGGAAAGGATCGTGAGCATGGTCGCCGCAGATTCGCGGCAGGGGAGCTATTGACCGCCTTCAGCGGGGGAGCTCGGCGAGGATGTCGCGGAGGCGGTCGAGGGTCTTGAAGCTCTGCTTCCAGCGGGCTTCGAGCTTGGCGGGGAAGCCGGGATCGACGGCCGTCATGCGCCGCAGGAGCGCGGCCGCGTAGGCCTTGTCCTCGTCCTCGAGCAGGTCCCACCACGTCAGGTGGATGAAGAGGACGTTGAGGTTGAGGAACTCGTCGGCCGGCTTGAGCTCGAGGGCCCGGTGGAAATGGACCTTGGCCCGGTCGGCGTAGGTCATGAGGGGGAAATTGTAGAGGAGGAAAACCATCCCCATCTCGTAGTGCGTGAAGGCGTCGATGGGATTGGCGTGAATGGCCGAGGCGAAAGCGTCGACGGCCCGGTCGCAGTGAAGGTCGCGGGACTCGTCGCGGCCGGCGTCGTTGTCGACGCGGGCCATCTCGACGTAGAGGCGGGCCTGCTCGACACGGAACTCGGCCCGTCCCGAAGCCCGGACGGCGGCCAGGATGCGGGGCTCGAGGACGGGGAAGCCGCTCTCGACGCTGCGGACGGCGGAGCGAGCCTGGCGGTAGCGGGCGAGGTGATGGAAGCCCAGGAAATCGCGGACGGCCGGGACGAGGAGGACGGCGGCGGCCAGGGCGGCGGCCGCGGGGCGCATGAGGGGCGCGATGCGCGCGGCACGGACCCGTGGATGGGAACCCCGGCCGAATTTGCGTGACCCCCTGGGCCTGCCTGGCAGCCCGCCCGGCATCGCCTCTTCTCCCCTGCTGCCCGGCCCGCCTTCCTCACCTAAGCGAAACGCGTCCCCATTCTCTTCTCCGCGCCGTGCGAGCGCGTTCAGCCCGACGATCCCCAGGGTCACGAAATAGACCGCGTTGGCCGTGATCTGGAGGTTGAAGTCCGAAAGCCCATGAACGAGGATGGCCGTGACCCCGAGCAGGGCCCCGAGGCCGATGCCTTTGGCGAAGTTCGACCGTCGGCGGCGCCAGAGCCCGGCCAGCACGACGGCCAGCCCGATCCCCGCCGCGGCCAGGGCCGCGCCCCCCGGCAGCCCGTTCTCGGCGGCGAATTCCAGGAAATCGTTGTGGGCGAAGGACAGGCGAAGGCGGTCATCGACCTCCTCGTACATCGCGTAGGCGTGGGGGAAGCTCCCTTTGCCCGTCCCGAACAGGGGGTAGTCGCCGATCATCCGGGCCGTCGTCCGGTAGAAGGTGCGGCGGGCATCCTTGGAAATGTCGGACTCGGCGAAACGGGCGATGATGGGGCCGATGCCGAAATAGAGCGCGGCGGCCAGGACGACCGCGAAAACGCCTAGAACGAGGCGTCCAAAGCGGCGGCGGGCGCCGGACTCCTCGTCGGACAGCCCGCGCCAGGCGACCGCAGCGACGCCGGCCAGCAGAACGGTCAGGAGCAGGATCATGATCCCCGATCTCGACTTCGAGAAGACGAGCCCGACGCCGATGAAGACCGAGGCCAGGGCGTAGAGGAAAGTCCACTGGAGGTTCTCCTGCCCGAACCAGAGGATGCGCCGGCGCAGGGACAGGCCCCGCTCCATCTGGAAATAGCGGGCCTTGACGAGCAGGTAGCCGAGGCTCAGCGGGAAGGCCATCTCGAGGAAGCCGGCGAAGTGGTTGCGGTTGACGAAGGTCCCGGTGACCGAGCCGAGGTTGTAGCGCTTGGGGCGGCCGAGGATCATCTCGTGTCCGCTGAAGGTCTCGGCCATGCCGTAGAAAGCCTGGAAGAGGGCCGATCCGAGGATGACCAGGACGAGGATCTCCAGGCGCCGGCGCGTTCGGGCCGTGCGGAAGACGAGGAAAGCGAAAAGGCCGTAGCAGAGGGTCAGGACAAGCTTCGAGAGCGAGGCGGCGGGCGACAGGGAGAGGGGCATCCAGGCGGGGGCGGCGGCGGCGATGCCGTCGACGGCCAGGCTCCGGTGGATGGCAAAGGCCCGGGGCGAGAGGACCTTGACGAGGCCGGCGGGCAGGGGGACGACCTGGAGGAGGGAAACGGCCAGGAAGACGCCGAGGAGGACCTTGAGAGCGAGGGGGAAGCGCAGAGCGGAGCTTGCGCCGGGGCCTTCTCCCTCTTGGTCGCCGTCGTCGAGACCGGGGCTTGGGCTCGAGCCCCATAGGTCACCCGGACGAGTATTTTCGGCAGGGGGATGGCCGTTCCCGCCGTAAGCCGCATTCCGCGCCCGCGCTGCGGCAACGACCGCGCCCGCCACATAGACGAGAAACAGAACGATCGTGGCCGCTTCGAAGACGAATATGGCCCATTCCTCGACCGAGCCGATGGGCAGGGGGACGAAAACGAGGACGGCGACCAGGCCCCAGAAGACGATGGCTTGGGCCGGCATTGGTTTGAGCGATCGCAGGGATTTTATCGCTTAAAGCGGCTTTTGCTGGGGAGAAAAGACGATTAAGGGCTAAAAACAGGCCTTACAAAGAGCCTATCTTGTTTTATATGAGCCGGTTCCCACAGCCAAGGCAGGTTAGTGAAACGGGGACATGTACCTTCGGTACGTGTCCCCGTTCGTACAGGTTAGCGGATGGGCGAAGCCGCCTCTTCCTTGCCGAAGGCGATGTACAGCCCGACGGCGGTCACGGTGATCAAAAGCGCGATGCCCAAGGGCGATTTGAAGAAGCTTTTCTTCGGGGCATCGGCGCCCGTCGTCCCGCCGCCCTTCTGCAGGGCGACCGACAGCTTGGCCGTTTCGCCGGCTTTGAGGTGCAGAATGTAATCGAAGTTGTAGTCGCCCGACGGCGTGTTGATCCCCAGGATGTAGCGGCCCTCCGGCACGCCGGTGATCGCGTACATGCCGTTCTCGTCGGACAGCGAGCTGGAGAACTCTTTTCCTTGGGCTACTTCGCGGATCTTGACGACCGCCTCGGCGACGGGCTTGGCCATGTCCTTGTCATAGACGAAGCCCACAAGCGACCCGCCCTGGGGCGCGGCCGGGGCTTGGGCCAAGCCCGCGCCCGGCGTCACCATAAGGACGAAGGCCGTCAGAACGCCGAAAACCAATACCTTTGACCGGAAGATGTTTTTTTCGAACATGTCTGCCTCCCCTTGATTCAATTTTGAATTATCCTAATACAATAAAAAACCGATGTCAAGCTCTTTTTTAGACTCATTTTCGACAGTTGTGAGGCACTTCTGGAAACTCGGCTCAACCGAATCAACAACATAAAAGGTTACAACAGCCAAGGCACTATCTGATAGGAGAGGCTTCCTTTTCGATGAGGACGATGGCGAAGAGGACGGCCTCGGCGACAACGATCAGCGTCAGAAGGCCCATCGGGGACTTGAAAAATCCTTTGGGCTTGTCATCCCCGGCGGCCCCGCCCGTCTGCTGCAGGGGCGAGAAGCCCTTGGGGTTCAAGGCCACCGACAGCCGGGCCGTTTCGCTGCCCTTGAGGTACAGGCTGTACTGGAAATTGTAGGCGCCGTTGGGCGTCTGGACGCCCATGAGGTAGCGGCCCTCCTCGATGGCCGTGATGCTGTACATCCCGAGAGGGGTCGTCGGCTCGCTCGAGTATTCGTGCTGAGTGACCACGTTGCGGAGCTTGACGACGACATTGCGGACCGGGGTTCGCTCGTCCACATCATAGACATAGCCCATGAGGGCCCCGTCGGCGGGCGCCGCGGCCTGGGCGAAATGCGCGACCGGGATGGTCATGACGGCCACGGATGCCGCCAGAAAACATGCTAACAACCGGGAAGAGACAGGGGTTTTAATCTTCATTCCGGGCTTCCCCTCTTCATGATTGATATAAATATAATGATATCAACGCGTTCTGTCAAGGAAAAAATTATCTGGTCGGGGAGACGTCCTCTTCGCCCTTCGTTAGCTGATAGACGCCAAATCCGGCGCCGCCCGCGAGGGCGATGATGGTCAGGATCCCGGCCGGGGTCTTGAAGAAGCCCTTTTTCGCTCCTCCTCCCCCGGTGCCCTCGAGCATCCCGCCGGGGAGCATCTCGAGGGCCAGCTTGGCCGTGGTCCCGGCCTTGATGTAGATGCCGTAATTCAGGTTGAAATCGCCGACGCTGGCCGAGACGCCGACCGTGTACCAGCCTTCCTCGATGCCCATGATGCGGAAGTTCCCCTTGGCGTCGGTCGGCAGGCTGACGTACTCCTTCTGATTGTTGAGGTTGCGGATCTTGACGACGGCTCCGGCGACACGGGCCTTCATTCCTTCGGTGTTGACGGTCCCCAAGAGCATTCCCGCCCTGGTGAGAGCCGTCGTCTGGCCGAAATCGGACAAGGGGGTCACCATGAGGACGAACGCCGCGGTCAAGCCGACGGCCAAGGACCTAGACCTTAAAACTCGGCTTGCGATCATTTCGGGGACTCCTTGAGGGCATTATAATACATGCGACAAACCCTTTGTCAACTGTTTTGTCGCCGCTCACCTGTTGATCTTGAAAACGAAGGGCTCTTTGGGCCGGGAGAAGAGCCGCCGCGTCCAGGTCTTGCGCTGCAGGGGGTTCTGGGGCTCGCCCCAGTCGGGAAGGACCTTATTCTCTAGGATGGCCCGCGGCACCTCCGTGACCATGGCCCGGGCCTTGGGCTCGCCGACGATCCTGGCCGCCGCCGCCACCCCCCGGCTCAGGACAGGCGCCCGGCCCACAGGGCGGTGGGCGTCGCTGGCGATGATGTGGACCAGGTTGTGGAGCAGGAACAGGCCGGCCGTCTGGCGCGTCTCCCGTCCGAACTCGCCCGTCAGGCTGCCGGCGGTCACCTGGGCCGCGCAGCCCATGGTCACGAACTCGCAGAGGATCTCGGGCCGCTCGGCGAAGCCCCGGTTGCGCTCGGGGTGGCTGATGATGGGCACGAAGCCCTTGCCGAGCAGGGCCGCCAGGACGTTGCGGGCCCCGGCCGGCACGCCCTCGGCCGGGAACTCGAGAAAGACGTAGCTCGTCTCGTCGATCGTGAACCGGTACTTCTCGACGGCCTGGACGACCTCGGGGTGGACGAAGACCTCGGCGCCCCGGTGGAACTCGAGCCCGGTCAGGGCCATCTCCCGCTTGAACTCGACCATCCGCTCGCGCAGGACGCCCAGGTCGTCGCCGTGGCGGTTCATCCGGAAGATGTGGGGCGTGAGGCAGATGGCCGTGATGCCGTCGCTGGACGCGGTCCGGCACATCTGCAGGGACTGAAGCCGGTCGTCCGGCCCGTCGTCCCAGTCCCACAGCAGGTGCGTGTGAAGGTCGATCATCTTTAGAATGGGGTCAGCACGTTCAACACTTCAGCCCTCTGGGGGTGAAGTTTGAAGGTCTGACCCCTTCTTCGGTCTTCTGCGGGCCCGCTCATCTCTGCCCGTAGTGATAATAATAGTCTTTATAATAACCGCCCCCCCTCGGTATATTCACATTGTTGATGATGACCCCGAGCGTTCTCACCTTCAGCAGGTCCAGCCGCTCGCGCACCTTCTTCAGCACCTCGCGCGAGGTCCGGTCGCCCCAGATGACCAGGATGACCCCGTCGATCTTGGCCCCGACGATGAGCGCGTCGCTGATCTCCAGCATGGGCGGCATGTCGAACAGCATGAAGTCGCACTCATCGCGCATCATCCGGATGAACCGGGTCATCTTCTCCGAGCCCAGCAGCTCGGCGGGGTTCGGCGGCAGCGGCCCGGCGTTGATCAGGAACAGGTTCGGGATCTCCGTCGACTTGACGACTTTCCCGACCTCGACCGAATCCGTCAGATACGTCGTCAGCCCGTAGGTGTTTTTGACCTTGAACAGCCGGTGCTGGCGCGGCTTGCGGAGGTCGGCGTCGACGATGAGCACGGTCTTGCCCGACTGAGCCAGGGTGATGGCCAGGTTGGCCACCGACACCGTCTTGCCTTCCCCGGGCAGGGCGCTGGTGACGGCCACGGCCTTGACCGGGTCGTCGGCCGACGACAGCAGAAGCGCCGTCCTTATCGACCGGTAGCTTTCGGCCAGCCGCGAGTTGGGGAAGAAATGTGGGATGAGCTCGATCGACCGGGGCGGCTCGGCCTGCTCGACGGCGGCCACGAACGGCGCCCCCGCCGGCTTCAACGCCGCAGCTTCGGCCGCATCCGAGCCCGCCGAAGCCGCTACCGCCTCGGCCGCCGCCTCGCCCGTCCCGCCTGAAGCTCCCAAGCCCGCTTCCCGGCCCAGCTCGTCAACGGCCTTTTCCAGGTCGAGCAGGTCGCCCCGCTCCATCCTCTTCCGCTCCCGCTCTTTCTCCTCCTTGCGCTCTTCCTTCTCGACGGCCTTTCTCAGGGCCTTGTCCCCTGCCCCGAGCCGCTTCACGTCGCCTTTGAGGGCCTTGGGCTTTTTCGGCCCGCCCCGCCCGTAAAGATACCCCTTGGCCGCGCCCTCCAGGGTGAACTTCGGCACGACCCCGAGCGTCGGCAGGCCCGCATACCGCTCGACGTCCTCGCTCGTCTTGACGCTGTTGTCGAGGAAATCGAACAGGAAGGCCAGCCCGATGCCTCCTGTCAGCCCCAGGATGAGGGCCAGCGCCAGGTTGCGCTTCTTGTTCGGGCTCGACGGCCTCACCGGCTCGCGCGCCCTGTCCACCACTCTCACATTCGAGGTCCGAAGCCCCCTCAATCGAGCCTCGACCCCCGTCTCGCTCTCTCTCCTCAACAGCGAGTTGAGGAGCATCTTCTTGTTCTCGACCTCGACCTTGAGGCTGTTGTAGAACACGGCGCTGCTGTTCATCTCGAAGGCCTCGTTCTTCTGTGCGTTGAACGCGGCCTCGAGCGAGCGCTCCTTGTTGAGGGCCGTCTGGTACTCGGAAAAGGCGCCCTTGACCAGGTTCTGGACCTCGTCGGCGAGCGACCGCCGGGCGGTCTCCAGCTCGACCTGCAGGCGCTGCAGCTCGGGATAACCGGGCTGGAAGCGCTCCTCCATCTTCTGGACCTCTCGCTTGAGCCTCACGTAGTCCTCGCGCAGCCTCTGGATGAGGGGGTTGGTGATGGCTTCGGGCACGTAGTCGGAGGTCACGCTGCGCAGGTTGTTCCAGACGGCCTCCTTGCGCGAACGCTCGATCTGGGCCTCGGTCAGGGCCTTGTTGAAATGGCTCAGGCGGTCGATGACCGTCGTCTCGGTGTCGCTCAGGGCGATGATGTTGGCCTCGGCCCCGAAGCTCTGGAGCTGGCGCTCTTTTTGCTCGATCTCGGCCTGCAGGCCGTCGATCTGCTCCGACAGGAAGGTCGTGGCCTGCTCCGTGGCCGCGTACTTCATGTTGATGTTGAGGTCGATGAAGGCATTGGTCAGCTCGTTGACGCACGCGGCGGCGAGCCGCGGGTCGCGGGCCCGGAACGAGACCTCGACCAGCCGCGTCAGGCGGACGGGCTTGACGTCGAGCCGTCCCAGGAAGCTGTTTATCAGCCCTTCACGAAAAACATGATTGTTCGGGTCCACGGGGCCCTTACGCTTTTCAGGACTGCCGATGAACTCCTCGTTGGCGTAGAGCTTGAGCCTCTCGACGACCATGTCGGCCAGCCCCCGGCCGCTGAGGAGCCGGTACTGCGTCTGGTAGAAATCGTCGCGCATCGACTCGATCTGGAACACCTGCTCGAACGACAGGATGTTGGGCTCCTTCTCGATGAGGACCGTGGACTTGGCCGTGTAGACGGGCTTCTGGATGAAGGTCCAGAAGGCCCCCAATACGAAAACGGCCAGGGCGACGGCAAACACGGTCCCCTTGCGCCGCCAAAGCCTCTCCCAGAGGTCCCTGAGGTTGATCTCCGGCTGCTCGGCGAACTCGTAATCGGCTAGCTGTATCTCATTGCTGTTTTTCATCTACGCCTCACCAGAAACTCTCCGGCACGAACACCACATCCCCCTCCTGCAGCACCACGTCCTTCCGCCTGCCGCTTATGACATCTCTCAGGTTGACCCGTATCTTCTGCTCTTTTCCCGCCTTATCTTTGCGCGTGATGAGAATGCGGTTCTGCCTGGCCCCCTCGGCCAGCCCGCCGGCGTCGGCGATGGCCTGGAGCA
>VGJC01000043.1 GCA_016867635.1 Candidatus Aminicenantota bacterium | reverse complement strand
GGCCCGGGCGGACATGCTCCAGGTGGTGATCGTGGCCGTCATGTTGGTGAAGACGACCCGGCCGTCGGGCATGACCGACGAGAAGATCTTCATCCCCGGCCCCGAGGTGACCGCTTCGGCGGGCCCCTTGATCGTCAGGGCTTTGGGATCGATGGGCACTCGGAAGATATTGACGCCCTCGATGGTCGTCCCCAAGACGTAGTAGATGTCATTCCCCATCCACCCGACGGGGTATTGGACGGGGACCGTCAGCCCGATGTTTTCGACGGCATGCGTCCGGACGGCCGCCCCGCCGTCGATCGGGGCCGCCCACCAATCCCCGGACCGGGGATCGTCGATCCGCCGCCCGCGGAAGATCAGGTATTTGCTGTCCGGGGACCAGACTAGAGTGCCTCCTTGAACGACGAACTCCGGCTGGAGATCGGGGCAAAAGGGCCTGGGCTCCCCTCCTCTGGGCGAAACCAAGTACATCTTGGTGTGACGACCTTCCAGGGAAGGGGGGATGACGACGTAGGCGATGAGCTGTCCGTCCGGAGAGAACTTGGGGGTGAACCCCTTGTCCGCGACGCGCCGCGGCCGGCCTCCGAAGGCGTCGACCAGGTAGATCCCGCCGCCGTCGCGCTCCGAGCGGAAGGCGACCTGGGACCCGTCGGGCGAGAACGAAGGCAGCCAATCGTCGGCCGGGTGGTCCGTCAGGCGGAGCGGGTTCCCTCCGGACAGCCGCTGGACCCAGATGTCGATGTTGTGCTCTCCTCCCCGGTCGGACGCGAAGGCCATCTGGTTGCCGTCCAGGGGCAGTGTCGGCATCAGGCTCTGGCCGGAGTCGAAGGTCAGGGGCGTTATCTCGTATTCGATAGGGCCGGCGGGCTCGAGGACGACGAATTTCAAAACAAGGGCGGCGGCGGCGACGAGAAGAGCGGTCGCGGCGATGGGCAAAACGGCGATTCTTTTCCTTCCGGTGGCCTTGGCCGCCGCCTGCAGCCGCCCGGATTCGGAGTCCTCTTTGAGGTCCTGAAGGGCGACCTTGAGGTCGGACATCGTCTGCCAGCGGCGCTGCGGGTCCTTGCGGAGGCAGCGGGCCAGGATGCGCTCGAGCTCGGGCGGGACTGACTCGCTGACGGCCGAGGCGGGCTTGGGCTCCTCGTTGAGCACGGCGGCCAGGGTCTTCATCGGACTGCCGCGGCCGAAAGCCTTGTGGCCGGTCAGCATCTCGTAGAGGACCGCGCCGAAGGAGAAGACGTCGGAGCGGGCGTCGACTTTCTTCCCTTCGGCCTGCTCGGGCGACATGTAGGCGGCCGTGCCGACGATCACGCCCTCCTCGGTGCGGGGCTTCGTGTCGAGGTCCATGGTCATGGTCGGGCCGACCCCCGGGGCCGGGGCGTTCTCGGTCAGCTTGGCCAGCCCGAAATCGAGGATCTTGGCCAGCCCGTCGCCCGTGACCATGACGTTGGTCGGCTTGAGGTCGCGGTGGACGATGCCGGCGGCGTGGGCCTTGGCCAGCCCGTCGGCGATCTGGACGGCGTAGCCCAGGGCCTCGTTGAGCCTGATCCCCTTTCGCCCGATCAGCAGGTCGAGCGACTGGCCCTCGACGAATTCCATGACCATGAGGTCGCGGCCGCCGGCGGAGGCGATGTCGTGGATGACGACGATGTTCGGATGGCGGAGGGCCGAGGCGGCCTTGGCCTCCTGGACGAATCGCTGTTTGCGGTCTGGGTCGGCGATCTTGTCCGGGGGCAGGACCTTGACCGCGACCGGCCGTTCGAGATGGGTGTCGAGGGCCTTGTAGACCGCGCCCATGCCGCCCTCGCCGATCTTCTCGAGGATGCGGTAATGAAGGAAGGTCCGGCCGACCATGGCGGGAGGCTCCTTGACCTCAGCCCGATTTATAGTCCAGGGCAGAGGGCCAAGTCAAGGCTCCCGCTCAGGTCACGCGCGTCGTCCGGATCCGGCCGGTGATGGCGACGGTGATCCGGAAGGTCCCGTGGGAATTGGAGACGGTGATCGTGGCCAGGCTCGAGACCGTCCCCTGCGGATGGAAGATGGGGCTGTTGTTGGCCCGGACCGTGACGCCCTCAAGCACGGCGGTTCTCGCGGTCCGCCAGACGCCCGCGGCGGCGTCGTGGCGCTCGAAGACGAACCCCGCGGGGACGAAGCGGACCCTGACCGGGGCCCCCGACCAGACCGCCCGGAAGCGGGCCTGGTTGAGCCCGGAGGTGACTTGCCATAGGCCCGACTGGAGGTGGAACTTGGGGATGAGCCGCTGGAACGAATAGACGCCGCCGTAGACGAGGAACCCGGCGAGCGAGAGGGCCATGACGGTCTCGACCAGCGTGAATCCCCGCCCGCGCATTCAATGCTCCAGCCACGATAGGACCTTGAGCGAAATGAAGGCCAGAAAGGGCGACGCGGTGCGGGGCGAGCTGTCCGGGAACTCCCCGGCCGCGGCCCGCTCGTCCCGGGCCAGGGCCAGGGTGTTCCCGCCGCCGTCATAGTCGTCGGCGTGCAGGGCGCCCAGCACCTGGACGTCTTTCCCGGTCCCTTCGATGGTGAACCCTCCCGAAGCCGCGGTCAGGGAACCCTGGAGCTTCAGGTCGTCCGGGGCCCCCGCGGCGACCGAGATGCCTCCGTCGCGCGCCTCGCCGGAAATGACGTCGCGGCCGGCCGCGTAGATGACGAGCTGGGCCTTGGAATCCTTGACATAGGGAAGTCCGTCCTGCCACCGGACGCCCTGGAGGACGAGGTGCGAGGAGAGCGTGATCCGGTCGGAGGAGACGATGGTCAGGTCGACGCCGTTGAGGACGGACGGCGTTTGGCCGTCGAAGGTCATCTCGACCCGGCCGTCGAGGCCGACGGCCCCGCCGCCGAGAGAGAGGACCCGGCCGTTGACGATGACGATGGGCAGGGGGCAGAGATCGAATCGCCGCTCTCCTCCCGGGCCGAGGAAAAGCGTCCGGCTTTCGGCGGGGCTGAATTCGAGGAGCCATTCCCCGGCCTCGGCGCGGAAGGCGAGGATCTGGGCGCGGCCGCTTATCGCCAGGACCATCTCCTCGAGGTCGCCCTGGACGAAGACGCCGCCGAGACCGAGGTCGTCGCGGACGAGGTAAACGCCCTCGGGGACCGGCTCGTCGGACGGCTCGAGGCCGAGCGCTTCCCGGAGGCGCCCCGGCGTCAGGTCCTGGGGAGTGAAGAGACGGATGTTCAGGGCCTTGGCCGCGAGCGGGCCCGGGTCGTCGGGGATGACCCCCTCGGCTCCCGCCGCGACCGACGGCGGGAGGGCCTCCCCGGGCCTGGCCAGGAAGCGGATGCCGCCGTCCTCGAGAAGGGAGGCCTTCTGGGCCTCGGTCAGGTCCTTCTTTATATAGAGAGGGATGGCCGGAAGAGGCAGGCGGCCGGCCAGGAGGCCGAGAGAGCCCTCGAGGGCCGAGGCCCGCCTCGGCGCGACGCGGACGAGCCCGCCCGAGGCCTCGACCCTCAGGGCGGCCGCTATCCGGACATACCCGCCCCGGTCCGTCAGGCGCTCGAGGCGGCAGGAGGCGCGGCTCGTCCAGGACATCCCGTCGAGGGATTCCGACAGGAGGCGAGGGAGGGGGGCGCCCAGGGCGTCTTCGAGGAGCCGGGGGAGTTCCGAAGCCGCGTCCGCCCTTAGGCCCTCGAAGCGCTCGTCGGCGAGGGGGAGCAGCGGGCCGCCCGCGGCCAGCCCGTCGGCGAAGTCCTGAAGGCCTCGTTTCAGGCCGTTCTCGGAAGCGTAATCGAGAAGCGTCGAGAATTTGCGGTACCCGTTGATCTTCAGATGCAGGCCCGAGGCGTGGAGCATGGCCAGGCCGAGCCCGGCGAAGACGAAGAAGAGCAGGATGACGGCCAGGCTGACCGTGCCCCTATCGGGCGCGGGCCAACGCCGCGTTCTTGATAAAGACCGACATGCCATGGGCGTTCACTCCTTCCACTCTGAGCTCGAGGCGGACGCGGGCGAGTCCCGCCTCCGGCCCGTCGTATCGCCACTCCGCGTTGGCGGTGTCTTCGAGAAGGGGCTGGGCCGAGCCGCCGTTGGCCCGCCTCCGCAGGATGCCGGCCGGGCCGTCGACGAAATAGGCGATCCTTTCGAGAAGCAGCACGGCGGCCGTCTCCGGAGAATACCCGGACCCGAGCGGCTCTCCGAGGACGAGCGCCCGCGGCTCGACCCGGGCGACCGTCCGGACCTCGCCCGCCAGGCCGTCGAACAAGCAAAGCTCCCGCCCGGCGGAAACGCCCGCGGTGGAGGTCAGGGAAAGGCGCAGGTCGCCGGCCCGGGCCTCCGAAGCCAGGGTCAGGGCGGAATCGAGCGAGGTCAGCCTCAGCTCCTCCCCGGTCGCTCGGACGGCCTCCACGAGGCCCGCCGCCTCCGGCCCGCTCAGGCCCCGCCCGGCATGGAGGAGGTCGACCCTGATCTTGTCGAGCGCGGCCAGGGCGCTCTGGGACGCTTCGGTTCTCGCCTTCAGCTTGAAAAAATGCTTCTGGGCCGAGACCAGGAACTCGAGAGCGGCGCAGACGACGATAAGCGACAAGGCCGTGCCGACCAGGCATTCGACGAGCGAGAACCCCCGCGGCCTCAAGGCGCGAACCCCAAGGCCCGGCTCAGGAAATGGGTCAGGGCGACGACCGGCCCGCGGCGGCCGCGGGGATGGGCGCGGACGCGGACCCGCTTCATCCCGCCGCCTGCGTCCTCGATCTCCCAGGAAAGGACGAAGACGCGGCGGCCGGCCTCGTCGCTGACGTTTTCCGTGCGCCCCCCGGGCTCGAGACCGGAGCCGTCGAAGAACTCGGACTTGAGCTGCTCGAGCTTGGCGGACACGGCCTGGACCAGTCCCGCGGCGATGTCGCCGCTCCGTTTGGCGGCCAGCGACAGGGCGATGATCTCCGCCGTGCCGACGACGAGGAGCAGCGCGACGGCCATGGCCACGAGGACCTCGATCAAGCTGAATCCCGGCCGTTCCATGTCCGTCCTCCCGCCGGTCCCTAAAGCGGGCGGCGTGCCACGCCGCGTCCGAAAAAATTCCGGAGGCGGCCGCCGGGCGGTCCCTCCCAACCGTCAACAGGCATCCCTAATCAGCTGAAAAACAAGGGGATGGGAGGAAACGCCCGTTGACGGGAAAGGTCCCTAAATAATCTTCGGGGAGACTCTTGACAAGCCCCCCGGTTATCCCTATCATATAGGGGCCTTTGAGGCTATCAATCTGACAACCGTCACTGGTTGAAATAATCGTCAGAGTTCGATAGGGTATCGAGGTTTCTCTCTCGGGTTAGAGAGAAGTAAGATCTTTGAATTAAAAAGCGGAGCGACCAGTTGTTGATCTTTTTTGCCAACATCAAACTCGCTAAGAACCCGCAAGGGTTCTGATAATTGAAGAGTTTGATCCTGGCTCAGAGCGAACGCTGGCGGCGTGCTTAACACATGCAAGTCGAACGGTTCCCGTGTAGCAATACGCGGGAATAGTGGCGAACGGGTGAGTAACACGTGGGTAATCTCCCCCCGAGTGAGGAATAAGCCTGCGAAAGCGGGTCTAATACCGCATGACGTCCTAAGGCACAAGCCTTGGGTCCAAAGCCGTAAGGCGCTTGGGGATGAGCCTGCGTCCTATTAGCTAGTTGGTAGGGTAACGGCCTACCAAGGCTATGATGGGTAGCCGGCCTGAGAGGGTGATCGGCCACACTGGGACTGAGACACGGCCCAGACTCCTACGGGAGGCAGCAGTGAGGAATTTTGCGCAATGGGCGAAAGCCTGACGCAGCGACGCCGCGTGGAGGAAGAAGGCCTTCGGGTCGTAAACTCCTGTCAGGGGTGAAGAATGCCCGCAAGGGTTTGACGGTAACCCCAGAGGAAGCCCCGGCTAACTACGTGCCAGCAGCCGCGGTAATACGTAGGGGGCGAGCGTTGCTCGGAATTACTGGGCGTAAAGGGTGTGCAGGCGGCCGGTTAAGTCAAAGATGAAATCCCGATGCTCAACTTCGGAATGGTCTTTGATACTGATCGGCTTGAGGCTAACAGAGGAGAGCGGAATTCCCGGTGGAGCGGTGAAATGCGTAGATATCGGGAGGAACACCAGAGGCGAAGGCGGCTCTCTATACTAGTCCTGACGCTGAGACACGAAAGCTAGGGGAGCAAACGGGATTAGATACCCCGGTAGTCCTAGCCGTAAACGATGGACACTAGATGTTCTCGCGTTCATGCGGGAGTGTCGTAGCTAACGCGTTAAGTGTCCCGCCTGGGGAGTACGGTCGCAAGGCTGAAACTCAAAGGAATTGACGGGGGCCCGCACAAGCGGTGGAGCATGTGGTTTAATTCGACGCAACGCGAAGAACCTTACCTGGGCTTGAACGGCCGGCGGTACGGACCCGAAAGGGCGAGGACCCTGGTTTCCAGGGAACCGGCAGAGGTGCTGCATGGCTGTCGTCAGCTCGTGTCGTGAGATGTTGGGTTAAGTCCCGCAACGAGCGCAACCCCTGTGTTTAGTTGCCAGCGAGTCATGTCGGGCACTCTAAGCAGACTGCCTCGGATAACGGGGAGGAAGGTGGGGATGACGTCAAGTCAGCATGGCCTTTATGTCCAGGGCTACACACGTGCTACAATGGGCGGTACAGAGGGACGCGAAACCGCGAGGTTGAGCCAATCCTCAAAACCGTCCTCAGTTCAGATCGCAGGCTGCAACTCGCCTGCGTGAAGTCGGAATCGCTAGTAATCGCGGATCAGCTACGCCGCGGTGAATACGTTCTCGGGCCTTGTACACACCGCCCGTCACATCACGAAAGCTGGTTGTGCCCGAAGTCACTGTGCTAACCGCAAGGAGGCAGGTGCCTAAGGCATGGTCGGTGATTGGGGTGAAGTCGTAACAAGGTAGCCGTACGGGAACGTGCGGCTGGATCACCTCCTTTCAAAGGATCGCAAAAAAGAGAAACTTCTTGGTCGCTCCGCTTTTTTTTATGTTCGCTGGTCAGAGACCACTCTCCAGCCAGCCTGAGATCGGCTCAGAGTGGGCCTATAGCTCAGTTGGTTAGAGCGCCCGCCTGATAAGCGTGAGGTCAGTGGTTCAAATCCACTTAGGCCCACCATTCTTTTTCCGGCGGACGGTATGAGCCAAGGGCGGAACGGCGTCCGGCTTTCCGACGACAGGGGGGCTGTAGCTCAATTGGGAGAGCGCCGGTTTTGCAAGCCGGAGGTCGCCGGTTCGATCCCGGCCAGCTCCACCAATTTTTCCGGCCGGCGGACACCATAGCGAGATCATCCCCAGGTTGGGGAATCGATAGAATTTTTCAGTTCTTTGACAATCGAAGTAGCGGCATTTTTTTGTCTTGACTAAACTTTATGGTCAAGTTACTAAGAGCATGCAGGGGATGCCTAGGCGCAGGAAGGCGATGAAGGACGTGGCTAGCTGCGATAAGCCCCGGGGAGTCGCTAAACAGACTTTGATCCGGGGATTTCCGAATGGGGAAACCCATCCCGTTGAAGGCGGGATATCCTCATCTGAATCCATAGGGTGAGGAAGCGAACCCAGGGAAGTGAACCATCTCAGTACCTGGAGGAACAGAAAGCAACCGCGATCCCCCTAGTAGCGGCGAGCGAACGGGGAGCAGCCTAAACCGTCGACATGTAAGCTTGTGCGCGTTGTGTCGACGGGGTCGTGGGACCCGACGGGCCCTGGCACAAAAGGGCCGAAGAGTTACAAAAGGACGTTTTAGCCGAATGCCATGGGAAGGGCAATCACAGAAGGTGACAGTCCTGTAGGCGAAAAGACGTTCTCTCTTGACGGGCACCCAAGTACCACGGGGCACGAGGAACCCTGTGGGAATCCGGGAGGACCATCTTCCAAGGCTAAATACTCATCTGCGACCGATAGTGAACAAGTACCGTGAGGGAAAGGTGAAAAGAACCCCTGTTAGGGGAGTGAAACAGTACCTGAAACTGCATGCTTACAAGCACTCGGAGCCTCCGCAAGGGGGTGACGGGGTGCCTTTTGTTTAATGAGCCGGCTAGTTATTCTGCGCGGCAAGGTTAAGCTCTTAAGGAGCGGAGCCGTAGCGAAAGCGAGTCTGAACAGGGCGTTCAGTCGCGCGGAATATACGCGAAGCTGAGTGATCTACCCTTGGCCAGGATGAACTCAGGGTAACACCTGAGGGAGGTCCGAACCATTGTCGGTTGAAAACGGCTTGGATGAGCTGAGGGTAGGGGTGAAAGGCTAATCAAACTCAGGAATAGCTCGTTCTCTCCGAAATAGCTTTAGGGCTAGCCTCGCACGAATGTCATGGGCGGTAGAGCACTGGATGGCCTAGGGGTTCGAAAGTTCTACCAAATCCAACCAAACTCCGAATTCCCATGAACACTATGCGGGAGTCAGACTGCGAGCACTAAGGTCCGTAGTCAAAAGGGAAACAGCCCAGACCGTCAGCTAAGGTCCCCAAATGCAGGCTAAGTGGGCAAGGATGTGAGGATACCCAGACAACCAGGATGTTGGCTTAGAAGCAGCCATCATTTAAAGAAAGCGTAACAGCTCACTGGTCAAGCGTTCTTGCGCCGACAATGTAACGGGGCTCAAGCCTGTTACCGAAGCTGCGGACTGGCGGGTTCTTCGGATCCCGCCTTTGGTAGGAGAGCATTCTCACTCGGGCGAAGCTGTGGCGCGAGCCATGGTGGACGGCTGAGAAGAGACCCTGCCGGCATGAGTAGCGATAATTGGGGTAGAAACCCTCAACGCCGAAAATCTAAGGTTTCCTGGGGAAGGTCAGTCCGCCCAGGGTCAGTCGGTCCCTAAGGCCAGGCCGAAAGGCGTAGCCGATGGACAGCAGGTCAACATTCCTGCACCGCCTGAGACGCGTTATCACTGATGGGGAGACGCAGGAGGATAGGCATACGCGCGGTTGGAAATGCGCGGCCGCCAGGTAGAGGGAGCTTCCAGGCAAATCCGGAGGCTCTTAACCTCGAGCACGGCGGGGAAGGTCGCCTTCGGGCTTCCGAACTTGTCGATTCCACGCTGCCGAGAAAATCCTCTAAGGAGTGTCTCAGGTGACCGTACCGTAAACCGACACAGGTAGATAAGGAGAGTATCCTAAGGCGCACGAGTGAGCCCTCTTTAAGGAACTAGGCAAGTTAGCCCCGTAACTTAGGGAAAAGGGGCGCCTCATTAGGGTGAAGCCGTACAGGCGAAGCCCGAGGAGGCCGCAGAGAAATGGCTCTAGCGACTGTTTAATAAAAACACAGGACTCTGCAAAGACATAAAATCGATGTATAGGGTCTGACGCCTGCCCGGTGCTGGAAGGTTAAGGGAAGCGGTTAGTCGCAAGGCGAAGCTGTGAACCGAAGCCCCAGTAAACGGCGGCCGTAACTATAACGGTCCTAAGGTTAGAGCCGCTAGCCTTAGTAAAATCTGGCTGTATGCTGGAAAGTCTGTCCCCTCAAAGGGGTGAAGAATCCTGCATTACCGACGTCTAGCCGAGCGTCTATAGATGATATTGGGCTGGATAGGGGTGAAAAAATGTCAGGTGCAGATAATCAGCAGGAAAGACTAATGGCCGGATGGATCGTTGGCTTCGTCGACGGGGAGGGGACCTTCTCAGTTGCGATCCAGAAAAACGCAGAAATGTCTTTGGGATGGCAGGTTTTCCCGGAATTCGTGGTCACCCAGGGCGCAAAAAGCCTTGGAGCGCTTGAAGAACTCAAGGGCTTCTTCATGTGTGGCCGGATCTATCGAAACCACCGCCATGACAACCACACCGAAGATATTTTTAGATATTGCGTTAGAAAGATCAGCGACCTCGATGAGAAGATCGTTCCCTTCTTCAAGATGAATCCTTTGAAAACGTCAAAGAGAAACGACTTCGAGAAGTTTGCTGAGATCATTGAGATGATGAAAGCGAAGAAACAGTTGACGTTTAAAGGCCTTGAGCTGATCGCCAATGTCATTCAAGGGATGAACAGCCGACGTAAATCCAGGTTCTTAGAATCCTCAGAGACTGTACGCCAGACGCTCTACACGGAGTGAAGATACAGTCCGAGCCCCATGGCGACATGGGGAGGCCGGCAGAAATGACGGCCCGCCTGGTCCCAAGCCAGGTCTTCCAAGTAACAGAACTGAGCGAAATTCCTTGTCGGGTAAGTTCCGACCCGCACGAAAGGCGTAACGACTTGAGCGCTGTCTCAAAGAGGGGCTCGGCGAAATTGTGGTACCGGTGCAGACGCCGGTTACCTGCCGCTGGACGGAAAGACCCCGGCACCTTAACTGCATCCTAGCATTGGATCTCGGTCCATGATGCGCAGGATAGGTGGGAGACTTTGAAGCCGCGCCTCCGGGCGTGGTGGAGTCAACGGTGAGATACCACTCTTCATGGTCTAAGATTCTAACCTCCTCCCCTGATCGGGGAGAGGAACAGTGTTAGGTGGGTAGTTTGACTGGGGCGGTCGCCTCCTAAAATGTAACGGAGGCGCCCAAAGGTTCCCTCAGGCTGTTTGGAAATCAGCCGTAGAGCGCAAAGGCATAAGGGAGCTTGACTGTGAGACCGACGGGTCGAGCAGGTGGGAAACCAGGGCTTAGTGATCCGGTGGTCCTGTATGGAAGGGCCATCGCTCAACGGATAAAAGGTACGCCGGGGATAACAGGCTAATAGTGTCCAAGAGCTCACATCGACGACACTGTTTGGCACCTCGATGTCGGCTCATCTCATCCTGGGGCTGAAGCAGGTCCCAAGGGTCCGGCTGTTCGCCGGTTAAAGAGGTACGTGAGCTGGGTTTAGAACGTCGCGAGACAGTTCGGTCCCTATCCACGGTAGGCGTAGGAGATTTGAGGGGGCCTGTCCATAGTACGAAAGGACCTGGATGGACGGACCTCTAGTGTACCAGTTGTCCCGCCAGGGGCAGCGCTGGGTAGCTACGTTCGGACGTGATAACCGCTGAAAGCATATAAGCGGGAAGCACTCCCCAAGATAAGATCTCCCTCCCGCAAGGGCTGAAGGTCCCTCGTAGACTACGAGGTTGATAGGCTGGGTGTGTAAGTCCAGTGATGGATTGAGCTAACCAGTACTAATAGACCGTGAGGCTTGACCATAAAGTTTATCAAGACAAAAAATGAGCAATTAATCCCGGCGACTTTAACGGCGGGGCAACACCCGTTCCCATTCCGAACACGGCAGTTAAGCCCGCCCGTGCCGATGGTACTGCTCGGGCAGCTGAGTGGGAGAGTAGGTCGTTGCCGGGTTTTTTTTCTGATCCATTCGGGAACAGGCGCCGGGCCCCGCGGGGCGCGGCGCGTGTGCCACGAAGGGGGGCCCCCTGGAACGGGGGCAGGTTGTCGAATAAAAGGGAAGGGGGCACGGGCCCCATCAGTCGGACGGTCATACTCCCCTCCTTTGAATCGACGGGCGGGCATGGCCCCGTTCGCGGGCGCCGGCTTTCCGGGCGGCCCCGAATAAGAGGGTCCATGTCCAGGGCATCAACAATTTCTCAGGAGTAGAGAGTATGAACATCTACGTGGGGAACATTTCCCGCACGGCGACCGAGCAGGACCTCAAGGACGCTTTCGCGGCCTTCGGCGAGGTTTCCAGCGCGGCCATCATCAAGGACAAGTTCAGCGGCGAGAGCCGCGGCTTCGGCTTCGTCGAGATGCCGAACAAGGACGAGGGCGACAAGGCCATCTCCGGGCTCAACGGCAAGGACCTCAAGGGCCGCTCCCTGACGGTCAACGAAGCCCGGCCCCGCACCGACCGGCCCCGCACGGGCGGCGGCGGCGGCGGCAGAGGCGGCTTCGGTGGCGGCGGCGGCGGACGCGGCCGTTACTAAGCCTGATCGGGGACATGTACCTCAGGTACGTGTCCCCTAACTGATTCGAACGCCAAAGGGCGGATGTCCCGCAAGGGGCCTCCGCCCTTTTTTTGTTTTCGGGGGGATTTCGGTTATAATCCGCCAAGGTATTTCTCGAAGATCGAGATCGTCGTCGAGCTTCAGAAAGCGGCCGCCGGGGTCCGCGAGGATCTCAAACGCCGGGTTTGGCCGATCTAGCGGCGCGAGGCTTCTGGAGGGCGGTTCTTTTCGCGGCCATCAGCAAGATCGAGGCCGAAGGGGTCGGAGCGCCTATTCAGGCTCGTTTTCTTTTCCGGGCCCTCCGGACCAGCTCCCAGTCGATGACGGTCCCCCCGGCTTCGAGGTAGTAGGGGCTGGCGAGAACGTTCATCCCGCCTTCCCTGGCGACCAGGAACTCGCGGACCCGGAACTGCTTTTCGGCGTGGATGTCCTCCATGACGTCGTCGAGAGAGGGGACCGGCCTGAAGATATAGAGCTGCTCGAGGATCGCTTCCTTTTGGTCTTCCGGGATCTCATAGATCCGGACCGGTCCCGTCGCTGAGAGGACGACCTTGATCGGAAAGGGCAAGGGAGGATCGAAAAAAGCTTCGGAATGGCTCATGAGCGTCTCCTTTCTTTATATGGGACGCCCCAAGGGCGCTGATTTTCTCAGTCGATCCCATATTAGGCGCCGAACAAGGAAGAGGCCGACATGGCCATTTCGGCCCTCTATGGCAAGGACCTCAAGGGCATCCGCCCTTTTTCATTAGGGTTCCCGTCCGGATTGATGATTAAGCCGTTCCTGACTTGATCCTGAAAGAGAATAAGTCAAAACCCAATAATTCCTGAGGTGGACAATACATTGACAACGGATTCTCCGTGGGGTTGATGAGCGGCCTGTAACGCCTGTATCTTGATGGGTCATGGATTGGGAATTGTATCTTATATTGCTCCCGCAACGCACCAATCCGATGGGCCTCTCTTTTGGGAACAACGCCGGTGACCTTGAAATAATCGGGGAGCTGATTCAGGACGCCGATAACCTCTCCGCAGGGCATGCAGGAATCGCTCGAGAAGAAGCCGTAGAGATAAAGGACGGGCTCGGAAGCTTGAGCCGGGTCTCCCTTTTCAAAGCCGAGGAGCGCGTTCGTCCTGTTCTGCTTGTAGATGATGCTGACCAAGACCAACAGGCAAAGCGCGAGGATGCCGGCCAGGTATCGAATCACCGAAGCTTATATCCCAGGATCCGGTAATCGTCTGTCGTCTCGTCCCCGTACCTCTCGGCCATGACATAGAGGACACCGCTCTCTCTCTGGAAGTAGTAGCTGAAAATGGCGCGGTAGTTGACCGCCTCGCGGAGGAGAGACTCCGAGACCAGTTTGCCAGCCTTATCGAAACGCTGAAGATAGAGCTTCCATGTATCGGAGGGGGCGTCGTAATTGCAGAAGAGGACGCCAACCATCTGATCGTCGGCCAGGATGCCGGTGATCTTGGAAACCTTGTTCCGCTCTGTAATCAGCTCGCTCGATCTCCGCTTGCTAAAGTTATCCCGGATCCTTGCGTTGATTCGAGGCTCGCGGTAATTCGGCGACAGGGTTCGGAACGTGGCGATCTCCGAGCCGTCCAGATTGAAGTTCGTCACGATAGGCCGGGCATCGAGGATAAAATAAACCCTGTTCTCCAAGACTGACAAGTATCCACGTCCCGAGGTCAGCATGTGTAGGTCCAGATAGGAGACTTTGTATTCCCTCTCCGATTTGAAGCCATACCTTCGATAACTGGGGAGGAGGTGCTTTACAGTATCGGCAAAACTCCGCAGCGTCAGGGAGAACTTCCCGTCGTTGTGGTGGACAAAAGCATCGACAAGGACGCCCTTGCCTGAGAGGATCACGTCCGAGGTGCATGCCATACAGGAGATCTCGGCGACTTTGGCGAGGTCGGCCCTTCCCTTCCGCTCGTAGATATGAACCTTGAAAAGGTCGAGCACGGAAAGGAATGGCGTCTTGTAATCGCAGAAGGCGGGCGCCCTAAACTCCTCCGGCCCCGGGCCCCGGCGGCCTATGACCTTCAAAAGCGTCCCGTCGGGCTCGTAGAGCTTGATGTTCCCGTCCTTGCCGTCCGGGATGAAGATGACGCCGTCCTCGGCAATGGCAAAGTCTGACGCATAGAGAATGAGAGCCTCAGCCTGGGAGATCTTTACCGCCGTAGCCGGCGAGAGCTCCTGGTCCTGGGCCGGGAGGATGAAGTTGCTGACCATGAAGGACAGGGCGAAGAGGGCGAAAAGGATGAAGAACGCGGCGCCGAGCTTCTTTTTCATATCACACCTCCTTTTGAAAAAAAATTAAGTCCTTATCCGTCGAAAGTCAATAAATTTCTGCCTGCCGGCGGCCGAGGAGAGGGCCGGAGTATGTCTGCTGCGGGCACGCTTGGTCTTCACGCAGGCGGCCCACGCGAATCACGCCGCGCGCTCCGCCATGAATGACCGGCGTTCCCTTTGACTGCAGGAAGTTTGACATCCGCCGGGCCGCGGGCTAAATTATTGGAGGACGACCGGAAGGGCGATTTGTCACAAAGAGAACGCTGTTCCCTTATCATATCGTGTTGCTTGGCCTTCTTGATCCTGGGCCCGATGACGATCGGGGCCCCTCCCGCTCCATCGGTCACCATTGCGATCCAGCCTTTCGAAGACCTCGACGCCGGCCTGCTGCTTGAGGTGAGAAAGGGGATCGAGGAGCTCTTCGGCCCGATCGACATCGTTGTCATGAAGCCTTGCGAGCTCCCGGCCATGGCCTATTACTCTCCCCGCGGCAGATACCGGGCGGAGAAGCTCCTTCAATATCTCGATTCCTTTCGGGACAAGTCCCACGCCAAGGTCCTCGGGCTCACGTCGAAGGACATCTCCACGACGAAAGGCGAGCACGTGGATTGGGGGATCTTCGGGTTTGCGAATCTCAATAGCACGGCCTGCGTTGTCTCCACGTTTCGGCTCAGGTCCGGGCAGCCTTCAGAGGAGCTCTTCGTTCAGAGAGTGCGCCGGGTCGTCAATCACGAACTGGGTCACACGTTCGGGCTTCTCCATTGCGACCATGCCGGTTGCCTGATGCGGGACGTCGGAGGCTCCATCAAGACCGTCGACGACGGCACGGGGGAATTCTGCGCGCGTTACGCATGGCGCATCCGCCAGGCGCTCGGCCGACGCGGCTGAGACTCCGAGAGCCGCTTTGAGAAGGAGTATGACCGGCGAGCGCATGATTGACGAGATCGCCTGGGGGAGCAGGCTATCGGGGGAATCACATAATTCGTTTCCACCCTGGATATAACTTGACAGCAGCACGCCGAATGGTTATATTATAACTTAATGACTTACCAGGTCAGGATCAAGTGTAATC
>VGJC01000042.1 GCA_016867635.1 Candidatus Aminicenantota bacterium | reverse complement strand
CCTCTCGACGCCGTTCTTCTCCAGGAAATCGATGAGCAGGCCGAGCTTGCCGCGGAGGTTGAAGAAGATCTCGTCCTCCCAGGCCGCCTCGCCGCCGACCGTGCCCAGGACGAGCTCCTTGCGGTCTGCGAGGATCTCCTGGACCATGTCGTAGAGGCGGTTCAGGTACTCCCTGAACTTGGGATGTTCGCCGGCATAGATCTTGCCCGCCTGGATGGCGTTCATCAGGTAAATGAAGCAGGTCTTGACCTTATCCCTCACGCCACTTCTCCAATAGGCGGCCGGCCTCCTGGCGGACCTTGCGGTTCCAGATGTCCTTTCTCTTGGACAGGGGCTCGATGTAAGGAAGGGCCTCCCGCAGATCGTGACCCTCGACGATCCGCAGGTTCCGGAGCAGGGCCTTGTTCCGGACGCCGTAGGGGGACGGCAGGCCGAAGAGCTTGGTGAAGGCCACGTGCTTGGTCCTCTCGTGCCGCTGGAGGAGGATCAGGGCCTCGGCCTGGAGGAGCTCGTTCCGCTTCTCCAGGACGGGGAAGAGGAAGGCCTCGTCGAACTCCTTGAGGTCCCGCATGGCCTGGAGGGCCTTGACCTTGGCCCCCGGATCGGCCACGGCGTAGATCTTCTTCAGGAGCTCGAGGGAGACGGGGGTGTCGACGGCCCTCAGCCCGTCGGCGATCTTGCCGAGGAGCTCCGAGTCGGAGGACCTCTTCTTGATCCGGGCGTGGAGATCCTCGACCCTGTCCGGGAAGAATTGCAGGCAGGCCTTCATCAGGGAGGCCGTCACGATCCGGTCCTTGAAGATCGTGTCGAGATAGGCCTCGGGATCGTGGAGGCTCTTGCCCAGCTTGCCGATGAACGCGTCGAGCGCGGGGGACGTCTCTCCACGCAGCAGGCAGCCCTCGATGTGGGCCGCCAGGTTCTTGCGGGCCTCCCGGAAGGCCGGCTCGTCCCCGAGGTCGGCCGCCCGGCCCTCCAGGACGTCGAACAGGGACTCGAGGAACTCGAGGTCGCCCTCCTCGACGATCCTCTCCCACTCCTCGGCGACGCGGCCCAGCTCGTGGACGGCCATCTCCCGCTGCGTCTCCTGGGACAGCATGACCAGCAGGAGGAACCGGTAGTTCCTCTGAAGGAGCGGGCGGTCCAGGACGAGCTTTTTCTCGAAGGAGATCTCGTTCAGGAGGTTGGACAGGGTCTGCCGGTAGATCTCCGAGTGGAGCTGGGTCGAGGTCCCCGACAGCAGGATGCGGATCTTCTTCTCGACCTCCGACCGCCTGTTCAGGGGGTTGTCGGTCTGGAACAGGGCCCGGAGCGAAGTGGCGACCTTCTTGTGACGCTCCTTGTCGACGATCCGGGAGAAGATGCCGAAGCTCAGGGAGTCGAACTTGTCGTTGCCGATGATCTCCTCCCAGAGCGTCGAGGCCAGGTCCTCCTCGGTCAGGTCGGAGATCAGGAGCTTGAGGTTCTCGAACTTCGATTCGGTCGGGGTCTTGCGGGCCGCCGCGACGGTCTTGAGGAGCTGCTTGGCGCAGGTCCGGTGCTTCTCCTCGGAGGTCGACTTGAGGTAGCCGAAGAACTTGCCGAAGTTCTTGTGCAGCTCCTCGTTCTGGATGAGGTCCTCGGTGTTGAACTTGCCGACGACTTTCTCGAAGCTCCCGGACAGCTGTTCGAGCTTGGCCTCGTCGCTTTCCTCGACGGCCTCCATGAGGAGGTACGGCCAGATGTCCTTGATCTCCTCGCCCTCGCCGAGCAGGAGCTGGGAATAGTCCAGGACGTCGAGGGAGATATGGATGATGCTCTCCTTCTGGAGGATGGCCCGGGCCCCGCCCTCCTTGACGAAGGCCTTGACCGGCAGCATGATCTTGGAGGCGAAGCGCATGAACTCGCCGTGGGGGATGCCCGGCCGGATCTCCATGCGCTTGATCTTGCGGAAGTGGAAGAGCTGGGCCAGGTCCTGGTAGGTCCGCTCGCCCTCCCAGAACCGGCCGTCGATCAGCAGGGCGTGCGGGGAGAACCCTATGGACAGGGGGTTGAGGTGGACGAACAAGGCCTCGAGCTTGGCCACGAGCTCGTTGACGCTGCTCTTGAAGGCCGGGTGCTCGGCGTTGTACATGGAGGCCATCTTGAACGACACCCGCAGGGCCCGGGTCATGGACCGGATGAGCTCGTCCTTCCCGGATGCGGCGGACGGCTCCCCGGGGGCCGCGGGGGCCCCGGGCGTCCTGTCGAGCGTCGCGCCGTCTCTCTCGAGCGTCATGGATAAACCTCAAGGCATAAAGACCGGGCCCCGTCGGAGCGAACGGTCCCCATGCGAATCCACTTCGATTCTTCTCTTCCAGGGCCAAAATATCATGCCCGCGAAGGGTGATTCAAGGGGTGATTTGGCCTCCCCGCGGAGTTGCCTTGAGACACCCGGGAACCTGTGCTATACTGCCGCGAAATGGAACGGAGGAAGGCCCCATCCGGAAAGCGGTTCTGGCCCTCGCGGACGGATTCGTCCAAGAGGGCGTAGGGTTCGGCGCCAGCGCCAAGGCCGGGGGGGAAGTCGTTTTCAACACCGGGATGGTCGGCTATCCCGAGTCCATCACCGACCCGTCCTACCACGGCCAGATCCTCTGCCAAACCTATCCCCTCGTCGGCAACTACGGCGTCGACCCGGCCCGTTTCGAATCGGAAAAGCCGCGGATCGCCGGCTACATCGTGTCCGAGCTCTGCGGTCGCCCATCCCATGCGACTTCTGTGAAAACCCTCGACGAGTGGCTCCGGGAGAACGGCATCCCGGGGATCGCCGGCGTCGATACCCGGGCTCTGACCAAGAAGCTCCGCGCCGGGGGCGTCATGCCCGGACTCCTCTTGGTGTCGGACGGCCCGATTAACCTCGCCAAGGTCCGGCGCGAAGCCCGGGCCGCGCCCGACCCCAACGTCCGGGACCTGGTGGCCGAGGTAGCGACCGAGGAGATCAGAATCTATAACCCCGGGGCCCGGACCACCGTCGTCGTCATCGACTGCGGGGTCAAGATGGGCATCGTCCGGGCCCTCGCCGGCCGGGGCGTTTCGGTCGTCCGCGTGCCCGCGGCGACGGACGCCGCACGGATCCTGTCGTTCTCGCCGAAGGGCGTCGTCATCTCCAACGGTCCGGGCGACCCTAAAAGACTCGGCGCGACCGTGTTGACCGTCCGCCGGATCATGCGCGAGGGCCTGCCGGTCTTCGGCATCTGCCTGGGGAACCAGGTCCTGGCGCTGGCGGCGGGCGCCGACACCTACAAGCTCAAGTTCGGCCACCGCGGCCAGAACCAGCCCTGCCTCGAGGAAGGGACCAAGCGCTGCTTCATCACCAGCCAGAACCACGGCTACGCCGTCGACACGAGGACCCTGCCCCGCGATTGGGTCGCCTGGTTCCGCAACGCCAACGACGGGACGAACGAGGGCATCCGCCACCGCCGCCGGCCGTTCGCGAGCGTCCAGTTCCACCCCGAGGCCTGCCCGGGCCCGACCGACACCGCTTTCCTCTTCGACCGCTTCCTGGAGACGCTCGGATGAGAAAGCTCCGCAAGGTCCTCCTCCTCGGCAGCGGGGCCCTGAAGATCGGCGAGGCCGGCGAGTTCGACTACTCCGGGAGCCAGGCCATCAAGGCCCTCAAGGAGGAGGGCCTCGAGATCGTCCTCGTCAATCCGAACATCGCCACCATCCAGACCTCCGAGGGGATGGCCGACCAGGTCTATTTCCTGCCGGTGACGCCGTATTTCGCGGAGAAGGTCATCGCCCGGGAGCGTCCCGACGGCATCCTGCTCTCTTTCGGCGGACAGACCGCTCTCAACTGCGGGGTCGCTCTCTGGAAGAGCGGGGCCCTCGACCGGTACAAGGTTTCCGTTCTGGGCACTCCCCTGTCCGCCGTCGAACGGACCGAGGACCGCAAGCTCTTCAACCGGGCCCTGGCCGAAGCCGGGCTCAAAACGCCCCGCGGCATCGCCGTCCGGTCCGTCGAGGACGGGCTGCGGGCGGCCCGGAGGATCGGCTATCCGGTCATGGCCCGGGCGGCCTACGCCCTGGGCGGGCGCGGCAGCGGCATCGCCGCGAGCCCGGGCGAGCTCCGGGCGTCCCTGCGCAGGGCCTTCGCCGCGGCCCCTCAGGTCCTCGTCGAGGAATCGCTCGCGGGCTGGAAGGAGATCGAGTACGAGGTCGTCCGCGACCGGGCGGGCAACTGCATCACGGTCTGCAACATGGAGAACTTCGATCCGATGGGCATCCACACGGGGGAGAGCATCGTTATCGCTCCGTCCCAGACCCTGACCAACGAGGAATACCACCGCCTGCGGGAGATCGCCATCCGGGCCATCCGGCACCTGGGTATCGTCGGCGAGTGCAACATCCAGTACGCCCTCAACCCGCGCGACGGGGACTACCGGATCATCGAGGTCAACGCCCGGCTGTCGCGGAGCTCGGCGCTGGCCAGCAAGGCGACGGGCTACCCGCTGGCCTTCGTGGCCGCCAAGCTGGCCCTCGGCCGGCTCCTGCCGGACCTCCCCAACTCGATCACCAAGGTCACCTCGGCCTGCTTCGAGCCGGCCCTCGACTATCTCGTCGTCAAGATCCCGCGCTGGGACCTCAAGAAGTTCGGCCGGGTCTCGAAGAAGATCGGCTCGGAGATGAAGTCGGTCGGCGAGGTCATGGCCGTCGGCCGGTCCTTCGAGGAGGCCGTCCAGAAAGCGGCCCGGATGCTCCAGGTCGGGATGTACGGCCTGGTGGCCAACGAGAACTACTCCTTCCGGGACTTGGAGAAGGAGCTCAGGCAGCCGACCGACGAGCGGCTGTTCGGCGTCGCCGAGGCCCTCAAGAAGGGCTTCACGGTCGAGCGCATCCACCGCCTGACCCGGATCGACAGATGGTTCCTCGAGAAGATCAGGAACATCGTCGACTGCGAGGCCCGCATCGGGGGGCACCGGCTGGGCACGCTCCCGCCCGCGCTGATGCTCGAGGCCAAGCGCAAGGGCTTCTCCGACAAGCAGATCGCCCTGCTCACGGGCTCGACGGAGATGGGCGTGCGGAAGAAGAGAAAGGCCCTGGGCCTCACGCCGGCGGTCAAGCAGATCGACACCCTGGCCGCCGAGGTCCCGGCCCGGACCAACTACCTCTACGTGACCTATCACGGCCGGGAGGACGACGTCCGGTTCCGCGACGGCTCCGGACGCCCGAAAAAGGTCCTGGTCCTCGGCTCCGGCCCCTACAGCATCGGTTCCTCTGTCGAGTTCGACTGGTGCTGCGTCAACGCCGCCCTGGCCCTCAAGAAGCTCGGCTACGAGACGCTCATGGTCAACTACAACCCGGAGACCGTGTCCACCGACTACGACATCTGCGACCGGCTCTATTTCGACGAGCTGAGCTTCGAGCGGGTCCTCGACATCTACGAGAAGGAGCGGCCCCTCGGCGTCCTGCTGTCCATGGGCGGGCAGGTCCCCAACAACATCGCCCTCAAGTGCCACCGGGCCGGGATGCGGGTCCTGGGCACCCCGCCGTCGAGCATCGACCGGGCCGAGAACCGCTTCAAGTTCTCCCGGCTCCTGGACGAGCTCGGCGTGGACCAGCCCGCATGGCGCGAGCTGCGCAGCCCGCGGGAGGCCAAGGCCTTCGCCCGGGCGATCGGTTACCCGGTCCTCATCCGCCCGTCCTACGTCCTGAGCGGGGCGGCCATGAGCATCGTCTTCAACGAGCGCTACCTCGACCGCTACCTCCAGAAGGCGTCCCGGGTGACGCCCGAGTATCCCGTGGTCATTTCCAAATTCATCATGAACGCCAAGGAGATCGAGCTCGACGCGGTGGCCGCCCGGGGCCGGGTCGTGGCCTCGGCCATCGTCGAGCACGTCGAGAACGCCGGCGTCCATTCGGGCGACGCGACCATGGTCCTGCCGCCCCAGAAGCTCTACATCGAGACCATCCGGCGCATCCGGGCGATCGGCCGCGAGGTCGCCCGGGCCCTGGACATCACCGGCCCCTTCAACATCCAGCTCATCGCCAAGGACAACGCCATCAAGGTCATCGAGTGCAACCTGCGGGCCTCGCGCTCCTTCCCCTTCGTCAGCAAGGTCGCCCGGACGAACTTCGTCGAGCTGGCCGTGGCCGCCATCATGGGCCGGCCGCCGGGCGAGCGGAGGTCGACACTCGACCTGAACTATGTCGGCGTCAAGGCCCCTCAGTTCTCCTTCTCCCGGCTCAAGGGCGCCGACCCGGTCCTGGGCGTCGAGATGGCCTCGACCGGGGAGGTCGCCTGCCTGGGCGAGGACGTCCACGAGGCCTACCTCAAGGCCATCCTCTCGACCGGTTTCACCCTGCCGGGGAAAAGCGTCCTGCTGACGGTCGGCGGCGAGGAGTCCAAGCACCGGTTCCTGGGGTCCGCCCGGACGCTGGCCGGCATGGGCTTTCGGATCTTCGCCACCGACCGGACCTCGGCCTATCTCAAGGCCAACGGCATCCCCAACACGCGCCTGTTCAAGGTCCACGAGCGCCGGGGCCCCAATATCCGCGATCACATCGCCGGGGGGAAGGTCGATCTCGTCATCTCCATCCCCAACCCGTACAGGCGCGTCGAGTTCAACTCGGCCTACAAGCTGAGGCGCCTGGCCGTCGATTTCTCGGTCCCCATCCTGACCAACCTCCAGGCCGCCGACCTGTTCGTCCAGGCCCTGGCCGCGAAACCCTTGGCCGACCTGAAGATCAAGCCCTGGGCCGAATACGAGTGACACCCCGGCCGCGCGGCTTGTCCCGGGGCGGCGAGTCGACTATAATCGAATCAAGGTGAATCCCTGATGCGCACTAAACGAATCGCCCTTTCGATCATCATGATCTTCGTCCTCGGGGCCGCATTTCAGCTCGGGGCCCGGGAACGGACCCTCCAGGCGGTCCGGGTCAAGGTCACGGCCGAGCAGGCCAACCTGCGGGAGCGCCCGGACATCGGCAGCGCCGTCGTCCAGCAGATCCCCGAGGGCACGGTCCTCGCGGCCGACCGGAAGGAAGGAGAGTGGTACCTCGTCCGCTACATCCTCGACGACGGCGGCGTGAGGGCCGGCTACATCCACGAGAGCCTGGTCGTCGTGACGGCCGAGGAGGCCGGACCTCCGGCGAAAGAGGCCCGTGAGCCGCTGGCCGTGACGCCGGCCGAACCCCGACCGAAGGCCCCCGCTCCCGGACCCGCGCGAACCCCGAGGCCGGCCGAACCGGTCTCGCGCCCCTTCGAATTCTCCGTCTCGTTCCTGGGCGGGTCGGTCGCCCCGGCCGACCTCAACGACGGCGCCCAGGGCATCATCGACCATTACGGGGCCTTTCTCGGTCTCGAGCCTTCGG
Source organism: Candidatus Aminicenantota bacterium (assembly GCA_016867635.1). Classification (GTDB taxonomy): domain Bacteria; phylum Acidobacteriota; class Aminicenantia; order Aminicenantales; family Saccharicenantaceae; genus RBG-16-66-30. Next base: position 7,983 of record VGJC01000042.1, on the reverse strand, counting down.
GCGCCGCGGATGCCGTTGGGCTGGCCTTCGGGCTCGGCCTCGAGCTGTCTTACCGGATCTCCCCGGAGCTGGCGGTCGGCGCGGACATCGTCCACCTCCGTGGCGGGACCACGAGCACGGTCGATTACTCCGGCGAGGGCTTTTCGGAGAGCCTGACCGTCGAGCCCGCTTTCCAGGCGCTGCCCGTCAGTATCAACGCCCGGTTCTATCCGGGCCGCGGCTTCTATCTCAAGGGAGGCCTCGGGGCCTACCATGTGAAAGCCGGCTATCTCTACAAATTCGCGGACGACGAGGGGTGGCGGCAATCGAAGGGCTCGGCCACGGCCTGGACTTTCGGCGCCGAAGCGGCCTTCGGCGGGGACTGGAAGGTCGGCCGAAACCTGGTCTTCTTCGCCGAGGCCGGGTTCCGACTGGCCCGCTGGAGCGGGCTCGATGGGCAGGACGTTTACAGCGACTCCCTGGGCGGCAACCTCATCGAAGAGGGCACCCTCTATTACTGGAAGCAGTCCATGGACGCTTCCAACTATCCGTTCCTTTTCGTCCGCGAGGGCCGGCCGGAGGGGGCCGGGGTCTCGGGCGTCAGGGCGGCGGACATCAACCTTTCGGGCACGTCCATCCGGGCCGGCCTCCGCTTCCGCCTCTAGGGGGGGACCCCCGCGCGGCTTGACGTCCGGGGCCCGGCGGACTATTCTAGTGACGGAGAGTTCAATGTCCATCAGCGCCTCCCTCCTGGCCATCCTGGCTTGCCCCCTGTGCAAGGCCGACGTCAAGCTGACGGCCGACGAAAAGGGGCTCAAGTGCGTCTCCTGCCACCGCGTCTTCCCGATCAAGGACGACATCCCGGTCATGATCATCGACGAGGCCGCCGTCGACCCGCACCGTCCGGTCAAGGAATGAACGGGCCATGTGCGGCGTCATAGGGATCTGGGGCAACGGGCCCGTCATCCGCGACCTCTATCAGGGGCTGCTGGCCATCCAGCACCGGGGCCAGGACTCCGCCGGGGTCATCACCTTCGACGGCCGCTTTCACGCCAAGAAGGGCAACGGCCTGGTCCACGACATCTTCACGCCCGAAGCCGTCCACCACCTGCGCGGCCCTATCGGCATCGGCCACACGCGCTACCCGACGGTCGGAGGAGGCGGCGGGGAGGACGCCCAGCCCTTCCAGCTCAATTCGCCGTTCGGGCTGATCATGGCCCACAACGGGAACGTGGCCAACTACCGGGAGCTCAAGGACGAGCTGTTCCGCGAGTATCACCGCCTCCTGAACTCCGACAACGACGTCGAGATCATCCTCAACATCTTCGCCGAGTCCCTGGCCCGCGAAAAGGCCAGGACCCTCGAGCCGGAACACGTCTACCGGGCCGTCCGGAGCGTGTTCAACAAGGTCCGGGGGAGCTATTCGGTGGTCGCCTACATCGCCGGCGAGGGGCTGGTGGCCTTCCGGGACCCCTACGGCATCAAGCCGCTCGCCTACGGGGTGCGGCGCGACGGGATCGTCCCGTCCTACGCCTTCGCCTCGGAAACGGTCAGTCTCAACATCATGAACTACGGCGAGATCCGAGACGTGGAGGCGGGCGAGGTCCTGTTCCTCGACCGGGGCCGGACCCTCCACAGGAAGAAGCTGGGCCGAGCCTGCCCCGCGCCCTGCCTTTTCGAGTGGGTCTATTTCGCCCGCCCCGATTCGTTCATCGACCGGGCCAACGTCTATAAATGCCGGGTCAACCTGGGCCGGGCCCTGGCCCTCGAGATCCGCAAGCGCAAGCTCGACATCGACGTCGTCGTCCCCGTCCCCGACTCGGCCCGCGACGCGGCCATCGAGATCGCCCGCAAGCTCGACCTCAAGTACAGCGAGGCCCTGGTCAAGAACCGCTACATCGGCCGGACCTTCATCATGCCGGCCGCCAGCCAGCGGCGCGACTCCGTCCGCCAGAAGCTCAACCCCATCGCCTCCGAGATCAAGGGCAAGAAGGTCCTCCTGGTCGACGACAGCATCGTCCGCGGCAACACGTCCAGGGCCATCATCGAGATGGTCCGCGAGTGCGGGGCCAAGAAGGTCTACTTCGCCTCTTACTCGCCCCCCCTGCGCCACCCCTGCGTCTACGGCATCGACATGCAGACCAAGACGGAGTTCGTGGCCATGGACGCCGACGAAGCGGCCGTGGCCCGCAAGCTGGGGGCCGACGAGGTCATCTACCAGACCCTCGACGCCCTGAAGAAGGCGGTCAGGACGGAGAACCCCAAGATCAAGAACTTCTGCGCCGCCTGCTTCGACGGCGTCTACCCCACGGGCGACATCACCCCCGACCTCCTGGAGGACATCGAGGCCGAACGCAAGCTCGTCCAGGACAGCCAGCTCGAGCTCAATATTTGAGCACCCGCCACTTGAGCTCGAGGACAGTTTAGATAAACGGTTCTTCTCCCGTTTCCGGCGATTCTCTTGAATGAGTTTTGCCGATAGATATCCCCCCTAGCCCCCCAGACCCCCGGGAACCTGTCCCGACGGTTCCCCCGTCGCTGAAGCGACGGGTCCCCCTCCGCTATGGGGGTCTTCAGGGGGATATCTATCGCTCTTTCCTGATTCAAAATCCCCGGAAACAGGAAAAGAACCGTTTAGAAGCCGGCGCCTTCAAGGAACCCCAGGGACCTGCCGATCGCCCCCAGCCCCAGGGAGAACCGGAGCTGGACCTCGGGCTGGGAGCGGTAGTAGTAGACGCCGACATCGACCGTGAAGTCGACACACTGGTAGTGATAGGTCACCCGCCCGCCCGTGTAAAGAAGCTTGCTCTCCTGGAGATTGAAATCGACGTTGGCCTGCACGTCCAGGGACAGGCGGGGGAGGCGCGTCCCGCCGAACAGGCCGATCTGGTTGCGGTTGTAGAAGGTGACGAGATCGGGATCGACGCCGGGGATCCAGGCGTTCCGGCTCTTGAACCAGCTCAGGCCGAGGAACTCGCCTTCGGGCTTCGAGCCGGCCGTCGCGCTGACCCGCAGGCTCGACAGATCCTTGTAATAGGGATTGTAGCCGGCCGAGGCGTCGAGGCTGAAATTGGACTCGGGATAGAAGCGCAGGGTCCCGGCGATCTCCGAGAAACGGGGCGGCTGCCCGTCGACGGGGAAATCCCGGAGGGGGCCGTCCTCCGGCGAAAAATAAAAGGTCTGCCCCAGCCCCAATGAGAGGACCTCGACCGGCCGCTCTCCGGACTTGAGGAAGAAGCGGCTGTTGACCCCGTAGCTCAGCTGATGGAAACGGAAGAAGCCGTAGGCGGTCACGATCCTGTCGGCCTGGCTGACGGCACTGTCGAAAGCGTAATGGAAGTAGGGCTCGATAATGTTCTTGAGCCCCGGCCGGCCGCCCCGGCCGCGGAAAACCCTGGTGAAGACGGGGCCGGTCAGCTCGACCCTGAGGGCGAAGCCGGGCGAGAAGAAGCCGTCGTTGGAGATCAGGCCCGACTCCGGGTCGACGCGCTGGCCGTAATAGATGAACCTGCCCGTCAGGGCCGTGTCGGCCGTCAGCCAAGGGGCGGGGGAGAAGGGCAGGCTGACGGCCGGAATGACGGACAGGGTATCCGACCGGCGCTCCGTCCCGGCCTCGTATTCGGACTTCCGGCCGTAGCTCCACGCGTGGAAGGACGAGCTCAGGGAGAAGAACAGCGGCCCGGCGAGCGGGACCTTGAAGACGTTGAACTGGATCTGGGGGAGCGAGGTTTTGACGGTGGCGTCGTCGAGCTCCGAGAAATACGTCTCGAAGCGCGAGGCCCGGGCGCTCAAGTTGAAGCGGGCCCACGAGCGGGACAAGTGGACCTGAGAGCTGCGGTTGAAGGTCACGGCCCGCCGGAAATCGTTGTCGAACTCTCTCAGGAAATCGTAGGAGCTCTGGAGGTCGGCGTTGGCGGCCAGCTTGAAGCCCCCGGGCAGGGCTTGGAGATGGTCGAGCCGGACGATGGACGAGCCGCCGGGCTTGTCGCCCGCGGCGTCCCTTTTGTACATGAAATGATAGAGGTCGACCTTGCCGCCCGTGCCGCCCGGGAAGAGGTAGCGGAACTCGAGGCCCGCTCCGAGGCCCCGGTCGGAGAAGTAGTCGAAGCCGACGGTGGCGTCCAGGTTGGGGGCCATGGCCCAGAAGAAGCTCTGCGAGAGCGAAAACCCCTTGGTGCCGGAAAGCCCGACGCGGGGCGTGAGGAAGCCCGTGGCCCGGTCCTCGAGAGGATAGCGGAGGTAGGGCAGGTAGAGAACGGGGACGCTCTTGATCCGCAGGACCGTGTCCCACATGGTCACGTGGGCGCCCTCCTTGAGGTCGGCCCGGGACAGGGAGAAGCTCCAGCGCGGGTTGGGCTGGGCGCAGGCCGTCAGGCGCCCGGCTTTCAGGCTGTAGAGGTCGGGCCCGCGCTTCTCGACGGCTTCGGCCTCGAAAAAGAACGAAGGCTGGATCATTCCCGAGGCCTGTTCGATCGTCCCCAGCCCCGTCTCGAGGTTGAAACGGGCCCGTTCGGCCCGGATGACCTGGCCTTCGGTGTGGGCGACGACATTGCCCTCGGCCAGGACGTCCTTGGTCTCGAGGCGGAGCTCGACGCGGTCGGCGAACAGGCGGAACCGGCGGTAGTGGATCTCGACGTCCCCGGAGGCGAAAACCAGGGCCTCGGTCCTCTCCTGGGTCCGGGCGACGATCCGGACCTCTTCTTCCGCCGGCCCGGTCTCCTGGGCGGCGGGGCGGGCTCCGAGCGCCGGGGAGAGGAGGAGGACGATAACGGCCAGACCCGGCCAGGCCGCAAGACGGGCCCGGGACTTTCTGATGGGAAGGGGCGCCACGCCGGAAATTTAGCACACCGCCCCCCGGGGAAGCAAACGCGGCCGTCTGCCGCTCACTCGCCGCGAGGTTCGTCCTTCAGATGGCGCCGAAGGGCGCGGACCAGGCTGGTCATCGTTCGCGTCCTATTCTTGAAAAAGGAGGGGGGATGTCAAGGAAGGAGAGATAAATGCTATACTACCGCCCGTGAGCGTCCCCGAGCCCTTCGACGGGCAGGTTCTCCGGAGGTCGCCTTTGAAGATCCTGGCCGCGTCTTTCAGGAGGTTCAACCAGGACAAGTGTTGGACCTCGGCCGTCGTCATCTCCTATTTTTCCCTGCTCTGCAGCGTCCCCCTGATCGCTCTTTTTTTCGCCGCGACGGCCCGCTTCCTGGGCGACTCCGAGATGGCCCTGCGCAGCCTCAACCTCTTCACCGACGAATTCTTCGCCAAGCTGGACCCGGCCTTCTTCAAGAGCCTGGAGGCCATCTCGACGAGCGTCACCAAGCTCGGCCTCTTCGGCCTGCTGGGCTCGCTCGTCGCCGCCAGCCTCCTGTTCTCCAACCTGATCTCGACCGTCAACCACATTTTCCGGACGAAGTACCACAAATCCTTCTTCTACAACCGGCTCATGGAATACGCGCTGATGTTCATCATCGGCCTGATCATGCTGTTCTCGCTGGCCATCACGGCCGTGTGGACGGCCCTGGACCGGGCCGTCCGGGCCAGCGCTCTCGTCCGGGCGACCATCAACCCCGAGGTGGCCGCTCTGATCAACAACGTCTTCCTTCAGTACGTCATCCCCTACGCGCTGGCTTTCCTGGTCTTCTTCGTCATCTACAAGTTCATTCCCGAGACCAAGGTCCACACGCGGTCGGCCGCGCTGTCGGCGGCGATCGCGGCCCTGCTCTACGAGATCTTCAAGCGGATCTTCGCCATTTACGTCGTCCGCTTCTCGGCCATCGGCATCGTCCTGAGCCGGCTTCTCGAAGGGACGCTGACCTCGATCATCTTCTTCCTGCTGTGGATCTCCGCCTCGCTGGTCATCATGCTCTGGGGGGCGGAACTGGCGGCCGTGCTCAACGAGCGAAGGGAAGCCGCCGCCCCGCCGGCCCCTCCCCCGGCCGCCACGGCCGTCTGATCGCGGGGGGGCGGACGGGCTCAGACGTATTTCGTGACCAGGTCGACGAGCTTGTTCTTCGGCAGGACCCCGACGGCCTTCTCCTTGAGCTCGCCCCCCTTGAACAGGATGAGAGTGGGGATGGCCATGATGCCGTAGGTCTGGGGGGTCGCGGCGTTCTCGTCGACGTTGAGCTTGACGACCTTGAGCTTGCCCTTGTGGGCTTCGGCGACTTCCTCGAGCACCGGCGCGATCATCAGGCAAGGGCCGCACCAGGGGGCCCAGAAATCGACCAGGACCGGGAGGTCGGACTTGAGGACTTCGGCCTCGAACGTGGCGTCGGTGCCGGTAAAAATGGCGTCGGACATCTCTATCTCCTGTGGTTATGGTTCTCCGCGGGCAAAGCGCGTTCCATGATAGCGGCGCCCGCCGGGCTTGTCAAACGCCGTCCCCGGGCTACTCGGCCCAGCCGAGCTTCTCTTTGACCAGGGCGTAATAGCTCCGGCCGGGCGAGGTCACGAGCTGGAGCTCGACGGGGGCCTTGCGGATCTCGATCGTGTCGTTGGGGGCCATGAGGCCTCCCCGCTGGCCGTCGAGGGTCAGGAAGACGTCCTCCCCGGCCGTCAGGAGCTTGATGCCGATGACCGAGGTCGGAGGAACGGCCAGGGGCCGAAAGGTCAGGGTATGGGGGCAGATCGGGGTGATGACGACGGCCGCTACCTGCGGATGGACGATAGGGCCCCCGGCCGCGAGGGAATAGGCCGTCGATCCGGTCGGGGTCGACACGATCAGGCCGTCGGCCTTGAGCGAAGCCACTTCCCGGCCGTCGATCGAGACGCCCATCTCGATCATCCGGGCCACGGCGCCCTTGGTGACGACGACGTCGTTGAGGCAGTAAGACGCGCCGTTCGTCGACCGGCACTCGAGGAGCCAGCGCGGGCTGACGGCGCCCGCCCCCCCGGCGAGGAAGCTGTCGAGAGCCAGGGTCGCTTCGCTGACGGTGATCTCGGTCAGGAATCCCAACCGCCCCAGGTTGACGCCCATGACCGGGACGCCGGCCTGGGCCGCGTAGTGGGCGATGCTGAGCAGGGTGCCGTCCCCGCCGAGCACGACGACGAGGTCCGAGGCGGCGGCGACTGCGGCCCGCGGCAGGCCGTTCGGGCGGCCGAGCCTGCGGGCGGCCACGTCCTCCAGGACGCAGACGATCCCGCGGGCCTCGAAGTAGTCGACGAGGATCTTGAGAATGCCCTCGACCGACGGGGCGTGGGGTTTGATCACGATGCCGGCCCTGCGCACGTCTTTCATCTTATTCATGGCTCGCCGCCTCCTTGATCCATGACGGAATGAGGTCCCGGTTGAGGTCCGGCTTTCTCTTGGCCCACCGGGCGAAGAACTCGCGGTTCCCTTTCTGGCCGCGGGTCGAGCAGGCAAAGAGCCCCTCGAGCCCGAAGCCGAGCTCGCGGGCCCCCTCGACGACCCGGGCCAAGACGTCCTCGTGGACGACGGGGTCCCGGACAACCCCCTTTTTCCCGACCTGCCTGCGCCCGGCCTCGAACTGCGGCTTGATCAGGGCGAGCAGCACCCAGTCCCCGGGGATCTCGCGGAGGGCGGGCAGGACCTTGAGAAGGGAGATGAAGGACAGGTCCAGGGTGACGACGCCCGGCGCCTCGCCGATATCTCCGGGCACGAGGTGGCGGGCGTTCTTCTCGACGAGAACGACGCGCGGGTCCCGGCTCAGGCCCCAGTCGAGCTGTTTGGTGTCGACGTCGACGGCATAGACCTTCCCGGCCCCCCGTTGGAGCAGGCAGTCGGTGAAACCGCCCGTGGAGCTTCCGACATCCAGGGCGACCGCGCCGCCGACATCGATCCCGAAGCGGTCGAGGGCCTCCTCGAGCTTGAGGCCGCCGCGCCCGACATAGGGCAGGGGCTGGTGGACCTGGAGCCCGGCGGTCTCGTCGACGAGCTCCCCCGCCTTGAGGACGGCCCGCCCGCCGCTCGACACCAGCCCGGCCATGACCAGGGCCTGGGCTTTTTCCCGGCTCGGCGCGAGGCCGCGCTCGACCAGGAGTCTATCCGTC
>VGJC01000041.1 GCA_016867635.1 Candidatus Aminicenantota bacterium | reverse complement strand
GGCCAAGGACGACCGCGTCAGGCACGAGATCCGCAAAGCCGAGATCGACCGCGACCTCGTCAATCTCGACGAGATGTGCTGGCAGGAGCTTAAAAAGACCCTGACCGAAGTCCGGGCCGAAGCCGAGGCCGCCGTTGCCGCGGGCCCCGCGCCCCGGGCCCCCGAAGAGCCGGGGGCCGAAGAGGACGTCGAGGCCGCGGACATCGAGGACGAGGAAGCCCCGCTCGAAGCCGCTGAGCCGGCGGCCGGCAACGGCCTGGCCGCCCCGGCGCCCAAACCGCGACGGACGACGAAGAAGTGGCGGCCGGTCGCCGAGATGGCCGACGACGAGGTCGAGCGCGAGCTCGAGGGATCGCGCGAGACCTTCAACCGCTTCAAGGCCGTCAACCTGATGGCCGAGGAGGAGTTCCTCGAGCAGAAGACGCGCTACGACTTCCTCGTCCAGCAGCGCCAGGACCTCCGGGACTCCATCAACTCCACCCAGGAGGCCATCCGCAAGATCGACGAGGAGAGCAAGGTCCAATTCCTGAAGGCCCTGGAGGAGGTCAACAAGAACTTCAAGGACCTCTTCGGCACCCTGTTCAAGGGCGGCCACGCCGAGGTCAAGCTTCTCGAGCCCGACAACCCCCTCGAGAGCGGCGTCGAGATCGTCGCCCAGCCGCCGGGGAAGCGCGTCCAGAACCTCAACCTTCTGTCGGGCGGGGAAAAATCCCTGACCAGCCTGGCCTTTCTGTTCGCCCTGTTCCGCTACCGGCCGTCGCCCTTCTGCTTCCTCGACGAGGTCGACGCGGCCCTCGACGACGTCAACCTGGCCCGCTTCCTCGATCTCCTCGAACAGATCAAGCACCAGACGCAGTTCATCCTCATCACCCACAACTACAAGACCATGGAAGTGGCCGACTACATCTACGGGACGACCATGCCCGACCCCAACATGACCAAGCTCCTGTCGGTCAAGCTGGAGAAGCGGCCATAAGAACGGGCGTCGTCGCGGACAGGCGCTACATGGATCATTCCATGGGCGCGTACCACGTCGAATCGCCCGCCCGCGTCGAGGTCATCAACCGGATGGTAGCCGAGGACCCGCCGGCCCCTCTCCTGTCCATCGAGCCGCGGCCGGCGACGCGCGAGGAGCTCCTCGCCGTCCACGAGCGCGGCTACCTCGACCTCCTCGAGTCCACGGCGGGGCGTGACAGCGTGTTCCTCGACTCCGACGCGACGACGGGGCCCAAGACCTACGAAACGGCGCTCCTCGCCGCCGGGGGCTTCCTCCGGTCGCTCGAGCGGATCATGGAGGGCAAGGTCCGCGGCGCCTTCGCCGCGGTCCGCCCGCCCGGCCACCACGCGGAGGCCTCGCGGGCCATGGGCTTCTGTTTCCTCAACAACGTCGCGGTCGGCGCCGAATTCCTCGTTCGGGAGTACGGCCTCCGCCGCGTCCTGGTCGTCGACTGGGACCTCCACCACGGCAACGGCACCGAGCACGCGTTCTACACCCGGCGGGACGTCCTCTACTTCTCGACCCATCAGGCCCCTCTCTACCCGGGCTCGGGGTCCGTCCGGGACATGGGCCACGGCGAGGGCCTCGGGTACAACCTGAACGTGCCCCTCATGGCCGGCAAGGGCGACGACGATTACCTGTACGCCTTCACCAAGATCCTGGCGCCGGTCGCCGAGCGGTTCGAGCCGGAGTTCATCCTGGTCAGCGCGGGCTTCGACATCGGCGCCGGCGACCCCCTGGGCGGCATGTCGGTGACGTCCCGGGGGTTCGGGATGATGGCCGGCGCTCTTCGGGCCATGGCCGAACGTTCGGCCGGCGGCCGCTTGGCCTTCGTCCTCGAGGGCGGCTACAACCTCGAGACGCTCAGGGACGGCGTCAGGGAGGTCCTGGCCTCCGTGGCGGCGCCGGCCCCCCCCACGCTTCCGGAACCGGCCGTCTCCGAAACCACACGGGTCGAGCTCGGGTATGCTCTGAGGGCCTTCCAGAAGGCCTGGAACATCCCCTGACCCCGAGTGTCCTCCAGGCAAGAGGATCGTCCCTTTTCCAGGACAGCGCAGGGCCTCTCCCCTCTCCTTCATCAGGGGAGGCGTTTGGCATAGTTCTTGCTATAATAAAAGTGGAAGGAGACGAAAATGAAAAGATCGGCACTTATCGCGATCATCGTTTTCCTGGCCGCGGGCGCGGCCTACGCCCAAGACACGAAATACACCAACGAGTCGGTGGCCCGGGTGAGCTTCGTCGACGGGAAGACCTTCGTCCAGAGGGCCTCCGACCTCGGCTTCGAAGAGGCAGCGCTGAACATGCCCGTCAGCGAGGGCGACCGTATCGGCACGACGGACGGGCGGGCCGAGGTCCATTTCGGCAGGGGCAACTACATCCGCCTCGACAGCGAGACCAAGATCGATGTCCTCAACCTCCCCAAGATGGGCGACGAATCGGCCCGCATCCGGGTCTGGTCCGGCAGCATCTACCTGGTCGTGGGCAGCCTCAGGAAGGAGAAGGCCATCGAGATCCACTCCGCCGACTCCTCGTTCTACGTCCTCGACAAGGGCATTTACAGGGTCGACGTCCGAGAGAACCGGGAGACCGAGATCCAGGTCTATGAGGGCCTGATCGAGGCGGCCGGAGAAGGGGGATCGACCCTTCTCAAGGCCTCCCAGAGGCTCGTGGTGGCCGAGGGGCGCTTCCTGTCCAAGCCTTCCACCTTTATCGCCGTGGCCAATGACGGATTCGACAAGTTCAACGAGTCCCGGAACGCGGTGGCCCAAAAGGCGGCGGCCAAGAGCTACCTGCCCGAGGAGCTGGGCGACTTCGAAGCCGAGCTCCAGGAGTACGGCGAATGGGTCTACATGCCGCCTTACGGCAACGTCTGGGTCCCCGGCGGTGTCGACGACAACTGGCGCCCCTACTACGACGGCCGCTGGACCTGGCTGCCTCTGACGGGCTGGACCTGGTGGCCCTATGAGCCCTGGGGCTGGTCGACCTTCCACTACGGCCGGTGGCACTGGGGGGTGGGGTTCGGCTGGTACTGGATCCCCACGGCCGTCTGGGGCCCGGCCTGGGTCAGCTGGTGGTGGGATCCCTATTATTACGCCTGGGCCCCGCTGAGCTATTGGGGCTATCCGGGCATCGTCATGGGGGGCGCCTACTACGGCAACTACTACGGGCCTTATTATCCCTACGCGTCGGCGGCCCTGACGGTCATTCGCAAGGACCATCTCAAGGCCCCCAGCGTCTCCGCCAATGCCCTCCGCAGCAATAGCCTGACGGGTCTCAACAAGATGAGCCTGACCAACAAGAGCCTCGATGTCCGGCCGGCCGGCACCAAGATCACTGTCCAGCCGATCGACGGCAACAAGGTCCTTCTCCGCCGGGACGAAGGTACGACCGGCCTGACGAAGGACCGGGGCGTCGGCCGCGAGGCCATCCGCCCGGCGGAGGCCTCGACAGCAGCCTCGCCTCGGGTCATTCGGAAGCCGAGCGGAACGGGCGGCGAAGCCAAGCCCGCAGTCCGGGACGGCGCCGCGGCCGGAGGGTCCCCGACGGTCAAGGGGGAACGCCAAGCCGAGAAGGGCAAGGCCGCCGGGACCACCAAGACAACGGGATCCGCCGAGCGCAAGACCGTCAAGAAGGACGGCGAGTCGGTCCCCGCTTCGGGAGCGGTTTCCGGGTATTCGAGCTCCCGCACCGTCCACGGCTATCCTTCGTCCCCCTCGATCCAAGGTCCGCGGGCGACGGGGGACGGCGGAGCGGCTAGGTCCAGATCCTCTGTGGGGCCCTCCTCGAGCGGAAGCTCGAGCCGGCCCTCGTCGGTCCGCTCGTCCGGGTCCTCATCGAAGAGCTCCCAACCCCGGACCGGGATGTCCTCGGGCCGGTCGAGCTCATCGCGGGGCTCTTCTTCGGTCTCCCGCGGCAGCTCTTCCTCGGGGTCCCGCGGCAGCTCGTCGTCGGGTTCCCGGAGCAGCGGGGGCGGCGGCAGCGTACGGAAGAAGTAACGAACCCCTTTCCCATACGGGGGCGTCCCTCCTTATCGAGCCGGTGAGGAAGGGACGCTCCCCTTTTTTTACCTGATCTATTCATTATTATTTCGGTCTTTCTGGGAGCAGCTTCCGGGAATCCTAAGAAAAGCCGGCAAGTTGGAGATCTTACAGATATCGCAGGAGTTAGGTGACACATCGGCATTCTTATGAATAGATCAGGTTAGTCGATGATGGTGTCGGCGACGTAGTAATCCAGGATCCGCATGTGGTCGGCCAGAGTGCAGTACCGGCCGGGCTCCGTGCCGGGAAAGAAGACCTCGAGGAACGGATAGCGGCAGACGGGCGTCGTCAGGAGCCCGGTCTTGCGGTCGATCTCGACAAAGACCAGGTTCGGGGGGACCTCGAAATCCTCGGGGACGAGCTCGACCCCCTCGGAGGCGGCCTGGCGCCTCTTGTCGTCGATGACCCTGGCGAAGAAGTCCCTCCAGATCGGCAGGGCGGCCGCGCCGCCGCTCTGTCTCTCCCCGAGCGTGACCTGCATGTCGTGACCGACCCAAACGCCCGCGCAGAGCGTCGGCGAGAACCCGATGAACCAGGCGTCCGAGTAGCGGTCGGTCGTCCCCGTCTTACCGGCCAGCGGCCAGTCGAGGGCCTTGAGGGCCCGGGCCGTCCCGGTTTCGGCTTCGACGGCGCCTCTCATCAGGTAGGTCATCATGAAAGCCGTCTGGGGCGAGATGACCTCCTCGGACTCCACGCGGGCCTCTTCGAGGACGTTGCCGTCCTTGTCCTCGATCCGGGTGATGAAATAGGGCTTGAAGCGGACGCCCTTGTTGGGGAATGTCGAGAAGGCGGAGACGAGCTCGGCCAGGGTCACCTCGAACGAGCCCAAGCTCAGGGACAGATAAGGGTAGAGAGGGGACGTGATGCCGAACCTCCGGCAGTAATCGACGCCGACCTGCGGAGAAATGAAATCCAGGAGCCGGGCCGTGACGACGTTCCGCGATTCCTCGAGGCCCTTGCGAAGGGTCACCGCCCCCTTGTAGCGGCGGTCGTAGTTCCTCGGCGACCAGGGCTCGCCGTTCCAGCGGTCGATGAAGGTCACCGGCTCGTCGATGAGGATGCTGGCCGGGGTGAACCCGTGCTCGAGGGCGGCCGTGTAGAGGAACGGCTTGATGGCCGAGCCCGTCTGGCGCGGGGCCTGGACGGCCCGGTTGTATTGACTGTCCCTGAACGAGTACCCGCCGACCATGGCCTTGATCTGCCCGGTCTGAGGGTCGACGGCCAGGAAGCCGCCGTTGCGGACGGACTTCTGGTCGAGAGAGACCTGGGCTTGCTTGGCCTCCTCGTCGAAGCGGTTAACGCGCGCCTGAACGACATCGCCGCGCTTGAGGATGGCATCCAAGCGGCTGGCTTTCGTCCAGGCGATGTCCTGGCCGGTCATCGTTCCGGTGAAGTTCTTGACCCGGACGACGGCCTCGTTGCGGGCGGCCGACAGGACGATGGCGTCGTAAACCTCCTCGGTCTCGAGGAACGGGTTCTCCCAGGTCTCGAGCCATTCCGTCTCGAGATCGGTCTTGCCCTCGGCCAGCAGGTTCGGCTTGTCGGCCCGCCATCCGTTCAAGCCGTTCTCGATGTCGCGGAGGCCCTTGCGCAGGGCTTTCTCGGCATAGCGCTGGAGGATCGGGTCGAGGGTCGTGGTGACTTTGAGCCCTCCCCCGTAGAGAGCCTCGACCCCGTAGTTCCTCTCGAGGTATTTCCGGACCTCCTCGAAGAAGTAAGCTCCGAACTCGGCGCTCGTCCGCCTCAGCGGGAGGACGTTGAGCGGCGTCGCTTTGGCCGCCTCGCCTTCGGCCTTCGTGATGTAGCCCTCCGCCGCCATCCGGTTGAGGACCAGGTTCCGGCGGGCCATCGTGCCCCGCTGGTTCGTGTAGGGCGAATAGAGGGACGGCCCCCGGAATATCCCGGCGATGAGGGCCGCTTCCTCCAGGGTCAAGTCGCTGACGCTCTTGCCGAAGAACAGGTTCGAGGCCGTCTCGACCCCGTAGGCCCCGTGGCCGAGGTAGAAATGGTTGCAGTACATCGTCAGGATGTCCTGCTTGGAGTACTTCTTCTCGATCTGGACGGAGAGGAACAGCTCTTTGAGCTTGCGGCGCAGGCTGACCTCCCGGTGGAGGAAAAGCGAGCGGGCCAGCTGCTGGGTGATCGTGCTTCCCCCTTCGGGCCGGCGGCCCCTGAGGACCTTGGTCACGTCGGCCATGACGGCCCTCAGGATGCCTCTCATGGCCACTCCGCTGTGCCGGAAGAAGCTCTGGTCCTCGGTGGCCACGATGGCCTGGACCAGGCGGTCGGGAAGCTGGTCGAACGGCACTTCCACCCGCCGCTCCTGGGCGAACTCCTTGAGGACCTCTCCCGACTCCGTGTAGATGGTCGTGATCAGCTTGGGGCGGAAGTTCTCGATGTCGGAGACCGGCGGCAGGTCGTTGATGATCGTCCGGTAGGAGCCGTAGATGCCCCCCAGGAAAGCCGCCAGGCCCAGAAAAACGAGCAGCAGGAAGACCTTGAGGAGCTTGCCTTTGTCCATCTTCCTGATCCGGATCTTGACGGACGGGATTCGGATGGCAGGGAGCCTGAATTTCCGGGGAGGGGAACCGGGCTCGACAGGCGGAGGGTTGTTGTTTTCCACGGATTTCATCATAGCAAAAGGAGGCCGAAAAGACAAAAACGGGCCGGCCCCTTGGCGAACCGGTTACGGGCGGGGCGGGAGGAGGGCGCGGACCCGCTCCCAGATGGCCCGGGCGACCGCGCGGCGGTCCGCCCGGCCGTCAAGATGGACGAACGCCCGCCCCTCGATGCCGCGGAAGATCTCCGCGACCCGGACGAGGTAATCCTCGCGCTCGAAAAGCTCGTCCCGCGTCCGTCGGCCCTCGATGCGGGCCAGCCCCTGCCGCGGATCGACGTCCAGGATGACGACCAGGTCCGGGGGCACGGCGAAGGATTCGTTCATCCGGCGGATGCGCCGCGTGTCGATGCCCTTGGCCCCCTGGTAGGCGATGGTCGAGAAGTAGTACCTGTCGAGGACCACGATCCGGCCCGCTTCGAGGGCCGGCCGGAGATGCCTCTCTACGTTCTCCCGGCGGTCCCTGACGAACAGGTCCAGCTCCTGTTCGGGCGTCAGGGAGTCGGCCCGCGCGGCCAGACGCTTGATCTCCCGGCCCCAGCGGCCCCGGGTGGGCTCGCGGAAGAACGCGGCCCGGTATCCCCTTCGCCTGAGCCGCCTGAGGAGGGCCCGGGCTTGGGTCGTTTTTCCGGAGCCGTCGATGCCTTCGAGGACAACGAGGACGCCGCGTTCGAGCTTGCGGGCCATGGGAGGCCATGATAGCCCCGGCGGGCGGGGAATGCAACTTTTGCCGCGCCGGGAGGGTTGGTAAAGGGTCGGGCCAAATTGAATTTTCAGCGTCGATATGGTATTTTTTAATCTTAAGCTTCGGAGGTCATTGATGAAGAAATACGCCGGAATCGCTCTGTCGAGCTTCGCCCTCGGCCTGGTCGTCGCGGGCTATGTCTTCCTTCATAATCCCGGAAAAGAGCCGTTGACCGCGGACGTCTTCGCCAAGGCGCCGGCAACGGACCTGTCCGCCAACCTTTTCGCCTCTTCCCCGCCCCAGGAGAAGATGACCCTGGATTTCGTGACCATCGCCGAAAAAATGGGGCCCGCGGTCGTCCGCATCGAGGCCGAGCGCCGGGAGGCCTCGAGGGCGTTCGGCTTCCAGGACGAATGGCCCTTCGGTGACGACTTTTTCGACCGCTTCTTCGGCCGCCCCCGGCAGCAGCCCCGGCCCGAGAGCGACACCGTCCAGGTCGGCGGGACGGGCTTTTTCATCTCCCCGGACGGCTACATCCTGACCAACAACCATCTGGTCGAAAAGGATAAGACCGTCAAGGTGACGATCAGCACCATTCAGGGCGACGAATACGAGGCCAAGATCGTCGGCACAGACCCGGGGACAGACCTGGCCCTGCTGAAGATCGAGGCCAAGGGCCTGCCCTTCGCCGAGTTCGGCGACTCGGGCCTGGTCAAGGTCGGGGAATGGGTCCTGGCCATCGGCAACCCGCTGGGCATGGAGCACACGGTCACGGCCGGCATCGTCAGCTACAAGGGCCGCCAGATCGACACCCAGAGCTACCAGGACTTCATCCAGACCGACGCGGCCATCAACCGCGGCAACAGCGGCGGCCCGCTGATCAACATGAAGGGCGAGGTCATCGGCATCAACTCCAACATCCTCACTTCGGGCTACGCCGGCAACATCGGCATCGGTTTCGCCATCCCCTCCAGCATCGCCAAGAAGGTCGTCGTCCAGCTCAAGGAGAAGGGCCGGGTCGTCCGCGGCCGGCTCGGAGTGACCATCCGCGACCTCACCGCGGGCATGGCCAAGCAGTGGAAGCTCAAGTCCACGTCCGGCGCCGTGGTCAACACGGTCGAGCCGGGCTCCCCGGCCGAGAAGGCCGGCCTCAAGCAGTACGACGTCATCACCCGCGTCGACGGCGAGGCCGTCAAGAGCGGGGACGCCCTGCGGTTCAAGATCGCCGACATCATGCCCGGCAACAGGGTCGACCTGACCGTCGTCCGGGACGGCAAGGAAATGAAGATGACGGCGGTCGTCGACGAGCTCGAGCCCGAAGCCGAAAAAAGCGAGGCCATCGCCCCGCAGAAGGACATCGGCATATCGATCGTAACCCTGTCCGCGTCGACGGCCCGCCGCTACGGCCTGCGGACGACCGAGGGCCTGCTGATCACCGAGGTCCGGCCTTCGAGCGAAGCGGCCCGCCAGGGCCTGAGGCCGGGCATGATCATCGTCGAAGTCAACCGCAAGAAGGTCGTCACGGTCCGGGATTTCGAGACTATCCTGAAGAACACGGAGAGCGGCGAAGAGATCATCCTCCTCGTCCGCCAGGAGGCCGAGAGCCGGACCCAGGACTTCATCGTTACCGTCAAAGTCCGCTGATGCGGTTCGCCAAGCTCCACGCGCTCGGCAACGACTTCCTGATCGTCGGCCCGGGGGCCGGGCCGGACATCGGCGCGCTGGGCGACTTGGCCCGCAGGATCTGCGAGCGGCACACGGGTGTCGGCGCCGACGGCCTTATCCTCCTGGGCCCCGACCCGGGCCCTCCGCCCGTGGTCCCCTTCCGGATCTTCAATGTCGACGGCAGCGAAGCGGAGATCTCGGGCAACGGCCTGCGATGCGCCGCGGCCTGGCTGGCCTGGTCCGGAAGGCCCGCCCCGGTCGAGGTCCTGTTCCGGACGGCGGCTGGCGATCGGCCCTGCCGGATCATCTCGGCCCGGGGGCCGTCGTTCGAGGTCCGAGCCGGTCTCGGCGCCCCCCTCCTGGCCTCGAAGGACATCCCCTTCGATGACGGGCGCGTTCACGACAGGGTCGTCGACTACCCGCTCCAGATCGGCCGCGCGGTCCACCCGGTGACCTCGGTCTCCGTCGGCAACCCGCACTGCTCCCTCTTCTTCGAGGAGCTTCCGGGCCGCGGCGAGCGGCATCAGCTCGGCTCCGGGATCGAGACCCACCCTTTCTTCCCCCGCCGGACCAACGTCGAGTTCATCCGCGTCGTCGGCCGCGACGAGATCGAGGTCCGTTTCTGGGAGCGGGGAGTGGGAGAGACGCTGGCCTCGGGCACGGGCTCGGCGGCCGCGGCCGCGGCCTCCATGCTCAAAGGACTGACGGATCGCAAGGTCCGGGTCCGGACGGCCTTGGGCGAGCTGACGGTGGAATGGCCCGAAGGCGGGGCGGTCTCCCAGACAGGCCCGGCGGAATTCATCTTCGAAGGCGATTATTAGGCGCCAGCCGTTTTGCGGCGCTTGAAGTGATCGAAGCCCCTCGCGCGCAGGGGCCGCCTTTTCCCCCCCGGCCCGATGCCGATGAGCTCGCGGCCGGACGTGACCCTGCCGATCTCCGTCAGGCCGTGCTTTCCGGCCAGCCGCCGGACAGCGGCCGCGTTGGCGGGCCGGACCGTGAACAGGAGCTCGAAATCCTCTCCCCCGTCGAGGGCCGCGGCCAGGGGATCGGGAGAGAGCCGCTTCAGGGCCGGAGAAAGGGGGACCCGGTCCAGGTCGACCTCGGCGCCGACCCCGCTTTCCTCGCAGATGTGGGCCAGATCGACGGACAGGCCGTCCGAAACGTCGATCATCGCCGAGGCGAGCTTCCGCCGGGCCAGGCGCGCGCCCAGGATCAGGCGCGGCGCCGGGTCGAGAAAGGCCTTGAGAAGCGCGGCCGCTCCCCCTGCCCGTCCCCGCGACGCCCGCCCTTCGAGAAGCCGAAGCCCCATGGCCGCGTCGCCCAGGGTCCCCGAAACGTAGATCCGGTCCCCGGGCCGGGCGCCGCTCCGGGTCACAGGGTGGCGGGCCTCGCCGGTGACCGTCACGCTGATGAAGATCTTATCGGCGCGGGACAGGTCGCCTCCGACCAAAGCCGCGCCGGACGCGCGGGCCGCGCCGCGCAAACCGGCCATGAACGACCGGAGCCAGCTCTCTTCGAGGTCCCCGGGCATGGCCAGCCCGACGAGGGCATGGAGCGGCCGGCCGCCCATGGCGGCGATGTCGCTGAGGTTGACGTTGAGGGCCTTGCGGCCAAGGAGACGCGGCGGATGCAGGGCCCGCCGGAAATCCTGGTCCTCGACGAGGACGTCGGTCGAGAGGAGAAGGGAGCCCGGCGCCTTGACCAGGGCCGCGTCGTCGCCGATGCCGACCAGGACATCGGCCCGGGGGCGGGCGAAAGCGCGGCGGATCCGTGTCACCAGCCGTCGCTCGCCGAGCTCGTTCAGCCGCATGGCGTTCTCCGGGCCCGTACGTCTATTTCTTGGCCCCTCTCCTCTTCCCGTCCGCTTTCCCAGCCGGCTTCCGCGCCTTGCCCAACGGCTTGACCAGGGCGTGGGGGAAGACGTCCTTGATGTCCTCGACATAGATGAACTCCAGGCCGCGGATGACCTTCTTCGGGATGTCGTAGAGGTCCTTCTTGTTGGCCGCTGGAATGATCATCTTCTTGACCCCGGCCCTCTGGGCGGCCAGGACCTTCTCCTTGATCCCGCCGACGGGCAGGACGTTGCCGCGCAGGGTGATCTCCCCGGTCATGGCCGTGTCCCAGATGACCTTGTTGTCGGTGCAGACGGAGAGCAGGGCCGTGGCGATGGTCACGCCGGCCGACGGGCCGTCCTTGGGGATGGCCCCTTCCGGGAAGTGGACATGGAAGTCGTTCTGGGAGAAGAGCCGGGCTTCGATCCCGAACTCGGCGGCGTGGGCCCGGGCGTAGGTCAAGGCGGCCTGGGCGGACTCCTTCATGACCTCGCCGAGAGAGCCGGTCAGGGACAGGCCGCCCTTGCCCGGCATCTTGCTGGCCTCGACGAACAGGATCTCGCCGCCCGTGGCCGTCCAAGCCACGCCCGTGACGATCCCGATCTGGTTCTTCTGGAGGAGCTGGTCCTTGAAGATCTTGGGCGGGCCGAGGTAGCGCTCGATCGACTGGGCCGTGACGACGGACAGGGCCTTCTTGCCCTCGGCGACCTTCCTGGCCACCTTCCGGCAGACCGAGGCGATCTCGCGCTCGAGGTTGCGGACCCCGGCCTCCCGGGTGTAGAGGGAGGCGATCTTCTTGACGGCCCCGTCCGTGAAGTGGATGAGCTTGGGGGTCAGGGCGTTCTCGGCGACCTGCTTGGGGATGAGGTGCCGGAAGGCGATCTGGAGCTTCTCCTCTTCGGTGTAGCCGGTCAGCTCGAGGACCTCCATGCGGTCCCGGAAGGCGGGCTGGATGGGATCGAGGAGGTTGGCCGTGGTGATGAACAGGACCTTGGACAGGTCGTACGGCACCCCCAGATAGTGGTCGCGGAACTGGTTGTTCTGCTCGGGGTCGAGGACCTCGAGGAGGGCCGAGGACGGGTCGCCGCGGAAATCGGCGCCGATCTTGTCGACCTCGTCCATCATGAAGACGGGGTTCTCGGACCCGGCCCGCCGGATGCCCTGGACGATGCGGCCCGGCATGGCCCCCACGTAGGTCCTGCGGTGGCCGCGGATCTCGGCCTCGTCGTGGACGCCGCCGAGGGAGATGCGGACGAATTTTCGCCCCAAGGCCCGGGCGATGGACCGGCCGAGGGAGGTCTTGCCGACCCCGGGCGGCCCGACGAAGCAGAGAATGGGCCCCTTGGCCGTCTTGGACAGCTTGCGGACGCCCAGGTATTCGAGGATCCGCTCCTTGACCTTGGCCAGGCCGTAATGGTCTTCGTCGAGGATCTTCCTGGCCTTGATCAGATCGAGGTTGTCGACCGTGCTCTTGTTCCATGGCAGCGAAAACATCCAGTCCAGGTAATTGCGGACGACGGCCGTCTCGGCCGACTCCGGATGCATCTGGGCCAGGCGGCCGATCTGCTTCTCGAGCTCCTCCTTGACCTCGTCGCCGACCCGGATCTTGCGAAGCTTGTCCTGGTAGCCCTTGATGTCCTCCTGGATCTCGGTCCCCTCCCCGAGCTCTTTCTGGATGGCCTTCATCTGCTGTCTCAGGTAATACTGCTTCTGGAGCTTGTCCATCTCGCCTTTGGCCTCGGTCGAGATCTTGGACTGGACGTCGAGGAGCTCGAGCTCCCGGGTCAGCAGCTCGTAGACCCGCTTGAGCCGCTGATAGGGGTCGTCGATCTCGAGGATGCGCTGGGCCTCGTCGACCTTGAGCTCGAGGTTGCTGGCCGTCAGGTCGGCCAGGCGCCCGGCCTCGTCGACGTTGGAGGCGATGATGAGGACCTCGGGGGGCAGGTTCTTGCCGAGCGAGGCGGCCTTCTCCAGGCCCGACCGCACGTTCCGGATCATGGCCTCGGTCTCGAGGTTTTTCTCGGGAGCGTCGGGCTCCTGGAGGGCGGAAACACCGGCGGTGATGTAGGCCCCGTCTTCCTCGAACGCCTCGACCCGGGCCCGGATGAGCCCCTGGGCCAGGATGCGGACCCGGCCGTCGGGCAGCTTCAGCATGCGCATGATGAGGGCGACCGTGCCGACGTCGTAGACCTCTTCCCGCTTGGGGTCCTCGATCTCCATGTCCTTCTGGGTCAGGAGGAGGATCATGCGGCTGCCCGAGAGGGCGGCGTCGATGGCGCTCTTGGACTTTTCCCGGCCGACGAACAGGGGCGCGATCATGTAGGGAAAGATGACGATGTCCCTGAGGAGCAGGACGGGGAGGTTGGCGGGCACCTGAAGCTTCTGGCTCTGCTCCTCCAGGATGTTGCCGATCTGGTCGTCGTTCTTGTTATCGATACTGGCCATATTGATTCTCCGATCTCATTCCCCGGGCCGGCGGGACTTGATGTTCACGTCCCTCGTCCGGCGCGGGGGCTTCCTGAGGGTGACGGTCAGGACGCCGTTGGCGAGGATGGCCCGGGCCCGGCCCGCGTCGAAAGCGGCCGGCACGGCGACCTCGCGCCGGAAGGCCCCGAACTCCCTCTCCAGCCTCAGAAAACGCGATCCTTCGTGGGCCGAAAGCTCCCGCTTGAGCCCGGTGACCTCGATCCGGCCCGCGAAGAGCTGGACCTGGACGTCCTTCTCGGAGACGCCGGGCAGCTCCAGCTCCACGACGATCTCCTCGCCGGTCTCGTAAACGTCGGCCGGGGGCACCGTGACCTCCCCGGGAAGCGGTAGCCGCCTCCGCCGGGCCTGGTCCTCGTCGGCCGGCGCGCGGACCTCGGTCTCCGAGTTGAGGACGCGGGAGACGAGCTTGATGCGTCGGACCATCGCGGGCGGCGGAGCCTATTTGTCCTTCATGAGGTTCTCGAGCTCCTGGCGGAATTCGGCGACGTCCTCGAACTCCCTGTAAACGGAGGCGAACCTCACGTAGGCGACCTTGTCCAGGTCCCTGAGCCTGTCCATGACCAGCTGGCCGATCTCCGGGACGCCGATCTCCTTGTCCGGCCTCTCTTGGAGGAGCGACTCGACCTCCTCGACGATCTCCTCGAGCTGGCTGATCTGGATGGGCCGCTTTTCGCAGGCCCTCATCATGCCCCTCAGGAGCTTCTGGGTGTCGAAGGGCTGGCGCGTGCCGTCCTTCTTGACGACCATGTAGGGGATCTCCTCGATCTTCTCGTAGGTCGTGAATCGCCGCTTGCAGGACAGGCACGCCCGCCGGCGGCGGATGGAGATCCCGGCCTTGCTCTCCCTCGAATCGATGACCTTGCTTTCGAGAAAGCCGCAGAAAGGGCACCTCATCGCTTGTCTTTTTCTCCCATCTTCCGGAGCTGGAAAAGGGTCAATCCTTCAGACGATAATATAGCATATCCCAGGGCGCATGTCACCCCGATCTGGACGGCATGGGCGACCAGGGTCATTCCGGCGGCCAGGTCCGCGCCGACCATGAGCAGGGAGGTCATCCCGACCTTGCTGAAGTAGTGGAATCCGCCGACCATCCCCGGGGTGGGGATGGAGGCCCCGACCGCGGCCAGGAAGACGTAGGGGACGACGAGGTAGAAGGGCGCGGGGACGCGGTAGGCGGCGAACAGCAGCCAGTAGAAGAGGATGACGCCGACCCAGACGACGAAAGACAGGAGCGTGTAGCCCGCCAGGACGCCGGGCGAGCGGAACGACTTCAGGCCGTCGCTGAACTCGTCGAGCAGGCCGATGGCCCGGTCGCGGAACCCGGCCGGGAACGGCTTGAGGAGGCGCCCGGCGAGGCTCACGACCCGGCCCCGGAAGAAGTGGAGCGACAGCATCAGGAGGAGGAGCGCCGCGGCCAGGACGACGCCCAGAACGCCCCAAGAGGTCAGCCGGTCGTAGGCGGCAGGCTCGATGGGATGGGCGCGGTGGAAGAGCGGGCGCGCCAGGAAGAAAAGCCCCAGGAACAGGCACATCGTGAACATGTCGAACATGCGCTCGACGACCACCGTGCCGACGAGGAAGCCGGTCCGAAGGCCCTCCTTGCGGGCCAGATAGAGGGGCTTGGCCAGCTCGCCCACGCGGCCCGGGAAGATGGCGTTAACCGTGAAGCCGATGATGTTGGCGGCGACGAGGTTGCGGTACCGGAGGCCCTTTCTCTCGGGGGCCAAGAGGAATCCCCAGCGCAGGGCCCTGGTGAAGAAGTGGACGGCCGCGGCCGGGATGAGAACCAGGAAGAGCGGCAGGTCGGCGTCGGCGATGTAGCCGGGGACCTTGCGCCACTCGACGCTGCGGGCGAAGAAGTAGAAGAAGACAGCCGTCAGGCCGGCCGCCAGCAGGACCTTCGCCAGTTTCCTCCCCATCGGCGACCAATCTTATCACAATTTCCGGTCCGCCTGAACGGGCCGGGGGTCCGCCAGGAGCCCGAGTGCGGGATCCAGAGTAATCCTCGGACATGAGCGAAGCTTCCGGGTTTCGTATCGCATCCCG
>VGJC01000040.1 GCA_016867635.1 Candidatus Aminicenantota bacterium | reverse complement strand
ACGAAGGCTCATATCAGCTCATTTCCTTCCGGGAGGACCCTTGGCGCGGCAGGCCGGCGGGGATCAGGCGGTCCCCCTCTCGCGGGACTTGACGTCTCCGAACCTCCTGTCCCTCCGCTGGTATTCGACGACGGCCTGGAGGAGGTGCCGGCGGCGGAAATCGGGCCACAGGACCTGCGTCACCCAGATCTCGGTGTAGGCGACCTGCCAGAGGAGGAAATTCGAGATCCTCAGCTCCCCGCTCGTCCGGATGAGGAGGTCGGGGTCCGGGAGGCCGGCCGTGTCCAGATAGCGGGCGAAAACGTCCTCGTCGAGGTCCCGGGGGCGGATCCTTTTGTCTTCCAGGATCCTCCGGGCGGCGTCGACGAGCTCGGTCCGACCGCCGTAATTGAGGGCCACGACGACGGTCATCCGCCGGTTGTTCTTGGTCAGCGTCTCGACCCTCTCCAGCTCCCTGAGAACGCGGGCCGGCAGGCCGTCTCTCCGCCCGATGATCCGCAGCCGGAGGTCGTTCTCGACGAGGAGCTTATCCTCCTTCTTCAGGAACTCCTTGAGGAGCTGCCAGAGGCGGCCGACCTCCTGCCGGGGCCTTTTCCAGTTCTCCCGGGAGAAGGCGAACAGGGTCAGGACCTCGATGCCCAGGCGGGCCGCGGCCTCCACGGTCTCGTGGACGGATTCGGAGCCGGCGGCGTGGCCCTCGACCCGGCTCAATCCCCGGCTCTTGGCCCAGCGGCCGTTGCCGTCCATGATGACGGCCACATGGCGAGGGAGACGGGCGAGGTCGACCTGTTCGAGAAGGGCGTGCTCTTCGGTCCCCGGGCGGAAATATTCTTCGAGGATCTTCGACATGGCCACCCATTATAGCATGGGGGACCCCGGAAATAAACGCGCCGGGCGGAAGGGTGGACCGGAGGGCCGAGTTCTGGTAGATTAGATAGCCGGAGCGAACGAACATGTGCCTTGCCGTCCCCGCCAAGATCACCCGGCTCGAAGACTCGGGCCTGGGCACGGTCGACTACCTGGGGACCGAGGTCAAGGCCAACTTCTCGCTCGTCCCGCAGGCCAAGATGGGCGACTGGGTGATCATCCACGCCGGGTTCGCCATCTCCGTCATGGACGCCAAAGAGGCCCGGGAGACCCTTCAGCTCTTCAGAGAGCTGGCCGAATCATCCTGACCGCGTTGAAAGAGCTCAGAGACCCCAAGGCCATCCGCAGGCTCCTCGCCGATATCGCCGAGAGGGCCCGGCGCCTTCCGGCCCCGCCGAGGCTCATGGAGGTCTGCGGGACCCACACCATGTCCCTTTTCCGCCACGGCCTGACCCCGCGCCTGGCCGAGGCCGGCGTCGAGATGGTCTCGGGGCCCGGATGCCCGGTCTGCATCACCCCCGACGGCCTGCACGAGGCCGCCATCGGGCTGGTCACGGAGGTCGAAGGCCTGACGCTGGCCACCTTCGGCGATATGACCCGGGTGCCGACCCGG
The DNA here is from genome assembly GCA_016867635.1 of Candidatus Aminicenantota bacterium. Classification (GTDB taxonomy): domain Bacteria; phylum Acidobacteriota; class Aminicenantia; order Aminicenantales; family Saccharicenantaceae; genus RBG-16-66-30. Next base: position 13,954 of record VGJC01000040.1, on the reverse strand, counting down.
AAAGGGTCCCTGCAAACGGCCGCGCCGGCCAGGGACTCCCGGGTGCGCGTCGTCTATTCGCCCGAGGAGGCCCTGGAGGAGGCCAAGCGAGAGCCCGGAAGGCAGGTGGTCTTTTTCGGCGTCGGGTTCGAGACCACCATCCCGGCCATCGCCTACATCGTCAAGCAGGCCGCTCGAGCCCGTCTCCGGAACTTCTCGGTCCTGCCCGCCCTCTGGCTGGTCCCTCCGGCCCTCAAGGCCGTTCTGGACTCCAAGGAGGTCGCCGTCAACGGCTTCATCTACCCGGGTCACGTCAGCGCCGTCATCGGCATCGAGCCCTACGGATTCGTGGCCCGCGACTATGGCGTCCCGGGGGCCGTGGCCGGCTTTGAGCCGGGCGATATCCTCCTGGCCGTCCGCTCGGTCCTCGACCAGGCCCTCGAGGGCCGGCCCCGGGTGGCCCTGGAATACGGCCGGGCCATCCGGCCGGAAGGCAACCCGACGGCCCGGGCGCTGATGGCCGAGGTCTGCGAGCCCTTCGACGCCGAGTGGCGCGGCCTCGGCAGGATCCCGGCCAGCGGGCTCCGGTTCAAGGCCAAGTACGCCCGCCTGAGCGCCGAGAACGCGTACGGCTTGAAGATCCGGGGGGCGGGACGCGACCTTCCCGGCTGCCGATGCGGCGACGTCCTCAGAGGGGTCATACGGCCCGAGGGCTGCCGCCTGTTCGGCGCCAAGTGCACGCCCGAGTCCCCGCTCGGTCCGTGCATGGTCTCCTACGAGGGCGCCTGCCTCGTCCATTTCAAGTACGGCCGCAGAGAAAGGACAGGCTCATGAAGAAAGTCAGCCTGGAACTGGGCGGCGGCGGGCGGTTGATGAGGGATTTCATCGCCGAGCGCGTCCTGCCGGCTTTCGGGAACCCCATCCTGGGCGAGCTGTCCGACTCCGGCCTCCTGCCGGACGGCCTGGCCTTCACGACCGACAGCTACGTCGTCGACCCGCTCTTTTTCCCGGGCGGCGACATCGGGACGCTGGCCGTCAACGGGACCGTCAACGACCTCGTGGTCTCGGGCGCCGAGCCCCGTTTCCTATCGTTCGCCCTCATCCTGGAGGAAGGCCTGGAGTGGGAGGTCCTCGACCGGGTCCTGCGCTCCGTCCGTAAAGCCACGAAAGCCGCCAAGGTCCGGATCGTCACCGGGGACACCAAGGTCGTCCGCCAGGGGCAGGGCGACAAGGTTTTCGTGAACACGGCGGGGATCGGCCGGAGCGTCGCCCGGCCCCGGGTGGACCGCATCCGGCCGGGCGACGAGATCATCCTGACGGGCGCGGTCGGCGACCACACCCTGGCCGTCATGCTGGCCCGCGGGGAATTCGGGCTGTCCACCAAGGTCCGCAGCGACTGCGCTCCCCTTCTCTTCCTTCTCCCGCTCTGGAAACGGGGCGCGCTCTGGATGCGCGACGTCACCCGGGGCGGCCTGGCCACCGTCCTCTTCGAGCTCGCCGAACGCCTTCCCTACCCGGTGCTCGTCGAGGAGGACAAGGTCCCGCTGTCGCGGGCCGTGCGCGGGGCCAGCGACCTCCTGGGCATCGACCCTCTCTACATGGCCTGCGAAGGAAAGGCGGTCATCGTCGCCCCGAAGGGCCGAACGGCCGATTTCCTGCGGCGCGTCCGCGGCCACCCCCTGGGCCGCAAAGCCGAGGTCATCGGCCGGGTCCAGAAGAAGATCGGGCGTCCCGGGGAGCTCCTCCTCCAGACGGCCGCCGGCGGCCTCCGCCTCCTCGAACCCCTGACCTCCGAACTTCTGCCGCGTATCTGCTAGGCCTTGACGACGTTCCTGCGGCGCCGCTTGACGGCGTTCCGGGTGTCGACGACGAGCGCCGCGTGCTTGGCGATCCAGTCGTAGTCGTAGGCGGTGTGGTCGGTGGAGATGACCACGGCGTCCGCTTTCTTGAGCCTGGCCGCGGTGAGCGGGATCGAGCGCATGTCCAGCCCCGGGTATTCCCGGTGACCGACGGCTCGGGGGATGAAGGGGTCGTTGTAGGACACCTTGGCCCCCTTGCCCTGGAACAGGCTGATGAGCTTGAGGGACGGAGATTCGCGGGAATCGTCGATGTCTTTCTTGTAGGCCAGGCCGAGGACCAGGATCTTGGCCCGTTTGATGGACTTGCCCCTCTCGTTGAGGGCTTCCATCGTCCGCTCCATGACGTAGTACGGCATGAAGGTGTTGATCTCGCCGGCCAGCTCGATGAACTTCGTCTGGTAGTCGAACTCCTTGGCCTTCCAGGTCAGGTAGAACGGGTCGATGGGGATGCAGTGGCCGCCGAGGCCCGGCCCCGGGTAGAACGGCATGAAGCCGAAGGGCTTCGATGACGCCGCCCGGATGACCTCCCAGACGTCGATGCCCATGCGGTCGAAGATCATCTTCAGCTCGTTGACCAGGGCGATGTTGACCGACCGGAAGATGTTCTCCAGGAGCTTGGTCGATTCGGCCGCCTGGGTCGAGGACACGGGCACGGTCTTGACGACGACCTGGTCATAGAGGGCTTTGGCCAGCCGCAGACAATCCCGGGTGACCCCGCCGACGACCTTCGGGGTCGTGGACGTCGAGAAATGCTTGTTCCCGGGGTCCTCGCGCTCGGGCGAAAAGGCCAGAAAGAAGTCCCGGCCGCAGCGCAGTCCGCCGGCCTCGAGGAGGGGCTTCATGTCGCCGTCGGTCGTGCCCGGGTAGGTCGTGCTCTCGAGGATGATGAGCTGGCCGCGGCGGAGGTGCTCGGCGATGGTGATGGTCGTGTTGAGGACGTAGGACAGGTCCGGGTTGCCGTGGCCGTCGAGGGGCGTCGGGACGCAGATGAGGACGGCGTCGGCGTCCTTGAGGTCCCGGAAGTTCGCGGAGGCCTTGAACATCTTCCGGGCGAGGAAGCCCTTGAGCTCGGCCGCGGAGATGTGCCGGATGTAGCTCCGGCCGCGGTTGAGCATGTCGACCTTCCGGCGGTCGATATCGAACCCGAGGACCGAAAACCCCTGCTGAAGGAACGTCTTGACCAGGGGCAGCCCGACGTAGCCCAGGCCGATGACCCCGACCCGGGCTTCCTTGTTCTCGATCTTCTTGAGCAGCTTGACGGCTTCGGCGTTCATTCTACTGTCTCCTTTGCTGGTACCAAGCTACGGTCTCCTTAAGACCTTCCATGAAAGCGATCCTTGGCTCGTAGCCGATGACCCTCCGGGCCTTGCCGATGTCGGCGGCCGAGTGGACGATGTCGCCGGGCCGGGGGGCGGCGTGGACGGCCTCGACACCGGAGCCCAGGGCCCCGTTGACGGCCCCGAGCAGAGCGTTGACCGTCATCCTCCGGCCGCAGGCGATGTTGACGGCCTCCCCTCCCCCGCCGGAGGACCCGGCGGCGAGGATGTTGGCCTCGACGACGTTCTTCACGTAGATGAAGTCGCGCGACTGCTCCCCGTCGCCGTAGACGACCGGCCGTTGCCCGGCGAGGATCCTGGTGATGAACAGCGGAATGACGGCGGCGTACTGCGAGGCCGGGTCCTGACGGGGCCCGAAGACGTTGAAATAGCGCAGGGCCACGGTCTTCATCCCGTGAAGGGCATGAAAGGCCTGGGCGTATTTTTCGCCGACGAGCTTGCTGACCCCGTAGGGGGACTGGGGTTTGCCCTCCCGGCCCTCAACCTTGGCCGGCGAGGGGTCGTCCCCGTAGACGGCCGACGAGGAGGCCAGGACGAAGTTCCGGACCCCGGCGTCCCGGGCCGCGACGAGCAGGTTGAGCGTGCCGGTGACATTGACGGCGTTGGTCAGGAGGGGGTCCTCGACAGAAAGCGCGACCGAGGCCACGGCCGCCTGGTGGAGGACGTGGTCCGTCCCCTCGACCGCCCGCCGGCAGGTCTCGAGGTCCCGGATGTCGCCCTCGAGGAGCTCGATCCTGTCCACGAAGGGCGCCAGGTTCTCTTTCTTGCCTGTCGAGAGGTTGTCGAGGACCCGGACCTTCTCCCCCCGTTCGACCAGTCCCTCGACGATGTGGGACCCGATGAAGCCCGCCCCGCCGGTAACCAAGTAGGTAGCCATGTTTCGATCAACTCCCGCAGACTGAGCCTGCTTCTTCGATGCCAGACGGGCCGAGACGGGGACCGTCCGAATCCCCCGTAGCGGAGGGGGGCCCATCGGCTTGACGATGGGGGAACCGCCGGGACTGGTTCCCGGGGGGGCCGGGGGAAAGGATGGTTCCCGTCGAGGCCGGAAAGTCTGGCATCATCAGGCTCATCTCAGGCGAGCCCGAGCTCTCCGAGCCGCTTGATGACCTTGGCGACGCTCTCGTCGACCGTTTCCTTGTCGGTCTCGAGGACGATCTCCGGGTTGAGGGGCTCCTCGTAGGGGTCCGAGACCCCGGTGAACTCCTTGATCTCGCCCTTGATGGCCTTCTGGTACATGCCTTTGACGTCGCGCCGGATGCAGACCTCGACGGGGCACTTCGTGTAGACCTCGACGAAATTCGTCGTTCCCTGGCGGGCCCGGTCCCGCAGCTCGCGGTAGGGCGAGATGAACGAGACCAGGGTCGCCACCCCGTTGCGGGACAGGAGCTTGGCGACGAAGGTGACCCGCGCGATGTTCTCGTCCCGGTCTTTCTTGGAGAAACCGAGATCGCGCGTCAGCTCTTTGCGGACGACGTCCCCGTCGAGAAGCTCGACCCGGAACCCCTTCTCTTTGAGGATCGCCGCGACGCCGTCGCCGACGGTCGACTTCCCGGAACAGGGCAGCCCCGTGAACCACAGGGTGAAGCCATCGTGATCATCGCACATCGTGAACTCCCTTAGAGGATTTTGCCTTTCATGCCGGCGGGGACAGCGAGGCCCTTGAGGTCGAGCACGGTCGGGGCGATGTCGAGGATGTCGGCGTCGGCCCGGCCGGTCCGGCCGCCCCGAGGGTCATGGAGGATGTAGATGCCGTCCTTGGCGTGGACGGCGTCGTCCGGGCCGGTGTCGTTCTCCGCCAGGAACATCGTCCCGTGGCCCAGGGTCCCGGCCGACCGCCACGACAGGTCGTCGAAATAGACCATGAGGTCGGGGTATTCGCCTTCGAGGACTTCGTAGTGCTCCTGGGGCTTGATGACCTCCGTGTCCCAGGGCTCGCCGGCCGGCCCGCGCACGGCCTTGAGCCGGGCCAGGAGGCCGTCCCGCTCCTTCTCATAGTCCTCGGGCGGGATGATCCCACGGGGCTCGCGGCCTTCGACGTTGAGGAAGACCCGGGCGTAATAGCCGCCCCAGGCCCAGGCCTTGGTCCTCGACCAGTCGATCTCGAGGTCGTCGACGCTCGTCGGCTCGGTCGGCCTCTTCTTGACGACCAGGTCCCCCTGATCGATGAGCCACTCGTTGACCGAGAAGGCCCCTTTCATCCGCTTGGCCCCGTGGTCGGAGACGACCAGGACGACGGTGTCGGCGCCGGCCCTGTCGATGAGCCGGCCGACGCGCCCGTCGAGATATCTGTAATATTCGAGGATGGCGTTCTCGTACCTGTTGCCGGGCTCGTAGAGGTGGTGGTCCCGGTCCATGTACTTCCAGAAGGCGTGATGCATCCTGTCGACCCCGATCTCGACGAACATGAACAGGTCCCAGGGCTTGGCGGAGATGAGCCACTCCATGACCTCGAACCGCTTCTCGGTCATGGCGTAGATCTCGCGGAGGATGTGGTCCCGGTCGTCGGTCCGGAAGACGACGTCGAAGATGTAGGGCCCGAAGCGGTCCTCGATCTCCCGCTTGAGCCCGGCCGGATGGGTCGTTTCCTTGCCCGGCCCCGGGGGCGTGATGAAACAGGAGATCAGGTTCCCGGCCACCGGGGTGGGCGGGTAGCTCGGCGGGACGCTGACCAGCGTGCTCCGTCCCCCGGCCTCCCCGATGAAGTCCCAGAGCTTCTTTTCGCGCACGGCCCGGGAGTTGGCGATCCACATCTCGTTGTAGGAGTAGCCCTTGCGGTGGCGGAAGCCGTAGAGGCCCAGCCGGCCGGGGTCCCGGCCCGTGGCCATGACCATCCAAGCCGGGATGGTGATCGGCGGATCGCAGCTGCGGAGCTTGCCGTACCGCCCGCGGTCCATCAGGCCCTTGAGGACCGGGAACTCGTCGCGCCGGTCGAAGACGATCTCCGGCGGGGCGCAGTCGAGCCCGACGACGAGGACCTTCCGGTCATTCATTGAAGGGGTCCTTGAACCGCATGATGGACCGGGCCACTTCGGCCCGTATCAGCTCGGCCGCCGGGACCTCGCCCTTGACCAGCAGGTCCCGGATCTTCGTGCCGCTGAACTGGATATGGTCGGCCGGCGGGTGGGGACAGACCTTTTCGTTGACCACCGAGCCGCATTTCCGGCAGTAGGAGAAGGACCGGAAGAAGAGGGGCACGATGCCGAGGTCCGGGAACTCCTCGAAGATGTCGTGGGCGGCGAACGGGGCGTAATAGGACCCGACGCCGGCGTGGTCGCGTCCGATGATGATGTGGGTGCAGCCGAAATTCTTGCGGATGACGGCGTGGTGGATGGCCTCCCGGGGCCCGGCGTAGCGCATCTCCATCTGGAGGATGGCCATGACCGTCCGTTCCTTGACGTAATAGTGGCGGATGAGCTCCTCGTAGGAGGCCAGGATGACCTCATCCTTGAAGTCGCCCTTTTTCTTGCGCCCGATGACCGGGTTGATGAACAGCCCGTCGGTGTAGGCCAGGGCCGTTTTCTGGACGTACTCGTGCCCGATGTGGGGGGTGTTCCGCGTCTGGAAGCCGACCACGGTCCGCCAGCCCCGGGCCCCGAACAGGACGCGGGTCTCCTTGGGGCAGAGCTTGTAGCGGTCGAACGGGGTCGGCGTCACGTCGATGAGGTCCACCGGCCCGGCCAGCAGGACGTCCTTCATGCCCATGACCTTGGCCACCCCGGGGTGGGCCGGATCGCGCGTCCCGAAGACCTTCTCGGCGGTCTCGCCCCGGTCGTATTCGTATTTCTCTACGAGATGGAGGATGGCGACCGGCCGGCCGGTCTCGTCCGTGAGCAGGACCTCCCCGCTCGTTGCCAGGCGGCCCGCGGTCTCCCGGTCGACGTCGAGGACGATGGGGATGGTCCAAGGCAGGTCGTTGCGGAGGCGCATGCCGGCGAGGACGCTCCGGAAGTCCCCGGACCCCATGAAGCCCTCCAGGGGGCTGTAGACGCCGGTGGCGATGTTCTCGACGTCCGAAACGAGCTCGGAGTCGATGACCAGACGGGGCAGCTTCGGGGCACGGGCCAGGGCCTCATCCCTTTTCCCCCCCGTGAGGAGCCTGTCGATGAGCTTTCCGCCGTGGGGTTGGATCATGGGATTCTCCTTGCGCGATGTCCGGGGATGACGTTCTCGGGACGGTCCGACGGGCTCAGTCGATGTATCCCAGGGCCTTCAGGCGGTCCTTGACCTTCTCTTCCTCGTCCTTGCTGAAGACCTCGGCCGAGGGTTCCTGTTTGGCCAGGCTTTCCCTGAGGGCTTTGGCGACGTAGCTCGCGACGGAGCCGTACTCCGTTCCCTTGATGTGTTCCTCGATCTTCCTGAAAAGCGAAGTGGGTATGGAAACGTTCGTGAATTCTTTGGCCATGAGCCATTTATATACCAGCCGCGCGATTTTTTCAACACCCGGAAGGGCCGGGCCGGGCCCGACGCCTCCCCCCCTTCGCTTGACAAGCCCTCCGCCTCCGTGGTTATAATGATGGACCCTAGCATGGAAAAAATCACCCGACCCCTGATGAGCGATTCTGTCTTTTCCGGCGTCCTGGACCGGAACCTCAAGAAACTGGCTTCCCGCCTGGGGATCAGTCTGGCCCTGCGGGGCGATCAGCTGCTCATCGACGGCGAGGCCAAGAGGGTCGCCTTCGCCAAGCTCTATTTCGAGAAGCTCCACGAGCTCGAGGCCAAGGGCCACCGTCTCCGGGAGGAGGACTTCCTGATCGCCCTCGATATCCTGGAGGAAGGCAAGGCCGCCGGGCTCGAGTCCTACGCCCCCTCCGAGCCCCTGAACCTGTCCCGCAAGTCCGTGGCCCCCAAGAGCCTGAACCAGAAGGCCTACATCCAGGCCATCAAGGACCACGACCTGGTCTTCGGCATCGGCCCGGCCGGCACGGGCAAGACCTATCTGGCCATGGCCATGGCCCTTTCCTTCCTCCAGAACAAGGCCGTCAACCGGATCATCCTGACCCGGCCGGCCGTGGAGGCCGGAGAGAAGCTGGGGTTCCTGCCGGGGGATCTGACCCAGAAGATCAACCCTTATTTGCGCCCTCTCTACGACGCCCTGTTCGACCTTTCGCAATACGACCAGGCCACCCGCCTGATCGAGAAGGGGATCATCGAGATCGCCCCCTTGGCCTTCATGCGCGGTCGGACCCTGAACAGCGCCTTCATCATCCTCGACGAGGCCCAGAACACGACCCGCGAGCAGATGAAGATGATCCTGACCCGGGCCGGCTTCGACTCCAAGCTGGTCATCACCGCCGACATCACCCAGATCGACCTCCCCAACCCCCGGAAATCGGGCGTGCTGCAGGCCATCAAGATCCTGGCCCGTCTCGATGAGGTGTCCTTCATCCGGTTCAACGACCGCGATGTCGTCCGCCACCCGCTGGTCCAGAAGATCATCCAGGCCTATCAGAAGGCCGAGTCCGGGCCGGATTGAGGACCCATGAAACCTCCCTTCTTCGACAAGATCAAGCTCTTCAAGGGATCGGAGATCCAGCCCCCGCGGCCGCCGGACGACGCCGAAGAGGACGACAAGAAGCTCGGCCCTCTCGAAAAGACCGTCAGGGGCCCTTGGCTCTTCATGCTGGCCACGGTCGTCGTCATCGCGCTCTTCCTGTCCTATCTTCCGACTCGAAGCCTGACCCCGGTCAAACTCGGCGAGATCGCCCCGTCCGACATCGCGGCGCCCTTCGACCTGACCATCGAGGACCTCGAGGAGACCGAGCGGCGCAAGGAGGGGGCGGCCGCGACGGTCCTGGCCGTCTACTTCTACGACGCCAACGTGTTCGCCAACAACGAGGACAAGATCCGGCGCATGTTCGAGGCCGGGCGGGAGTGGACCGCCCGCCACCCCTCCAACCATAGGACGGACGAGCTCAAGGCCTCGCTCCTCGACACGCTCAGCGTGGACATCGAGCTCCAGGACCTGGCTTCTCTGGTCCGGCTGAAATTCCCCTCGGAGATCGAGGAGACGCTCGTTCTCCTGTCGGGCAAGATCTTCAGCCAAGGCGTCATCCTCTCGAAGAACCTGTTCATCCACGGCGAGGCGGAGCGCGGACTGACGCTCCGCGACCTCCAGGGCCGCGAGAGGGCCGTCAAGGTCGGCGACCTCCTCGACATCGGGGAGAGCGAACAGCGCTTCGCCCAGGAGCTCGAGCGGATCGAAATGCCGCAGAGGAACCGGACCCTGCTCCGGAGCCTCAGCCAAGTGTTCCTGACGGCCAACGTCACCTACAACAAGATCGAGACCGAGAGGCGCAGAGCCCTGGCCAGGGACGGGATCGGCGCGGTGACGTTCATGGTCAAGAAGGGCCGGGTCATCGTCCGCAAGGGCGACGAGGTCACGCCCGAGCCCCTGATGATCCTGGAGGAGTACCAGAAGCGGCTCCGGCAGAGATCGAGCTGGCTGCCGGGGTTCGCGGGCAGCGTCATCCTCTACGTCTTTCTTTTCGTCACCCTCTGGTACTATCTCAATTCCGCATTCAAGAGGAGCCTGGCCGCCAAGAAGTTCCGGATGACCGGGACCTTTCTCGTCGGCAGCCTCGTTCTCTACAAGATCTTCCTGACCCTGGCCGTGACGATCGCCGCCGCGGTCAACTCGAACGCCTTCTCCCGGATCGAGACCTATCATTACGCACTGCCCTTCCAGGTCGGCGCCCTGATGTTGGCCTTCCTGGTCTCGGACCAGATGACGCTCATCTATATCATCCTCAACAGCCTGACGGTCGGCTATCTCCTGGGCGGCGATTTCTTCCTGACCGTCTTCTGTTTCATCGGCGGCCTGGCCGCGGTCTACGGCGTCAAGTACTTCCGGAGACGCTACCGGGCCGCGACCCTGCGGGCCGGGTTCGTCGTCGTGCCCGCCGTGAACACCCTGATCCTCCTGAGCTACCATCTGATCGAGAACCGCGGCGGGGTCGGGATGCTCTCGGCCGAGATCGTCATGGGTCTCGTCGGCGGCGCGGCGGGCGCCGTCCTGGCCTTCCTCCTGCTGCCTGTCGTCGAATCGGCCTTCGGCTTTGTGACCTCCTCCAAGCTCCTCGAGCTGACCAACTCCGACCTGCCCATCTTCCGCCAGATGTCCCTCGAGGCGCCGGGCTCCTACCACCACTCGCTCATCGTCGCGACGCTGGCCGAGAAGGCCGCCGAGGAGCTGGGCCTCAACGCCCCGCTGGCCAAGGCCGGGGCCCTCTACCACGACATCGGGAAGATCAAGATGCCCGAGTACTTCATCGAGAACCGGTCCAGGGAATTCGACCTGCACAAGGACCTCAAGCCCTCGATGAGCACTCTGGTCATCACCAACCACGTCAAGGAGGGGGCCGAGATCGCCCGCAAGCTCCGCCTCCCCAAGCCCCTCCGGGACATCATCGAACAGCACCACGGCAACACGCTGGTCCGCTATTTCTACAACAAGGCCAAGCAGACCTACGACCCGGAGCAGCAGACGGTCGGCGAGGAATCCTACCGGTACCCGGGGCCGGCGCCGCAGACCAAGGAGGCCGGGCTGGTCATGATAGCCGATTCCGTCGAAGCCGCCTCCAGGAGCCTGAAGGCCCCGACCAAGGACAACCTCAGGCGGGTCATCACCGACATCATCAACTCCTACCTCCAGGACGGGCAGCTCGACGAAAGCGACTTCTCCCTGCGGGAGCTGCGGTCCGTGGCCGCCTCGTTCCTGACCATCCTCTTCGCCATCTACCACCCGCGTATCGAGTACCCGGGTTTCGCCTTCGAAGACAGAAAGGGGCACCCGCCCGCGCAGAACAGGCAAAAAAGTGAAAGGCCCGATGATCGAGATCCTCAACCGCCAGAAAAAGCACCCGATCCGGACGCGTGAGCTCCGGCGGCTCCTCGGCCGGCTCGTCGCCCGCTACCGGCTCGCCGATCCGGAGGTCACGCTGGCTTTCGTCGGATCGGCGGCCATGCGGACCCTCAACAGGAGGTTCCGGAAAAAGGACAGGCCGACCGACGTCCTGAGCTTCCCGCTGGGCAAGCGAGGGCCCGACGGACGGCACTACCTGGGGGACATCGTCATCGCCGTCCCGGTCGCCTTCCGGCAGGCCCGGGAGAAAGGCCACAGCCTCAAGCGCGAGCTCGAGCTGCTGGCCGTCCACGGTTTCCTCCACCTCCTCGGCTTCGACCACGGCGCCGGCATCGAGCAGGAAGAGGCGCGGCTGGCCGCCGGGAAGTTCCTGTCATGATGGGGCCCGTCGCCTGGACAGGCCTGGCGCTCTGTTTCCTGGCCGCTTTCCTGCTGTCCCTTCTCCACATCGCCCTCGGCTCCTTCTCCAAGATCTCCATGAGCCGCTTCCTCGAGGACCGGGACAAGGCCTTCCGGGCCAACGTCCTCCGGGACCTTGAGGAGACGCTGATCGCGATCGAGTTCCTTCGGAACGTCACCATCCTGGCCCTGGCCGTCTATGCCTTCATCTCGTTCCCGCGGATGAGGCTCTGGCCGCTTTGGCTTTTCCTGGCGGCCCTGGGCGTCTATGCCGTGGCCCTGGATCTCGTCCCCCGCCTGGTGAGCGCGTTCGGGAAGAACCGGGTCATCAAGCTCTTCCTCCCGGCCTTTCCCCTGCTCCGGTTGCTGGCCACGCCGTTGCTGGCCTTCTCCCGCAATCTCCTCGAGAAGGAGGAGCAACGGGAGGACAAGGAAGAGGAACGGGAGGCCACCGACGAGGAGATCGAGACCTTCATCGACGAAGCCACCGAGGAAGGCATCATCGACATCGGCGAGAACGAGCTGCTGCGGAACGTCGTCGAGTTCGGCGATACCCTGGTCCGGGAGATCATGACCCCGCGGGTCGACATGATCTGCATCCGCAAGGACGCGACCATCGACAACCTCAAGGACCTCATCATCCGGGAAAAGTACTCGCGCATCCCCGTCTACAAGGACCGGCTCGACAACATGGAAGGCACGGTCATGGCCAAGGACATCATCGAGTACTCCGACGAGAAGCACAAGGGCCAGCCCATCGAGGCCCTCATCCGCCCGGTCGCTTTCGTCCCCGAGTCCATGCCCGTGGCCGACCTTCTCAAGGAGTTCCAGAAGGTCAAGCAGAAGCTGGCCGTCGTCGTCGACGAGCACGGCGGGGTCTCCGGGCTGGTGACGATGGAGGACGTCGTCGAGGAGATCGTCGGGGAGATCCAGGACGAGTACGACACCGAGGAGTCCGAGATCGCCGAGAACGGGCCCCTCGATTTCACGGTCTCGGGGGCCACGGAGGTCGAGGAGCTCGAGGAGCTGTTCGACGTCGAGCTGGCCAACGACGACTTCATCACCGTCGGCGGTCTCATGACCCACGCCCTGGGCCGGCTCCCGATGAAGGGGGACACGTTGGCGGTCCAAGGCCTCATCCTCGAGGTCATCGAGGCCGACCAGAAAAAAGTCAGGAAGCTCCGGATACGGAAGGCCTGAGCGGGGCCGAGGGGGACACATGCCGCGGACAGTCGGGAAGACGACGGCCACGAAAAAAGCCGCCAAGCCGGCCAAGCCGAGGGCCCCGAAAAAAAAGGCCGTCGCAAAAAAGACGCCGCCCAAGCCCCTCTTGAGAACCGGCACCGTCACCCTGATCGGGCGCCCGAACACCGGGAAATCGACCCTGCTCAACGCCCTGATCGGCCAGAAGCTGGCCATCGTCTCGGACCGGCCCCAGACGACGCGGGTCAGCATCCTGGGCATCAAGACGACGGACAAGGGGCAGGTCATCTTCATCGACAACCCGGGCATTCACAAACCCTTGCACGCGCTCAACAAGCGGATGATGAACTTCGTCTATTCTTCCCTCCAGACGTCGGACCTCGTCTGCCTGCTCGTCGACGCGACCCAGAAGTTCGGCCACGGCGACGAGTTCGTCCTGGAGACGCTGAAGAAGGTCTCGACGCCCGCCTTCCTGCTCATCAACAAAGTCGACACCGTCCGCAAGGACAAGGTCCTGCTGCTCATCGACCGCTACAAGGACCTCTTCCCTTTCCGGGAGATCATCCCCGTCTCGGCCCTCAAGGGCGACAACCTCGACGTCCTGGAGCGGCTGGTCTTCGACGCCCTGCCCCTGGCCGAGAAGCTCTTTGCGGACGAGGACATCTCGACCCAGACGGAGCGGTTCCTGTTCGCCGAGATCGTCCGGGAGAAGATCCTGGCCCGGGTCACCGAGGAACTGCCGTTCGCCACGGCCGTCTACGTCGAGGCCATCGAGAAAAAGGAGCAGCCCGACTGGAAAAAGGAGGGCGAGACGAGGCCGCTCACCCACGTCCGGGCCTCCATTTTCGTCGAGAAGGACAACCATCGCAAGATCGTCATCGGCCGCCGCGGCTCGCTCATCAAGATGGTCGGCATCGAGGCCCGCCGGGAGATCGAAAACTACATCGGCCACAAGGTCTACCTCGACCTTCACGTCAAGGTCCGGGAGCGCTGGCGCGACTCCGAGGACGTCCTCGACCTCATCGAGGGCCAACGCTAATTGGGGGACATGATACCTATTTCCCAATTTCCGGCAGCCCCTTTTCTACCGTCCATTGCCGCCAGGCCGCCCCTACAATAGCTTTGCGCCCGGATCCCCAGCTCATATCGAAGCTCCGCCGGCGCGATTCAGCCGGCTGTTGACGGAATCGCCCCTCCATGCGATAATTTATCGCTAACCCGGCGGTGGGTGTAGCTCAACGGTTAGAGCATCGGACTGTGGATCCGAAGGTTGGGGGTTCGATTCCCCTCACTCACCCCACCTGTTTTTCCCA
>VGJC01000039.1 GCA_016867635.1 Candidatus Aminicenantota bacterium | reverse complement strand
CGATATCCCGAGGCCTATTTGACTTCGAGGATGGCCAGGAACGCCTCCTGCGGGATGTCGACCTTGCCGACGCGCCGCATGCGCTTCTTCCCGGCCTTCTGTTTCTCGAGGACCTTCATCTTGCGCGTGTAGTCGCCCCCGTAGAGCTTGGCCAGGACGTCCTTGCGGAAGGCCTTGACGGTCTCCCGGGCGATGATCCGCTTGCCGACGGCGGCCTGCAGGGCGACCTCGTACTGCTGGCGGGGGATGACCTTGCGCATGCGCTCGACGAGGCCCCGGCCGATCGCCTGGGCCTTGTCCTCGTGGACGATGAGGGACAGGGCGTCGACGGCCTCGCCGTTGATGAGGATGTCGAGCTTGACCAGGGGCCCCTCACGGTAGCCGGCGAACTCGTAGTCGAGCGACGCGTAGCCCTGCGAGAGCTGCTTGAGCTGGTTGTAGAAATCGAAGACGACCTCGTTGAGCGGCAGCGCGTAGGCGAGAAGGACGCGCCCCGGCCCGATGTACTCCATCTTCTTCTGGACGCCGCGGCGCTCCTCGAGGAGCTTGAACAGGCCGCCCAGGTAGCGGTCCGGGGTCAGGATGACCGCGTCGATGACCGGCTCTTCGATGAGCACGATGCGCGTCGGCTCGGGCATTTCGGAGGGATTGTGGATCTCGACCGTTCCCCCGGCCTGGGTCGTCACCCGGTAGCCGACGCTCGGAGCGGTCGTGATCAGGGTCAGCCCGAAATCCCGTTCCAGCCGCTCCTGGACGATCTCCCGGTGGAGGAGCCCGAGGAACCCGGCCCGGAAGCCGAGCCCCAGGGCGGGCGAGTTCTCCGGCTCGTACTGGAACGAGGCGTCGTTCAGCCGGAGCTTCTCCATGGCGTCCCGAAGTTCCTCGATGTTGCTCTCCCCGGCCGGGAAGATGCCGCAGAAGACCATCGGCTTGGCGTCCTTGAAGCCCGGCAGGGGCTTGGCCGTGGGGCGGTTCCGATGGGTGACCGTGTCGCCGATGCGGGCGTCGCTCAGCTTTTTGATGCCGGCGATGAGGTAGCCGACCTCGCCGGTCTTCAGGGCGCCCGACTTGACCGGCTTGGGCGCGAGGTAGCCGACCTCCTCGGCCTCGTACTCGGCGCCCGAGGCCATGAGGACGATCCGGTCGTCCGTCCGCAGCTCGCCGTCGATGATCCGGACGAGGACGATGACGCCCCGGTAGGTGTCGAACCAGGAGTCGAACAGAAGGGCCTTGAGCGGCGCCGCCGGGTCGCCCTTCGGGGGCGGGATGCGGTCGACAACGGCCTCGAAGAGCTCGGGCAGTCCCTGGCCCGTCTTGGCGCTGACCAGGAGGGCCTCGGACCGGGGCAGGCCGATGATGTGCTCCATCTGCTCCAGGGAATCCTCGATCTGGACCTGGGGCAGGTCGATCTTGTTGATGACCGGGACGAGGACGAGGTCGTTGTGGAGGGCGAGATAGGTGTTGGCCAGGGTCTGGGCCTCGACCCCCTGGGAGGCGTCGATGACCAGGAGCGCGCCGTCGCAGGCCAACAGGCTCCGCGAGACCTCGTAGGAGAAATCGACGTGACCCGGGGTGTCGATGAGGTCGAAAATGTAGTCCTCCCCCGAGAGGCTCTTGTAGGTCAGCCGGACGGTCTGGGCCTTGATGGTGATGCCCCGCTCCCGCTCGAGCTCCATGGTATCGAGGACCTGCTCCTTGAGCTCCCGCGCGGACAGGGCCCCGGTCAGCTCAATGAACCGGTCGGCCAGGGTCGACTTGCCGTGGTCCACGTGGGCGATGATGGAGAAGTTCCTGATATTCTTCATGGAAACTCTCATCATCGCAGAATTTCCGGGACCCGTCAAATCCCCCGGCCGGGGGGGGCGCCAAGATTGACTTTTCAGGGGACCTCGGGTATCTTGAGGAGGGTGATTTGCCCCCTGAAACCAGCGGTGAATCGCGGATAGAACCCAAGGAGGTTCCCATGCTTGGATCGATCGGTCCTACGGAACTGATACTCATCCTGCTCATTGTCATCATTATTTTCGGCGCCCGGAAGCTTCCGGACCTCGGCAAGTCCATCGGGGAAGGCATCAAGAACTTCAAAAAGTCCATGAACACGAAGGATGACCCCGACAGCCCCAAGAAGCCAGACCCTCCGGCCGGCTGACGTTTCCCTTCCCGGCGCGCCCCGGCCCGCGTCCCTGACCGGGCCGCCCCGTGAGAACCATCCATGAAGCTTTCCCTCGATGCGGGATTCGACCTCGGCGGCACGCGGCTGAAGTATGGGCTCGTCGACCCCCAGGGCCGCCTCGTCCGGAAAGGCGAGGTGCCGAGTCCCGGCTCCATGGACGAGCTCCTGTCGGTCCTCAGGGAGCTCTGGGAGCGGCTCAAGGGGGAGTATCCCGGGAAGATCCGCTCCTGCGGCTTCGGCTTCGCCGGTTTCTATAGCCGACGGGACCGGAGGATCCTCCAATCCCCGAACTATCCGAGCCTCGACGGCTTTCCACTCGTCGCCGCCCTCCGGAAGTTCATCGACGTCCCCTTCCAGGTCGACAACGACGCCAACATGGCCGCCTTCGGGGAATTCACGCACGGCGCGGCACAGGGCGCCCGGAGCCTCGTCCTCCTGACGGTCGGCACCGGCATCGGTTCCGGGATCATCCTCGACGGGAAGCTCTGGCGGGGCGAGGGCGGCTACGCCGGCGAGATCGGTCACATCACCGTCAACCCGGAGGGCGATGTCTGCAACTGCGGCAACCGGGGCTGTCTCGAGACCGAGGCGTCCGCCCCGAGGATCGTCCGCCGCTATCAGGAGCTCACGGGAAGGACGGACGTCGCCGATTCGAAGGCCGTCCATCGGCTGGCCAAGGCCGGCGATCCGGCCGCCGTCGAGAGCTTCAGGAAATGCGCCGCCTACCTGGGGATCGGAATGGGCATCGTCATCAACCTCCTCAACCCGGAAAAGATCCTCCTCGGCGGTGGAGTCGTCTCGGCCGGCCGGACCCTCCTGGGCCCGGCCGTCGAAGAGGCCCGCCGCCGGTCGAACCGCTTCTCGTTCGCCGGATGCCGCATCGAGAAAGCGGCTTTGGGCAACAACGCCGGGCTCATCGGCGCGGCGGCCCTGGCCGGGCTCAAGGCCGGGGCCATGAAACAATCCTCACCCCCGGGGAGTTATAAAGCTTTGACATCCCTCGAGGAAAAAAATATAACTTGAAGGGCACGACGCCGGATAAGGAGATCGTCTTGACCAGGAAAATATGCGCGGGATTGGTCGTTTTCGCCGCCGTGCTCGCCTTTCTCCCGTCCTGGGGGGGCGCCGCCCAGACGGGATCGATCAAGGGCCGGGTCAGCGACGAGAAAGGGACGCCTCTGGCCGGGGCCTACATCTACCTGGGATCTCCGGCCCTGCCGGGGATCTCAAACGACATGACCTCCAAAACGGGCCAATTCATGTTCCCCATGATCCCTCTCGGCACCTACCGGATCACCGTGGAACATCCCAGCTACAAGACCGTCACCATCCAGGGCATCGTCGTCCTCTCCGGAGTGACGGCCACCGTCGATTTCAAGATGGAGCCTTCCCGGGCCGAGGGAGAGAGGACCGAGCGCGAACGGGGCTCGGGGATCGACAGGGAATCCCCGCGGAACGCCTTCTTCCTGGAACAGGAGGTCATCACCCGCCTGCCGGGGTCCCGGGATTTCAGCGCCGCGTTGAGCCTTGTCCCCGGCCTGATCTTCGAGGTCGAACCGACCTTCTCCAGGGGTTCGACGCACGGGGCCCCGTTCACGGCCAACGCCTTTGTGCTGGACGGGGTCAACACGACGAACCCCGCCTTCGGGGACCCCATGGGCCGGATCAACGTCGACCTCATCGACCATGTCGTGGTCGAAACGGCGGGCCTTCCGGCCGACACCGGACCGGCCCAGGGCGCGTACGTTCAGATCGTCCATCGGTCGGGAGGGAACTCGGCCTCCGGGAGCCTGGCCTATACCCATGCGCCCAAAAAGCTGGCCAGGCAGGTCTGGAAGGAAGACGATGTCGCGGCCATCGGCCGGCAGCCCCTGGCGGCCCCCGAATCGGAATACGACTATTCCTGGACCGCCGGCGGCCCGGTCCTCGAGGATATCGCCTGGTATTTCAGCAACATCCGCTACCGGACAAGCTCGCGGGCGACCTCCTTCGAGACCTGGGGCGACCCCGTCGGGACCACCCATTTTCCTTTCGATCTCAAGGACCGGGACCTGTCCGGTCTCTTCAAGCTCTCGGGCGGCCTCACCAACTCGTTCAGGGTGGTCATGGAATTCGGCCTCTCCAAGGTCACCCAATCGGCTTATGTCCCCGAGCTGAGCTGGTACCGGACCAGGTCGGCGACACGCAAACTCGACGGCGCGGACCTGTTCACGGGGCGCGGCGGGCTCACCTACATCGTCGGGCGAAAGACCGTGGTCGACCTCTCCCTCGGATTCGCCTCGTCCGAACAGCCGATCTACATAAACGCCAGATCTCCGGACAAGCCGCAATATCACGACCTGGCGACGGGCTACTCATGGGGCAGCGGCTCTTTGAATGAACAGGAAAAGGCCAACCGCCTGAGAGTGGGAGGGGCCCTCACGCATCTCCTGGACCGGTTCTTCGGGCTGCCTCAGGAGCTGGTCGTCGGCGGAGAATACGAAACGACGTCGTCCGATTCATCGGTCTGGAAGACCGACAACCTCATCTACAATTTCCTGAACGGCAGCCCGTATACTTTGGGCGAGACCGTTTCGCCCGCTTCCGGCAACACCGTCGGATTCGGCCTGATCGGCTTTTGGATCGCGCCCAGGGACCAGGATAATCTGTCCGTCCAGCGCGAGGTCAAAAGGCTCGGGTTCTTCGCCCGGGACACGTTGAGGATCGCCGGCCGGTTCTTCCTGTCCCTCGGCCTCCGCTATGACCGCTCCGACGCCCGTTTCGACCCCGTCCCTAAGGGCGTTTCGGGGAACGAGCAGTCCGTGGCCATCGGCGAAGCCCTGATCAGCCCCCTGCTGGGCTTCAATCCCTACGGCTCGTTCAGCCTCGGACAATGGAACGACGCGATCACCTGGAACACCTTCTCGCCGCGCTTCGGCTTGAGCTGGGACCTTTTGGGGAACGGCAGGACGGTCCTCAAAGGGTCGTATTCGAAGATGCCGGAGCACCTTGGGCTGGGCTACTCCCGGGACCTCGCGCCACACGACCCCCGGCGCTCCCACGATTTCTTTTGGTATGACGAGAACGAGAACGCCGTGGTCGACGCCGGCGATACGTTCCGCCTATTCGCCGACGATTACCGGGTCTATAGGCAGGAATTCTACAAGCAGGCCGTCGACCCCGATCTGCGGGCCCCGACGATCGAAGAGTGGACCGCCGGGTTCGAGCAGGAGATCGCCCGCGACTTCACTCTCTCGTTCCGGGCCATCTCCCGGACGCACGGGAACCTCATCGGGAACGCGCTCTTCGACCCCTCGACCGAAGTCTCCTGGTCCCGGGTCGCCGACGCGCCGGAGGGCTGGTGGGTCCCGTTCACGACCGTCGTTCCGGGAACGGGCGGCTACCCGGACGTCCCGGTGACCGTCTACTACCGCTCGGCGACGGCCCCCAGGTTCTTCGGGCGGATCGAGAACATTCCCGAGCTGCGGGCGAAATACCGCGGCTACGAGTTCTCGTTCCGCAAGAGGATGTCCCACAACTGGCAGCTCCTCGGATCGTTGGTTTGGAGCCGGTCGACCGGCACAACGGGCCTGGCCTCGCCCTGGAGCGCCGGGAACTCCGCGGCGTTCTTTTCGCCGAACTCGTTCATCAACCACTCGGAGGCCGCCCTCCTCGCGCCGGACCGGCCCCTGTCCGCCCGGCTCATGGGAACGGTGCGCTTCCGTTGGGACATCTTCCTCAGCTTCCTCTTCAGGGCCCAGAGCGGGGCCCCCTGGGCCAGGTCCGTGACCATCATCCCCCCGGAAACCTGGGCTCAGGCCAATCAAGCGGACCGGACGCCGGTGACCGTGTTCCTGGAAGAGCCGGGGACCAACCGCTACGGGTCCTGGAAGAACTTGGACCTGCGCGTGGAGAAGGAGTTCCGGAAAGGGGGACGGACGCGCTTCGCCGTCTCCGTCGACCTGCTCAACCTGCTGGGGAACAAGTACGGGATCCTCGACCTCAACGACGGCGGCTCCTGGTCGCCCGAAGGGGAGGGTGCCGGACCGGGGATCAGGACCCTGAGCGGCACCTACGATACCTTCTTGCCCCTCTGGGGGATCCAGTCGGTCCGTTTCAACCTGAGCCTAAGATTTTAGGCGGAATTCGAGGGCCTTTTTCAGCTCGCCGCCTTCGGTCGTATTCTTCACCGAAACGTGAAGGGTGAGCTTCTCGGCCCGAAGCCGGTCGAGGTCCTCATCGAGCACCACGGGGATATCCATCCGGAAGATCTTGTCGCCTTGTCTCTTGAGCTCCTCCTCTTCGAGGGTCAGTGGGAAAGCCGACCTCGAATCCCAGACGGTCCGCCCGGCCTCGTCCTTCAGGGCCAGCTCGAGCTCGAAGACGGTTTCCAGGCGCTCTTCCTTGAACGTGAACCAGATGGACGCGTAAGGGACGTCGACCCAGACGCGGCCCTCGAAGATCCCGGCCTCGGACCTGACGCGTTGGACGGAGACCTTGTAATCGAAGAACCTTTTTTCCTGCTGGATCGTATTCTGGAAATGCCCCTGGGCGATGTTGAGCCGCTGGAGATGCTCCAGGTTGATGGCCGTCATGATGTAGCGCCCCGAACAGTGCTCGTCGAGGAAGATCACGGGGAAGCTGCCGTAATACCAGACCTCCCGGCAATTCCCCCCGGCCTCCATGGGGTAGGTCAGGCGCTCCTGAGGGGGGCCGAAAAGGATGAGGATCCGTCCCCTGTCGGTCTGCCAACCCGGGCGGCCCTCGCCGTGGAAGAGCATGGCCGCCCTCTGGACCCTTTCTTCGTATTCGTCCTTGAAGGCGTTGTGCTCGGTGTCGGGGTCCGGGTCGCGCCTCTTCCAGAACTCCTCGATGAACTCGTCCTTCCGGTCGTCGGGGAGCTCGAGGAAGATCTTGCGCTCCTCCCGGGTGATGATGTGTCCGACCTTGGATATGAATTCGGCGTAGGGCGGCGAGAGCTTTTTCTCGATATTGTAGAGGCGGCAGGCCGTCGAGGCGCTCAAGCTCAATAAGAAGCTCAGCGGAAGCGACAGGAGGGGAGACAGGGGCCTAAGTAGCGAGCTCCGGCGGGCGTTCGGGTCCATGGGCTTCTCCGTCCTTTCCACTCTAGAGTAGTCCCCCGGAGGCAATTAATCAAGCGCCCCCCGGCCGGCAGGACAGGACTTTCAAAGGGATGGAGAGATGGTGCGGAAGGAGGGACTCGAACCCTCACAGCCTTACGGCCATAAACTCCTGAGGCTTACGCGTCTGCCAATTCCGCCACTTCCGCACCGCCGGGGCCGGGGGCCCCTAAGCTTCAGGGAGCCCTTATTATAGCGATTCCCGCCACCCGAGTAAAGCAGAGAGGAGGCGCCCGGAATCACCGCAGCGACCGAGGACGACCGCTTAGAGAGGGGCCGAGGGGATCGTCCGAAGGAGCCTAAAGCGGTGATTCAGACGGAGAGGGGGCCGGACGAGGGCATCCTCGAAGAGGACGGCTCGCGATGTCTGAGCCTGCTATCCTGAGGGCTGGTCTGGATCCCGCGAGTTTCGCGAGCCGCCGAGACCGGCCCCCTCGCAGGCGCCCGGAATCACCGCAGCGACCGAGGACGATCCCCGAGGCCCTCTTGACAAAGGTGGCCGCCGCTCTTATTGTTAATTCGTTGATGATATCCCCTGTCTTCCGCCATCATCGGGACGGAACGCCCCCCATATCACCCAAGGAGGATGAATGAGATTCCAAGGCCGCTCGCAGATCGAGACCCTCGCCAGGTTCCAAAGCCAGGGAGAGCTCGTGACGTCGTTCTACTTGGACACGGACAAAGGCCGGTCGACGAAGAAGGAGATCCATCTGTCGCTCAAAAACCTGCTGAGCGACGCGAAGGCCCGCCTGGAGGGTCTGAGCGTCGGCCGGGAAAGAGCCGAGGCCCTCGGCCGGGATCTGGCCCTCATCGAGGAGACCGCCTCCCGGAGCCTGTCATCCTCGAACGCGGCCGGCCTGGCCGCGTTCTCTTGCAGCCGGAGGGATTTTCGGATGGACATCGATCTGCCGCACGGTCCCCGGAACCGGATCATCTTCGACACGAACTTCTACGTTCGGCCGCTGTCGGCCATCCTCGACAAGTACAAGTCCATCTGCGCCGTCCTCCTTGACCGTCGTGAGGCCCGCTGGTTCGACATTTCCTTGGGCGAGGCCCGTCCCCTGGCGGAGCTCAAGAGCGACGTCCCGGCCCGGGTCAAGGAAGGCGGCTTCGAGGGCACCGAGGCCAAGCGGATCGAGCGGCGCCTGGACGCCCGCCTCCAGGGCCATCTCAAGAAAACGGCCGCCAAGACCGCCGAGCTTTACAAGCAGCAGCCTTTCGACCGGCTCTTCGTGGGAGGAGAGGACAGTCTCTGCGGAGACTTCGAAAACCATCTCCAGAAGCCCCTACGCGACAAGATCAAGGCCCGGCTCAAGGCCAGGCCCAATGACCCGCCGGCCAGGATGCTCAAAGAGGCCCTGGCCGCCGAGGCCGCGCTCGGCAAGGCCGAAGAGGAGGACATCGTCCAGAAGCTGGTCGCCGAGATCGAGCGCGGCGGCCTCGCGGCCTCCGGGCTCCGGGACACGATCCACCGCCTGAACCAGTTCGAGGTCCAGACCCTGGTCGTCACCCACAACTTCTCCAGGCCGGGCCGTCTCTGCCCCACCCACGGGTTCTTTTATCTGGAGGAGCTGCAGTGTCCCGTCTGCGGAAAAAAAACGGATATCGTCCGGGACGTCGTCGACGAGGCCATCGAGACCGTCCTGAAGCGGAACGGCTCCGTCAAGCACGTCACTCCGCCCTCGAAGCTCGACCGCTACGGACAGATCGGGGCTTTTCTCAAGTACAAGGCCTGACGGGAACCCCGGCTCTCACGGGCGCCGCGTCAAACCGCGGTCTTCTCTTCCTTGAATCTTATCTTGTTGAATAGACTATAGATGACCGGGATGACGAAGAGGGTCAGCAGGGTCGTCGCCGTCAGCCCGAAGACGATGGCCACGCCCATGGGCGCCCGGAACTCGGAGCCCGAGGACCGGGAGAAGGCCAGCGGCAGGGAGCCCAGGATGGTCGTCAGGGCGGTCAGCACGACGGCCCGCAGCCGGGTCGTCGCCCCCTGAAGGATGGCCTCGCGCTTGTCGACGCCCCGTTTGATCAGCTGGTTGATGTAGTCGATCATGACGATGCCGTTGTTGACGGCGATCCCGGCCAGCATGATGACCCCGATGAGGGCCGCCAGGCTGATCGTCCGGCCGGTGACCAGGAGCCCGATGATGACCCCGATGATGCCCAAGGGCACGGTGAACATGATGATGAACGGGTGGGCGAAGTGCTCGAACTGGGAGGCCATGATCATGTAGATCAGCAGGACGGCCAGGGCGAAGGCCCCGGCCAGGATGAGGAAGGCCTCCGTCATCTGCTCGTAGGCGCCGCCGTATTCGAGGAAGTATCCCGGCGGGAGGTTCTTCTCGAAGCCGGCCAGCCGGCCTTTGATGTCGCGGACGACGCTGCCGAGATCGCGGTCGGC
Source organism: Candidatus Aminicenantota bacterium (assembly GCA_016867635.1). GTDB lineage: Bacteria > Acidobacteriota > Aminicenantia > Aminicenantales > Saccharicenantaceae > RBG-16-66-30. Next base: position 5,947 of record VGJC01000039.1, on the reverse strand, counting down.
GATGTTGGCCGTGACCGAAACCCGCCGGGCCTGGTTCTCGCGGTTGATCATGATCGGCCCCTCCGCCGACTCGATGTCGGCGACGTCCTCGAGGGAGACCATTTTGCCGGCCGGCGTCAGGATGGGGATGCGGCGGACCTCTTCGAGGCTGTCGCGGTATTTCTCCTGGAACCGCAGGCGGATGTCGATCTCGTCGCTGCCCTCCCGGTAGCGGGTGGCCACCCGGCCCAGGGTCGCCGTCTGGACGGTCCCGGCGACCTGGCTGACCGACAGGCCCAGCCGATAGGCCCGCTCGCGGTCGGTCCTGATCTGGATCTCGGGCTTTCCCGAGACCATGGTGTGGGTCAGGTCGCGGAGGCCCTCGATGCCGGATATCATCCGGACGATCCGGTCGGCCTGGTCCTTGAGCATGTCCAGGTCCCTGCCGAACAGCTTGATCTCGACCGGGGCCGCGCCGCCGCCCATCAACGTCTGGCTCATGTCGATGGCCTCGAACTTGACCCCGCTCAAGTTGGGCAGCCGCGCCCGGATGAGCTCCAGGATCTCCTTGTCCGACATCGTCCTCTGCTCGCGCCTGACCAGGCCCACCCAGAGGAGCCCCTCGTGGGTCCCGGCGTTGGACATGCCCGAGGCGGCGTCGCCGGCGTCCTGTTCGACCTGGGAGCCGACCTGGGCGGAGATCACGGTGATCTCCGGCATGGCCGTCATGACATTCTCGACCATGGCGACGACCCGGTCGGTCTCCTCGAGGGACGTCCCGACCGGCATGCGGACCTTGAGCAGGATCATGTTCTGGTCCTGGGCCGGGAGGAACTCCGTCCCCAGGAAGGGGACGACGGCCAGGGCGGCGACGAGGGCCAGGAGGGCCCCGCCGAGGACCCAGCGGCGGTTGTGGAGGGCCAAGTCGAGCCATTCCCGGTAGAGGGCCTTGGCCGTGGGGAATTGGCGGTCCTCGGGGGCCTTGGAGATCGATCGGAGGCTTCTCTTCGACCGGAAGAGGAGCGACGTGGACAGAGGAACGACGGTCAGGGCGACGAACAGGGAGGCGATGAGCGAGAAAGCCACGGACAGGCCCAAGGCCTGGGTCATCTTGCCCGTCACGCCCGAAGCGAAGATCATGGGGAAGAAGACGGCGATCGTCGTCAAGGTCGAGGCCGTGATGGCCATGCCGACCTCACCGGCCCCGGCCATCGAGGCCTCGTCGGCCGCCTCTCCCTCCTCGAGGTGCCGGTAGACGTTCTCGATGACGACGATGGCGTTGTCGACCAGCATGCCGACGCCCAGGGCCAGGCCGCCGAGCGTCAGGAGATTGAGCGTGTAGCCGGCCGCGTAGAGGGCGATAAAGGTCGTGATGACCGACAGGGGCACGGCCAGGCCGATGATCAGCGTCGGCCGCCAGTTGCGGAGGAAGAGGAAGATGAGAACGATGGCCAGCAGGCCGCCGACCCACGCGTTCCGGACGGTGTTCGACGTCACCTGCTCGATCATGTCGCCCTGGTCCATGGCGACGTGGAAGACGGGGTTGCCCGGGATGGTGCCCGAGAGGGCCGCGAGCTCGCGCTTGACGGCCGCGCTGGCCTGCTGGGTGTTGGCCCCCGAGCGCTTGTTGACGATGAGGTAGACGCCGCTCCGTCTCTGGATGCGGGAGACATAGCGCGAATCCCGAAGAGTGTCCTTGACCTCGGCGACGTCCTCGAGGTAGACGGGGTCGCCCTTGGCCGTCGCTCCGACGACCGTCCGACGGATGTCGTCAAGGTCGCGGAACTCGCCCAGCGTCCGGACAAGGAGGTCGGAATGGCGGACGACGAGGCTGCCGGCCGGCAGGTTGAGGTTCTCCGCCCGCAGGGCCATGTAGACCTGGTCCAGGGTCATGCCGCGGCTTTCGAGGGCCGCCCGGTCGACGTCGACCAGGATCTCCCGCTCGTCCATGGAAAAGACCTGGGCCGAGGCCACGCCGTCGATGCGCTCGAGCCGGGGGGCGACCTCGTCCTCGATGACCTTCTTGAGCTCCAGCGCCGGGATGTCGCCCGTGATGCCGAAGAAGATGACCGGGAACTGGCTGAAGTTGAACTTCAGGACGAGGGGATTGTCGGCCTCCGCCGGCAGGAACTGCTCGTAGAGGCCGATCCGGTCCCGGACGTCCTGGGCGGCGAAATCGAGATTTGTCCCCCATTCGAATTCGATGGTGATGGCCGAAACGCCCTCGGAGGTCTGCGAAGAGACCTTCTTGACCCGGTTGACGGAGCTGACGATCTGCTCGAGGGGCCGGGTCAGGACGTTCTCGATGTCCTCAGACGAGGAGCCCGAGTAGGTCGTGATGACGGAAACGGTCGGGAACTCCAGGTCCGGGAAGAAGTCGAGCCCCAGCCGGGTGAAAGCGATCACGCCCAGGACGACCAGGATGGCCGCCATCATGGACGCGGTGACCTTGCGCTGGACGGAGAAGGCGGGGAGCTTCATTTCGCCACCTCTTCAAGGACCTCGACGGCGACGCCCTCCTCCAACCCGTAGTTGCCGTCGACGATGACCGCCGCCCCTTCCTCGAGTCCGGCCAGGACCTCGACCATGGCCGTGTTCTGGAGGCCGAGGGAGACGTTCTTGCGGACGGCCTTGCCGCCCTCGACGACGAAGACGTAGGAGCCGGCCAGGACGGCCCTCTGGGGGATGACCAGGGCGTTCTCGTGGGACTGGACCTCGAAGACGACGTCCCCGAAGGTCCCCGGCCGGAGCACATGGTCGGCGTTGGGGAAGATCGCCTCGACCCCGAACTTCTTGCTCAGGGGGTCGGCCGTCAGGTAGACCACGGTCACCTCTCCGCGGAACTCTCGTCCGGGCAGGGCCGGGACCCTGAGGAAGGCCTCCTGTCCCTTCCGGAGGCGGTCGATGTCGAACGAGGACACCCCGGCGACGACCTTGATCCGGGAGTAGTCGACCAGCGTCAGGACCCCGGAAGCGGATCCGAGGCCGCCCATCATCGGGTTGATGACGTCGCCGACCTCGGCGTTCTTGGAGGCGATGACGCCGGCGAACGGGGCTTTCATCATCGACACGTCGAGGGCATGGCGGGCCAGGTTGAGGGCCGCCCGAGCCTGTTCGCGCTGGGCCGCGGCCGAGTCGTAGGCCAGCCGGGCCTTTTCGTGCTGCATCTCGGAGACCGCTTTTTCCGCGACGAGCCGGTCCATGCGCTCCTTGTTCCGTTGGGCGTCGGCGTAGCCGGCCTCGGCCACGGCCAGCCCGGCCTCGGCCTGCTTGAGCTGCAGCCGGATGGATTCGGTCTCGAGCTCGGCCAGCAGCCGGCCCTGGGCGACGCGCTCGCCCTCCTGGACATGGATGGCGGCGATCTTCCCGCCGACCTCGGGGGTGATGCTGATATGCTTCCAGGCCTCGAGGGTCCCCGTGTAGGTCAGCCTCTCGGAGATCCGCTCCCTGTGGATCTTGAAAACCTTGACCGGGGTGGCCCCGAAAGCGGCCTCGGCGGCCTCCGGCTTCTCGGCCTGTCGGCAAGAGACGGCGGCCGAGAGAACGGCCGCGCCGATGATCCCGATGGTGAAACGGCGACGCAGATTGGGCTTGATCATGATATCCTCCGTCAGTTCGAGCGGCTCTCCGACCGGCCCCGGCCGCGGGCCTTGTCGAGCTGGGCCTTCGATACGACACAATCATAGAGCGCTTGAGAATAGTTGGTCCGGGCCTGGCTCAAGGCGACCTGGGCCGTCGAGACGTCCAGGTTGGTGGCCAGACCCTCCGTGTAGTTGAGCTCCGCGATCCGGACGGCCTCGCGGGCCTGCTCGACGTTCTTCCCCTGGGAGAGCAGCGTCTCGCGGGCCTGCCGGTTGTTCAAGACGGCCTGCCGGACCTCCAGGGAGATCACATCCTCGAGGCCCTTGCGGGTCCATTCGATCTCGCGGATGGCGGCTTTGGCTTGGGCCATCCGGGACTTGGCCTCGAAGCCGTCGAAGATCGGGACGCTGATCGACAGGTTGACCGAGTAGAAGTTCTGCCAGGTGTCCTTCTTGAAATTCAGGGCGTCGGCCCAGAAATTGTAGGCCCCGCCGAGGGCCAGGGTCGGGAGCAGGCCGCCCCGGGCGCCCTTGAACATCTCGCCGGCCATCCGGCGCTGCTGGTCGAGCTGGCGGATCTCGGGCCTTGCCGCGAGGGCCTCCTCGAGGGCCTGGTCGACGTCGACCTCGAGCGGCACGTCGGCCAGCTCGCCGTTGACGGCGATGGGCGTATCGAGACCGAGGCCGAGAGCCGTCTTCAGGGCCAGCTCGGCCACGATCAGGCCGTTGCGGGCCCTAATGACCTGGGGCCTGAGATTGGCCGTTTCGACCTCCGACCGCAGGAGGTCGAAACGCGAGGCCATACCGGCCTCGTAGAGGCTCTTGACGTTCGCGCCGTGCTTTTCGGCCAGCTCCAAAGCCTCCTCGGCGACCTTGGCGAAATCCCGGGCCAGAAGATAGCCGAAGAAGGACCTCTTGGCGTCGAAGATGGTCTCCTGCTCCGAGAGGCGGACCGACTCGCGGCTGGTCTCGAGATTGGCCCGGGCCTGCTTGTACCCGGACACGAGGCGCCCGCCGGCGAAGAGCGGCAGCGAGAAGGACAGGGCCATCTGGTAGTCCTTGGTGAAATCGATGGCCACCCGCTGGGCCGGCTCGCCGGGGATGATCGAGGGGAACTCCAGAAAAAAAAGCTTTTCGGCCAGGTTCTGGGTGTACTGGGCGCTTAGGCCCGGCAGGAACCTCGAAAAGGCCTCCCGGACCCCGGCTCCGGCCTGGGCCTCCTTCTCGCGCGTGGCCATATAGAAGGGGTTCTGCCGCAGGGCCAGGTCGACGGCGGACTCCAGGGTCAAGGTCAGGGGCTCCGCGCTCTCCTGGGCCGCCAGAGAGGCGGGCCCAAGGGCGGCCAGCCATAAGCAAATGGCGAATAGGGCTGCTCTTTTCATGTCAGATCTCCTTGTCGGGTCCGGCGGGGCTCTGGATCCCCTGCAGGATGAAGCGGTGAAGCGTCTCGGCCGCTTTCTCCTGCCGGACCGAAGCTTTCTCCCCCAGCCAGAAACGGGTATGGGCATAGCCTTGGAGGACGGCCTCGAGAAAGGTCACGGCGGCCCGGGTGTCCATCCGCCGGAACTCCCCGGAGGCGATGCCCTGCTCGAGGATCCTGGCCGCGACCTCGATGACCATCTGCCGCTTGCGTCTTAGGAGGTTCAGCATCTTGCGGTCCCCGGCGGGGACGTCGAACGGCTTCCCCTGACCGGCCGCGAAAACGCGGAGGATCCTCAGCATCGAGTTGTCCATCCACAGGACCCGGGTGACGTTCTCCTTTTCCTGTTGGTACCGGAGGATCAGCCGGATCATCGCCAGGAGCTTGGCTCGCGCCGGTCCTTCGCCGTCCGCGATCCCGGCCAGCGCCTCGCGGATCTCGACGAAGAAATGGGCGATGATCTCGAAGAGGATCTCCCCCTTGCCTGGGAAATACTTGTACAGGGTGACCTTGGAGAACTGGGCCTCGCGGGCGATGTCGTCCATGGTCGCCGCGCTGAAGCCCTTGCGGACGATGACCCGCTCGGCGGCGTGCAGGATAGCCTCCCGGCAGGCTTCCCTGCGGCGGCGTTCCCGCTGGGTCCGCAGGTCGCCTTTTTCCGAGGTCCGTGGGATCGTTTTCATCTATTCGAACCGATCAGTTCATTAAATGAACTCTATAGTTCATCTATTCTAGCCGGCCGGGGACCCGTTGTCAAGTCTCGATCCCCCGGGCCGCGTGGAGATATCAGGTTCTTAATACGTAGGACGACGGGGAAAGGTTCAGCTCTTCGGCGGAACGGGCCCGTCAGGCCCGGGGGTGGAAGCGATCGTAAACGCGGCGGAGCCGCTCCCGGCTGACGTGGGTGTAGATCTGGGTCGTCGTGATCTGGCTATGCCCGAGCATGAGCTGGACCGACCTCAGGTCC
>VGJC01000038.1 GCA_016867635.1 Candidatus Aminicenantota bacterium | reverse complement strand
CGCCCCGCATCTCGTACTCGGAGAACTTCCAGCCGGGAGTCGCTTCCTCGCGGGCGTCCATCGCGACCCGGACCCCGGAGGCCCTCAGCCGCTCGACGGCCTGCTGGGCGACCGGGAGGACGGAGGACTTCCAGTCGCCGATGGAGATGGGAACGGCCATAACCTGGACCGGCGCGATGCGGGGCGGAAAACGGAGCCCGGAGTCGTCCCCGTGGACCATGATCAGGGCCCCGACCGTCCGCGTGGTCATGCCCCAGGACGTCTGCCAGACATACTGCAGCGTCTGGCTGCGGTCCTCGAACTTGATGTCGAAGGCCTTGGAAAAGTGCTGCCCCAGATTGTGGGACGTGCCCATCTGGAGGGCCTTGCCGTCGGACATCAACGCTTCGATGGCGTAGGTCATCTGGGCCCCGGCGAATTTTTCGCTGAGTGATTTGCGCCCGTCGAGGACGGGAATGGCCAGCTCCGTTTCGCAGAATTCCTTGTAGAGGGCCAGGATCTTCAAGGTCTCGGCCTCCCCTTCCTCGGCGGTCTCATGGCAGGTGTGGCCTTCCTGCCACAAGAATTCCGTGGTCCTCAGGAAGGGACGGGTCACCTTCTCCCAGCGGACGATGTTGGCCCACTGGTTGATCAGAACAGGGAGGTCCCTCCAGGACTTGATCCAGCGGGCGTAGAGGTGCCCGATGATGGCCTCGGAAGTCGGCCGGACGGCCAGCTTCTCTTCGAGCTCCTCCTTGCCGCCGATCGTCACCCAGGCCACCTCGGGAGAGAAGCCCTGGACGTGCTCGGCCTCTTTCTTGAGGAAGCTCTCGGGGATGAAGAGCGGGAAGTAGGCGTTGACGTGACCGGAGGCCTTGATCCGCGCGTCGAGGGCCCTCTGGATGTTCTCCCACACGGCGTAGCCGTGGGGCCGGATGACCATCATCCCCTTCATGGGCGTGTAATCGGCCAGCTCCGCCTTCTGGACGATCTCCGTATACCACTTCGAGAAATCCTCGCTCTTCGGGGTGATGTTCTTGACCTGCCGTTCGTTCTCGCTCACGTCATCTCCTTATCTTCCAGCGTTTTAGGATTCTAGCGGCCGGCCGGTTTTTTGTCAAGGAATCCCCTCGCATTTCATCGTTAGGGGTGATTGACCGGGTCTTCCGTGGATGCCAATCTGGTCTCGCCAATCCAAGGAAAAGGAAGCTCGATATGTTGAGGAGAACGAACTGGGAGTGCCGGCCCGCGAGGGCCCGGTCCGCCGAACGGGGATTCAAGTTCTCCCTGCCCATGCTGGTCGAGGGCCCGGACGTCGACGGAGCGCTGTTCCGCGAGGAGACGACCCTCGTTTACATGAGCCACGCGGGAGCGCTCTTTCCGCTGCAGAGCCCGGTGACGCTCGGCTCCCGGCTCAAGCTCGTCGTCGCCCTGCCGGACAAGCTGTCCCAAGGCAAGGGCCTCAAGCTCGTGGTCAAAGGGACGATCATCGACATCGATTCGGGGAACCGGGAGGACCGGGCGGCCAAGGTCGCCCTCCGTCTCGAAAGCCGGTACGTCATCGAATCGGGCGCCGCCTAAGCCGCCCCGGCGGCCGGCCTGATCTATCGACGATCGCCTTTCCGGGGATAGATCAGGCTAGCCGCCGGCGGTGAGAAAAGACCTTGAGAAATGACCCCGGGATTCCCCATGCTGAGGGATTGTCGGACCGTCGGGCAAGGGGCAAAATGGCTGTTGAGATGGATATCGCCAAGTCTTTTCATGAACCCTCCTTTCAAGGCGCGGCCAAGGCCGGAAAGAGAGAGCGGGTCTTCGAGCTCTCTCTTCCGGCTTTGGTCAAAGGCCTGGAGGCGGCCGGGCAAAGGTTCGAAGAGCGGACCTCCGTCTGCGCCATCAGCGCCCAGGAGGCCTCGTTCCGCCTCAAGTCCCGCCTTTTGATCGGGTCCAAGGTCGTCCTCGCCCTGGAAATCCCCCGGACCCTGATCCTCGAGAAGCCGCTCCGGATGGTCCTCACGGGAGCGGTGATCTATGTCCGCTTCGAGGCCGGGAGCAACGGCCAGAACCAGTTCGTCTCCGTCAGGCTGGAGCGCGGATTCCGCCTCCTTCCCAATCCCTACCCGTCTTCCTGACCTCCGCACGGCAACCCGTCCGGCTTGACAATCCCCGGGGGATTGTCTATGATTCGGACAAATCATGAGGTAAAGGCGCACCGGATGACAAAATTGCCCAAGGGGACCGATACGAACATGGAGAAAAAGAAAGCCCAGCCGACCGGGCACGACAAGAGGATCACCCTCCTCGTGTTCTGCCCGTCCGACATCATCTTGGCCGGGATCCTGCGGGCCCTCGAGGCCGACCCGGACCTCGAGATCCTGAACATCGAGAAGAACACCATCGAGTCCTTCATGGATTCGATCCGCAAGCTCAAACCCCAGGTCATTCTCTTCGCCCACATGGAGCCCCTCCCGAACCTGCGGGAGATCTGCAAGGCCATCCGGGAGATCTCCAAGAGCCAGGGCCGCTCGGAGCTTCTCCTCCTCGGCAGCATCCCGGCCCACGAGGAGATCGTCAACCTCATCAACGCCGGCGCCCGCGGCTATTTCGATCTCAACGACGCCTCCAGCCAGCTTCCCGAGGCCGTCCGGGGCATCCACAAGGGCGAGATCTGGCTGCCCCGCGACAAGATGTCCAGCATCATGGACCGGATCATCTCCGTCGTCGGCCGCGACCTCAAGGAGAAGACCCTGGACCAGCTGACGCCGACGGAGTTCCAGGTCCTGCGCCTCATCGGCCAGGGCAAGAGCAACGACGATATCGCCGAGCTGATGTTCATCAGCAAGAACACGGTCCGGTCCCATATCAAGAGCATCTACGCGAAGCTCGACACCCACAGCCGTCTCCAGCTGGCGCTCTACGCCATCAATTCGGCCCTGTTTTAGCCCAAGGAATCGAGGTCGCCATGAAAAAAAGAGCCGCCGCCAAAAAGAAGACCCCGGCCCTGCCCGAGGACCTGGAGATCAACCGCCGCCGGGAATGGCGGTTCGACCTTCCGCTGAACACCCTCGTCGAGGGCAAGCTTCCTGACGGGAAGGCGTTCAAGGAACAGACCCTCCTCGAGAATATCTCCTCCGGGGGGGCCTTCTTCTGCCTGGATTCCGGAGTCACCGTCGGGTCCACGCTCAATCTCTATATCGACCTCCCGGAAAAGCTCGCCGACGGCAAGCCGATGAGGCTCCGCATCGGAGGCGTGACCGTCCGCCTGATCAAGCCTCCCAGCAAGGCCAAGCGACAGGGTGTCGCGGTGCGCTTCAAAGATGAATTCAAGGTCGTCCCCGTCCGCAAGAAGGCGGCCAAGAAATAGCGTCCTCCGCGTCGCGCTGACGGGGGGGATCGCCTGCGGCAAGTCCGTCGTCTCCCGGATCTTCGAGAGCAAGGGGTTCTTCGTCCATTCCGCCGACCGGGCCGCCCGCGAGCTCGTTTCCCCCGGGGCTCCCGCGTGGGAGAAGATCGTCCGCCGCTTCGGCCCGGGGATCCTCCTCCCCGACCGGTCCATCGACCGGGCCCGGCTCAGCGGCCTCGTGTTTTCCGACCCGGACGCCCGAAGGTTCCTGGAGGCCCTCCTCCATCCTCTCGTCCTCGCCGAGCGGACCAGGGTCCTGCGCTCGGTGGAGAAGGAGGGTCGTCACGCCGTCTTCGCCTCCGAGGCCGCCTTGACGATCGAGGCGGGCTATGACCGGCACTTCGACAAAGTCGTCGTCGTCCACTGCGACGAGTCCGTGCAGATCCGCCGTCTGATGGGGCGCGACGGGATCGGCGAGGAAGAGGCCCGGCGGAAGATCGCGGCCCAGCTGCCGCGGCGGGAAAAGCTGAAGCGCGCCGATTACGCCATCGACACGTCGGGGACGCCGGCCGAGACCATCGAACAGGCGGAGAGGGTGTGCGCCCTGCTCATCCAGGACGCGGGGCTCATGAAAGGGCGGCGGCGGAGGCCTAGTCCTTCGAAAGCAGGGCCTTCAGCTCCTGGCCGGGCCGGAACTTGATCCGGTGCCCTTTTTCGATCTTGATCTGCTTCCGCCGGCGGATGTCCCTTCCGAAACCGGTCTTCTTGGCCACGACCTTGAAGCTCCCGAAGCCGCGGATCTCGACCTTTTCCTTGTTCGCCAGGGCGTCCTTCAAAGATCCCAGGACGGCCTCGACGATGAGCAGAGACTTGGCCCTGTTGAATTCCGATTTCTTCTCGATGGCGAGGGCGACATCGTTCTTGATCATCGAAGGAGCTCCTTGTTTCGAAAGGACGCAATATAATTAATTTATTGATAATAAAATGTCAAGAACAATTATCCGGCCTTCCCGCGAGTTGACTTGCCCTTCCCGAGTTCCTATAATGAGACTGCCGTGCGATCCCTCAACATCCTCGCTTGTCTTCTCCTGCTGGCCGTCCTGGCGCCGGCCCAGGTCCTGAAGATCACGGTCGACGCCCCCATCCATCCCATCACCTCCGAGTACATCGTCCAGACGATCGAGCGGGCCGACCGGGAAGGCGCTTCCCTCGTCCTCCTGGTCCTCAACACGCCCGGGGGCTTGGACACCTCCATGCGCGAGATCATCGAAAAGATCGTCAACGCCCGGACCCCCGTCGCCGCCTACGTCGCCCCGAGCGGGGCCCGGTCGGCCTCGGCGGGCTTCTTCATCGCCATCGCCTGCGACATCTTCGCCATGGCCCCGGGAACGAACACGGGCGCCGCCCACCCTGTCGGCGTCTCCCTCACCGGACAGGCCATGGACAAGACCATGGAAGAGAAGGTCACCCACGACGCCGCGGCTTACATCAAGACCCTGGCCGAAAAGCGGGGCCGGAACGCCCGGATGGCCGAAGACGCCGTCCGCAAGAGCCTGTCCTATACCGAAGAGGAGGCTCTCAAGGGAGGGCTCATCGATCTCGTCGCCGGGACGGAGCGGGACATCATCGACCGGTTCGACGGACAGGTCGTCAAGCGGTTCGACGGGCGGGAACAGACGCTGCAGCTGGGCAGCGAGCCTCTCAGGGAGATCCCCATGACCTCCCGGCAGAAGTTCCTGCTGACCATCTCCAACCCCAACCTGGCCTACATCCTCCTCATGATCGGCCTGCTCGGGCTCTATTTCGAGTTCTCGAACCCGGGGGCCATCCTGCCGGGGGTCCTCGGCGGGCTGTCCCTGCTCCTGGCGGTCTTCTCGTTCCAGATCCTGCCCATCAACTACGTCGGCCTGATGCTGATCCTCCTGGCCATCATCTTGTTCATCCTCGAGGTCAAGGTCACGAGCTACGGAATGCTTTCGGTCGGAGGGATCATCGCCATGATCATCGGATCGCTCATGCTCATCGACTCGCCCGTCCCGGAGCTCCGCCCGAGCCTCGGGTTCGTCATCCCCGTCGTCCTCGGGTTCTCCTTGATCGTCATCTTCCTCCTCACCCTCGTCGTCCGGGCCCACGCCCGCCGGTCCTCGACGGGGCGCGAGGGAATGATCGGGGAAAGGGGCACGGCCCGCACCGACCTCGCCCCGTCGGGGAAGGTCTTCGTCCACGGCGAGATCTGGGACGCGGAGGCGGAGGGGCCGGTCCGGGCGGGCGAGAGCATCGAAGTCATCGAGGTCCTCGGAGGACTGAAGATACGGGTCAGAAAAACCTGACCGAAAGAACGCGTAAGGGAGGCCCCGCGGCCTCGTGAAGGAGGGTATCGTGATCACTTATCCGGTCATCGTCATCGGGCTCATCGTCCTGTATATCCTGAACTCCATCAAGGTCCTGAGGGAGTACGAGCGCGGGGTCATCTTCAGGCTCGGGCGCGTCCTGCCCCAACCCAAAGGCCCGGGTATCATCCTGGTGTTCTCCCCCATCGACCGCATGGTCAAGATCAGCCTGCGGCTGGTCACCATGGACGTCCCGCCGCAAGACGTCATCACCCGGGACAACGTCTCGGTCAAGGTCAACGCCGTCCTCTATTTCCGGGTCATGGAGCCGCTCAAGTGCGTCATCGAGGTCCAGGATTATCTCTATGCGACCTCCCAGCTGGCCCAGACGACCCTGCGCAGCGTCCTCGGCCAGGTGGACCTCGACGACCTCCTCTCCGAGCGCGAGAAGCTCAACGCCCATCTCCAGGAGATCGTCGACAAGCAAACCGACCCCTGGGGCATCAAGGTCCAGCTGGTCGAAATGAAGCATGTCGACCTGCCCGAGAACATGGTCCGGGCCATCGCCAAGCAGGCCGAGGCCGAGCGCGACAGGAGGGCCAAGGTCATCCACGCCGACGGGGAGTTCCAGGCCGCCGACAAGCTGACCCAGGCCGCCGACATCATCTCCCGCAACCCCCAGGCCCTGCAGCTCAGGTTCCTGGGCACCCTGTCGGAGATCGCCACCGAGAAGAACTCGACGATCATCTTCCCGCTGCCGATGGAGCTGCTCAAGGCCTTCAGCTTCGACCGCGGCCAGGAGAATAAATAGCCCATATGAAAAGCAAAGATTTTCGGGAGATCCAGGTTTCAAGCTCCCTCCTGGTGGTCATTTTCCTGGGAGTCCTGGTCCTCGGTGTCTTCATCTTCCTGCTCGGGGTCAATGTCGGCAAGAACCAGGTCCAGATCGCGGCCCGGACCCAGCTGGTCTCCGAGCCCATCGCCGAGCCGGTCAAGGAACCCGCGCCCGTCGGGTTGCCGGAAGAACGAGCCGAGGCGGCCAAGCGCGAGGCGTCGCCGAAGCCGGGACCGGCGGGGGGGACCGCTCCTGCCGTCACGCAGGCCGCCGCCGGGAAGCCCCGGACCGAGACGAAGACCTCGGCCCCGCCCGCAGCGAGCGGCCTGTATTTTGTTCAGGTGGCGGCCTTCACCGAGAGGTCTCAGGCCGTCGCGCTGGCGGACAAGTTCCGGAAGCAGGGACACACGGTGATCATCACCGATCCCCGCCCCGGGGATTCCAAGGACTGGTACCGCGTCCGGCTCGGCGGCTATTCCTCGAGAGACAGGGCCGTTCAGCTCCTCGATAAGCTGAATGCGGCCGAGAACAAGAAAACGGACTATCGGGTCGTTCAGGACTAGCCGGGGCCCGGCGCCCCGACGTCCGTCCCGACGCCGATCACCTCATCTTGAAGGGAAAGCCTGATGATGACGAACAACGACAGATCGACCGACCTCAAGGCCCGCCTCGACGGCCTTTTCGAGAAGCTCGAAGAGGTCCGGGGTTTTCTTTGACCTAGATCGCAAGAAAACCGAATGGGACGCCCTCAACGCCCGCCTGTCCTCCCCTGAAACCTGGAAGGACCAAAAAACCTCCCAGTCCCTTCAGCAGCAGAAGAAGAGGCTCGAGAAGGACCTCCAATTCTTCAGACAGCTCCGGGAAGCGAAGGACGAGATCGAGGTCCTGAGGGAGCTCGCCGACGAGGGCGAGAGCGTCGAAGCCGATATCGCCGCTTCGATCAGGAAGCTCGAGGAGGGGTTGGAGCAAGGAGAGCTCCGGGCCCTCTTCTGCGACGAGGACGACCCCCGCAACGCCATCCTCACCATCCATCCGGGGGCCGGCGGCACGGAGTCCCAGGACTGGGCCCAGATGCTGTTCCGGATGTATCTCCGGTACGCCGAGCGGAAGGGCTTCAAGGTGGAGGTCCTCGACCAGCAGCCGGGCGAAGAGGCCGGGCTGAAGAGCGCGACCGTCCGGGTCGAGGGCGACTACGCCTTCGGCAACTTGAGCCAGGAGGCGGGCGTCCACCGCCTCGTCCGCATCTCCCCTTTCGACGCCGCCAAGAGGCGCCACACCTCCTTCGCCGCGGTCTTCGCCTACCCGGAGGTCGATGAGGACATCCAGATCGACATCAACCCGGACGAGCTGCGCGTCGACACCTATCGGGCCTCGGGGGCCGGCGGCCAGCACGTCAACCGGACCGACTCGGCCATCCGCATCACCCACATCCCGACCGGGATCGTCGTCCAGTGCCAGAACGAGCGCTCCCAGCACAAGAACCGGGCCTCGGCCATGAAGATCCTCAAGGCCCGCCTCTACGAGGTCGAGAAGAAGAAGCGGAACGCGAAGCTGGAAAAGCTCGAAGACGCCAAATCCGAGATCGCCTGGGGCAACCAGATCCGCTCCTACGTCCTCCACCCTTACCGGATGGTCAAGGACCTCCGGACCCGGGTCGAGACCGGGGACACGGACAAGGTCCTCGACGGCGACCTCGACGACTTCGTCAAGGCCGCCCTGATCCTCAGGAAGAAGGCCGCCCTCCCGTGACCGCGCGGGCTTGAAGTCCGGCCGTCAAAAAGGTAAGATGGATAACCGAAAATCCTCCGCTCGGCGCGTAAGAGACGCCAGGGCGTGACCGACATCGAGGCGGAAGGATACAGAGCATGGCCGGCAAAGACGAACCGCTCGACGACGACCGGCGGACAAGGCCCGGGGGCGAGGAATTCCTCCCTCCCCTGGAGTTCGCATCCATCGTCATCCTCCTCTACTTCCCGGCCCTCATCCAGCTCGGGCTCATGGACGACCCCGTGACCGGAAAAAGGGCGGAGAACCTGGACCTGGCCCGGCGGAACATCGACCTCCTCGACCTGCTCAGGGACCGGACCAAGGGCAATCTCGAGAATGAGGAACGGGAGTTCCTCGAAGGGGCTGTCGATCAGCTCAAGGCGGCCTATCTCCGGAAGATCGACGCTCTGAAGATGTGATCCCATGGTGGTGTATCTCGGCCTGGACGCCGTCCGGCCCTCCTCCCGGCCCGCCGCCGTGGCCGTCGGCAACTTTGACGGCCTCCATCTCGGCCACCGGAAGATCCTGGGCCGGCTCTGCGCGCTGGCCCGGGAGCGCGGTCTGCGGTCCCTGGTCCTGACGTTCCACCCTCACCCGGAAAGGGCCTTGGGCAGAAAGTCGGTCAAGATGATCGACACTCTCGAGCAGCGCCTGGACCGGTTCAGGGAGACCTGCGTCGACGCCGTCGTGGTGACCTCTTTCGACGCGTCTTTCGCCGGGCTGGGATGCCGGGCCTTCGCCCGCGAGGTCCTGCAAGAGAGGCTGAGAGCCCGGGAGGTGGTCGTCGGCCAGAGCTTCCGTTTCGGCCGGAACAGGCGAGGCGACACATCCCGCCTCCGGGAACTCGGCCGCGGATCGGGCTTCGAGGTCCACACCGTCCCCCCCGTGCTTCTCGACGGCGAGGTCATCAGCTCGAGCGCCGCCCGCCGCCTCCTCGACCGCGGCCTCGTCGGCCGGGCGGCCCGCCTCCTCGGGCGGCCCTACGAGATCGCCGGCCGGGTCGTCGGGGGCCGGGCCGTGGGCCACGGTCTCGGATTTCCCACCGCCAACCTCATGACGGCGAACGAGATCCTGCCGACCGGGGTCTACATTTCCGAAACCGTCCGGAAGGGGCGGGCCTGGCCGTCGGTGACCAGCATCGGCACGAACCCCACTTTCGGGCCGGGTCCCTTGAGCGTCGAGACCCATGTCCTCGACCGCCGGCCGTCTCTCGACGGGGCCCTTCTCAAGGTCCGCCTCCTGCGCAGGATCAGGCCGACGCGGAAGTTCCCGGGACCGGGGCCTCTGGCGTCCCGGATAGCGCGCGACATCGAGGAGGCCCGGGCCTTTTTCGAGGCCCGCCGCGCGTCGGGTTGACATTTGCCGGACGATAAGGCATCTTCAGGGCGACGGAGCGGAGCAAGGCGAGAGGAGCGAACCCATGGAAGAGAAGATCAAGGCCCGGATCATGGACGCGAACAAGATCCGGCGCGTCATCGCCCGCATGGCCACCGAGATCATCGAGACCAACCGGAACCTCAAGAACCTGGTCATCGTCGGCGTTAAAACGCGGGGCATCGCCATCGGCAAGCGCATCGCCCAGCTCGTCGACGACCTCGAGGGCGTCGCCGTCCCCGTCGGCATTCTCGACATCACCCGTTACCGGGACGACGTCCCGGCCCCGAAGGCCAAGGCCGCCCTCGAGCCCGCGGAGATCGGGTTCTCCATCTCCAAGAAGGACGTCCTCCTCATCGACGACGTCCTGATGACCGGCCGCACCATCCGGGCCGCCATGGACGCCATCATCGACCGGGGACGGCCCCAGTCCATCCAGCTGGCCGTCCTGATCGACCGCGGTCACCGGGAGCTGCCCATCCGGCCGGATTACGTCGGCAAGGTCCTGCCGACCTCCCGTCGCGAGGTCGTCAAGGTCCGCCTGAAGGAAATGGGCACGGCCGACGAAGTCCTGATCGTCGAGCCGGCCAAGCTCGTCTCGAGGAAGCGCCGTTGACCCTGCTCATCCGCAACGGCCGTCTGGTGGACCCCGCGACCGGGGTCGACGCCCTTCTCGACATCCTCATCGCCGACGGCCGGATCGCCCAGGTCGGGCCTAAGATCGCCGCCGTCCCCCAAAGGACGATCGATGCGACCGGCCTGGTCGTCGTCCCCGGGCTGATCGACATGCACGTCCATCTCCGGGAGCCCGGTTACGAGGCCAAAGAGACCATCGCCACGGGCGCCCGGGCCGCGGCCCGCGGCGGCTTCACGACGGTCTGCGCGATGCCCAACACGAACCCCGTCAACGACGATCCCGCCGTCACCGGGGCCATCCTCGCCGAAGCCGCCCGCAGCGCCATTGTCAGCATCCTGCCGGTCGCGTCCGTCACCCGCGGCTCCCGGGGCGAGGAGCTGGTCGACATGCCCGCCCTCAAAGCGGCCGGGGCGGTCGCCTTTTCCGACGACGGCCGCCCGATCATGAACAGCCGGATCATGCGCCGGGCCATCTCCGCGGCCGCGGAGGCCGGGGCGTTCGTCATCGACCACTGCGAGGATGCGGCCTTGGCCGCCGGCGGATGTCTTCACGAAGGGCAGGTCTCGGCCCGTCTCGGCCTGCCCGGCATCCCCTCGGCCGCCGAGGAGATCATGATCGCCCGCGACCTCATCCTGGCCGAAGCCGCCGGGGCCCGCGTCCATGTCGCGCATGTGTCGACGGCGGGCGGGCTCCGGAGCGTCCGCGAAGCCAAAGCCCGAGGCGTCCGGGTATCCGTCGAAGCGACGCCTCACCACCTCCTGCTGACCGACGCGGCCCTCGAGTCCCGGGACACGGATCTCAAGATGAACCCTCCCCTGCGCCCGTCCGCCGACGTCGACGCCCTCGTCGAAGGCCTGCGGACCGGCGACGTGGACGTCATCGCCACGGATCACGCCCCTCACACCGCGGAAGACAAGGGCCAAGAGTTCAGCCTGGCCCCCTTCGGGGTGGTCGGCCTCGAAACGGCCGTTCCGCTGGTGCTCGACCGCTTCGTCCACCGGAACGTCATCACCTTGGCGCGCTTCGCCGAGCTCCTGTCCGTCAATCCCGCGCGCCTGCTGGGCCTTCACGCCAAGGGCCGTGTCGCCCCGGGCGCCGATGCCGACCTGACGATCCTGGACCTGGAGCGCGAGGCGACGGTCGACAGGAGCCGGTTCGAATCAAAAGGAAAGAACACGCCGTTCGACGGCTGGAGGCTCAAAGGGGCGGCCGTCATGACCATCGTCCAAGGGCGGGTCGTCTATCCCTTCGATGGGGACGCCCGCGCGTCGCGGGCGTGAATCCGCGAGTCGAGGAGCCGCCGTGGACGGCTTGAAGCCTGAGAAACTCGAAAAGCTCATCGGATACGCGTTCGCCGATAAAACCCTCCTGACGAGGGCCCTGACCCACACCTCCTACGCCTACGAGACGAGTCCGGACCGCCCGGAGGACAACGAGCTCCTGGAATTCCTCGGCGATTCGGTCGTCGGGCTGGTGACGGCCGAATTCTATCACGGCGCATTCCCGGGCCGCAGCGAAGGGGAGCTATCGAAGCTCAAGGCCTCGGCGACCAGCACGGTCGCCCTGGCCCGCCTGGCCCGCGAGCTCAAGCTGGACAAGGCCATTCGCCTTGGACGGGGCGAGGAGCGCAGCGGCGGGAGGAAGAAGAGCTCGATCCTGGCCGGGGCGCTGGAAGCTTTGGCCGGCGCCGTCTTTCTCGATGGGGGGTTCGAAGCCGCCCGGCAATTCTTCGGCGGGCTCTTGAGAGACTCCAGCGAGCCCTTCCGTGGCCAAGCCCTCGGCATCAACAACTCCAAGTCCGCCCTTCAGGAATGGCTGCAGAAAGCCGGGCGGCCGGCGCCGGCCTACCGGCTTGTCTCCGAATCCGGGCCGGCCCACGACCGGACCTTCGTCGTCGAAGTGTCCGTCGAGGACAGGCCGCTGGCCAAAGCCCGGGGCGCCTCCAAGAAGCTCGCCGAGCAGAAAGCCGCGGAAAAGGCCCTCAAGTCCCATTTCGGACGGAGAGTGAAGAGGCTCTCGCCCGAAGCCTTGCTCATCGAGCCGGGCGACTGAGCCCGCGGCCCATCCCCCCCCTGCCGGGAAGCCTTATTCCTATGTGCTCATCAGGACGGCGATCGGCCGGAGCCCGGGGACGTTCTGACAGAAGATCTTGACGGCGGCCGTGAACGGGACGGCCAGGACCATGCCCGGCAAACCCCAAAGCCAGCCCCAGAAGAGGAACGAGAAGAGGACGAGCAGGGGGCTGAGGTCCAGGCCTTGGCCCATGGCCCGCGGCTCCACGAAGCTGGCCAGGAAGGAGTCCAGCCCCACGGTGATGACCAGGATCCAGAACGGCGCCCAGGGGGTCCCGAGCTGGAAGAAGGCGAAGCTCACCCGCAGGACGGCGGCGACGATCGAACCGATGTAGGGGATGAAATTCAGGATGAAGGCCAGAAACCCGAAGAGCAGGGCGAAATCCACGCCGAAAATCACCAGGACGACCCAGACCTGAAAGCCGGTCCCGAGGCTGATCGCCGTCTTGATCACGAGGTACTTCCGGACCTGGCTGTTGGTCGCCGCGAGGACGGCCGTGATCCGGCCGGCCTGATCGGGGCTGAAGATCTTCCGGACCCTGGCCAGCCCCTTACCGCGGCCCGCGACGATGACACCGAGGAAGAGAAAGACCAGGAAGAGCTTCAGGACGAAGGCCAGGAACGGGCCCAGGCCGGACAGGATGAGGGCCGCCGCCCTGTCGAAATCGATCTTCTCGAGGACCGAAGAGACGTCGAGATGGAAAGGACCGACGCCCTTGTCCAGGAGCAGAGAGAGCTCGGTCAATCTCTGCTGATACTTGGGCAGTTCCGTCGCCAGCGTCTTGCCGCTCGAATAGACGAGGGTTCCCAGGAGGTAGAGGAGGACGAAAGCCAGGAGAAGAACGACGGCCGCGGCGGCCGGCCTGGGGAAACGGCGCTTCTCGAGGAACCCCAGCGCCGGATCGAGGATATAGGAGAAGAAAACGGCCAGCAGGATGGGAAAAAGGAACGGCTTGGCGACTTTGAGGAAAGCGGCGGCGGCGAACAGAACGAGGGCCGCGACGGCCGCCCCGAGGAACCTGTCTCTATCCACGAGGTCATACTCCTTTGCGCCGGGGGCGGGCGGATTGCGCGTCGGCGTCATCCGCAGCTCAGGGCATCTGGGCCGACGCTCGGGCCAGGGACCCCTTCAGCTGTCCGAGGAGCTTTTCACCCCAGGCCTCCAGTCCGTTGGGCACCCGCGTGACCCCGCAAAGGGTATCGCCGGCCCGGCCGATGAAGAGGTGCTGGCCGTAGCGGTTTTTCACATGGTAGCCGAGCGCGATCTTTTCGGGGACCTGCTTGTCCTTGGCGAAGAAATCGAGGAGCTTTCCGAGCATGCCCTCGGCCGCCGTCTCGTTTTCCGCCTGGATGAAGAAGGCCTCCAGCTCCTGTCCCTCGAACTTGTAGGAGGCGGTGAAGCCGTTGCGGAGGAACTCGTAACCCATGAAGTTCTTCTTGATGAATTTCTCGCTGCGCGGAACGAGGTTCTCCGCCGGGAAGAGCCGGAGGGGCCGCGGCAGGAGGCCCTTGTCCTTGACCGCTCCGGCCACTTTCCCGCCGACGCCGGTCATCACGGAGGCGGCCTCATCGCCCAATCCGAAGCCGAGGAGCTTGACGTAGTAGCGGCCGGCCACGAAATTCAACGCTTCGTCCTCGAGGTAGCCCAGATCGCCGACCGGGACCCCCTCGATCTCGGGGTACCGCTCGGCGCTGAAGATGCCGAAGGCGTTGGCCGGGTCTCCCATGTCATAGATCTCCAGCGTCAGCGACGCCGCGGCCCCTTCCTTCTCGAGCTGAACGACGAGCAGCTCCTCGAAGTCGTAGCTGAGGTAGCTCTCGGCCGCGCCGTTGATGTATTCGAAGAGGCTCTCGGGGAAGTAGCTCTGACGTTCTTCGGGTTCCGGCCAGCCCTCGATCGCGGGCACCAGGGCGGCGAGCTCCCGGCCCGCGGCCCTGTCCTGGGCCGGGCCGGCGAACGCGGCCAGCAGGAGCGTCGCGGCCAGGATCGGCCCCGTCGCGAGCTTGAATGGGCATCGGATGCTGCTCATCCTCGACCTCCGCGCGGTAAACGTGACGGTTCTACTATAACGGACGCGCGGCCGGTTGGCAAGCCGGCGCATTGACTCAACTAATATGTAACCGAACGGGAGGTTGTTGAATCAAATAAAATGTAACCGAAATCCCTGAACCAGGGAGGTTACAGAAGGACGATGGATATGGCATCTCGAAAACAGTACCTCCGGACGCTCCTCGAGCGGTATCTGAGAGCTCGAAAACGGCAAAAGGGCCCGATTTTGGATGAGTATTGCCGCAATACTGGCCAGAATCGCAAGTATGTCATCCGGAAGATAAGCCGCATGGCGTCGACCGAGCCCCGGGCACCGAGGAAGCGGGCGCCCCGGTACGGTCCGGAGACGGCCCGCCCGCTCGAACGACTCTGGAAGATCTTCGATTATCCCTGTGGACAGCGCCTGAAGCCGCTCATCGAGGCGGAGCTTGGCCGTCTCCGGCGGCTGAAGGAGATCGAGGTCTCAGCCCAGACGGCGGAGAAGCTGAAGGCCATCAGCCCGGCCACGATCGACCGGCTCTTGAGGCCCAAGAAACAGGCTTGGAAGCTTCATCACAAACCCGGTGCCAAGGGGCCGGGGCTGATCGCCAAGAAGATCCCCTTGAGGATGGGGACGGGCAAGAACCTCCGGGTGGGGTTCGTGGATATGGATCTGGTGCTTCACTGCGGCAGTTCGACGGCCGGCGAGTACGGGCATAGTCTGTCTACCCTGGACCTGGGTTCCGCCTGGTGGGAGGCGGAGGTGGTCATGGGCCGGGCCCAAAGACGCATCTTCAACGCTCTCCAGGAGATCGAGGCCCGGTCGCCCTTCCCGTGGCTGGCCCTCCACTCGGACAACGACAACGCCTTCATCAACGGCCAGCTCTATGACTATACCGAAGAGCGGCATCTCGGCTTCACCCGTTCCCGGCCCTACCGCAAGAACGACAACCCGCATATCGAGCAGAAGAACTTCACCCATGTCCGCAAGCCACTGGGCTACCTGAGATATGACACACCGGAGGAGCTGGCCATGATCCAGGACCTCTACCGCCGGGAGCTTCGGCTCTACAAGAACTTCTTCCAGCCGGTGATGATGCTTCGAAGGAAGGTTCGGGTCTCGGGCCGGCCCAAGCGGACCTATGGCCCGGCCAAAACGCCCTATCATCGGCTGCTCGAGTCGGGCCAGCTATCACCAGAGAAGGCCCGGGAGCTCAAAGAGCTTTATCTCCGTCTGAACCCGGCTGAGCTGAAACGGCAGATCGACCGGAAGCTGGCCCGGCTCTATGACCTGTACCGGAAGAAGAAAAAGCGGCCGATCACCGTCGATCCCTATAAAAA
>VGJC01000037.1 GCA_016867635.1 Candidatus Aminicenantota bacterium | reverse complement strand
TTCAACAACCTCCCGTTCGGTTACATATTAGTTGAGTCAATGCGGGGAGGCGTTGCTTTTCCGCTGCGGATGGCCTAGAATTCTCTTTCTCATCCCGCCCCCGCGGGGGATCGACCATGAACGAACGCGACAGACCCGGCCCGAGAGACATCGCCCGGCAGGCCGTCGAGCGTCTGGAGGCCCTGGCCGATCCGGTGAAGGCCCGGGGAGCCGAGCGATACTTCAAGGAGACCGTCAAGTGCTTCGGCGTCGCTTCGCCCGATGTCAGGGCCCTGGCGGCCGAGCTCTATGGAGCGGTCAGGGAGACCTGGACGCTCGAGGACGCGGTCGAGCTGTGCGACATCCTCTTCCCGCGCCGGGAGCTCGAAGCCAAGGGCATCGGCGCGCTCGTCCTATCCAGGTATAAGAAGAGCTTCCCCCGGTCGCTTTTCCCCAAGGTCAAGTCCTGGCTGGCCGCCGACCTCCTCGACAATTGGGCCTCTGTCGACGTCTTCTGTACGGACGTCTGCGGGGCCCTGCTTGTGACTTACCCCGATCTGGCCGCGAAGATCGGGCCCTGGATCCATCACCGCAACCGCTGGGTCAAGCGGGCGGCCCTGGTCTCCTTCATCAAACCGGCCAAGAGGCGCGAGTTCCTCCCGGCGATCTACGGGATCTCGGAGGCCGCCTTCCCGGTCGACGACGACCTCATCCGCAAGGCCAACGGCTGGCTGCTACGGGAGGCGGGCAAGACCGACCCCGTCCGCCTCGAGAAATTTCTCCTGGCCCACGGCCCGGCCGTCCCGCGAACGACCCTTCGATACGCCATCGAGCGCTTCCCCGAGAAGAAACGGAAGGCGCTGCTCGTGAATACCAAATCTTGAGACGATCTTCGGAGGTCCGATGAGAACCAAAAAGACGGCCCTGCTCATGTCTTTCATCCTGGTCCTGGCGACCCTGTCCTTCGGTCCCGGCGAGGCCCGTGTCCTGCGTTTTCCGGCGGTCTCGAGCGACCAGGTGGTCTTCGGTTATGCCGGAGACCTTTACAGCGTGCCCCTCGCGGGCGGAGTGGCCCGCAAGCTGACCTCCTTTGCCGAGGGCTACGAGGCTTTCCCGCGCTTCTCCCCCGACGGACTCTCCATCGCCTTCACGGGCGAGTACGACGGGAACCGGGAAGTCTATCTCATCCCGGCCGGGGGAGGAGCGCCCAAGCGGCTGACCTACACGCCGTCCAACCCCCGCGACGACATTTCGGACCGCATGGGGCCGAACAACCTGGTCATGGGCTGGACAAACGACGGCCGGCACATCGTCTTCCGGTCCAGGATGCGCGAGTGGAACGACTTCAACGGTCAGCTCTTCCTGGCGCCCAAGGACGGCGGGCTGCCCGAGCAGCTCCCCCTTCCGAGGGGCGGTTTCTGCTCGTTCTCCCCGGACGACCGGAAGCTGGCTTACAACCGCGTCTTCCGGGAGTTCCGGACCTGGAAGCGCTACCGGGGCGGCATGGCCGACGACATCTGGGTCTACGACTTCGAGACCAAAGCGGTCGAGAACATCTCCAACGATCCGGCCCAGGACATCATCCCCATGTGGAAGGGAGACCGGATCTATTTCCTCTCCGACCGCGACGAGAACAAACGGATGAACCTTTACGTCTACGAGCTCGCCTCGCGCAAGACGAGGAAGCTCACGGACTTCGCGGATTTCGACATCAAGTTCCCCTCTCTCGGCCCGAAGCACATCGTCTTCGAGAACGGCGGCTACCTCTACACCTTCGACCTGGCCTCCGAAAAGACGGCCAAGGTCCCCGTTGTCATCGCCGACGATATGGTTTCCGGGCGGGGCAAGGTCGTCAAGGTCGGCGATCGGGTCACGAACTTCGAGATCTCGCCCGACGGGAAAAGAGCCCTGTTCGGGGCCCGCGGCGAGATCTTCACGGTGCCCGCCCAGCACGGCAATACGCGGAACCTGACCCGGACCCCCGGGGTCCACGAACGGAATTCCAAGTGGTCGCCCGACGGGAGAACGATCGCCTTCATCTCGGACGCCG
Source organism: Candidatus Aminicenantota bacterium (assembly GCA_016867635.1). Lineage (GTDB taxonomy): Bacteria > Acidobacteriota > Aminicenantia > Aminicenantales > Saccharicenantaceae > RBG-16-66-30. The sequence continues at coordinate 13,811 of VGJC01000037.1, read as the reverse complement.
GCGGCACGGACGAGATCGCCATCATGGACCAGGACGGGAGCGGGCCGGCGCGGCAGCTGACGAAAGACGGGGACACCTACAAGTACGAACTCCTCTGGTCGCCCGACGGGAAGAGGATACTCTGGAACGACAAGATGCTGAGGCTGAGCTATGTCGAGGTCGCGACCGGGGAGACGGTTGTCGTGGCCAAGGCCGAGACCGGCGAGATCGTCCAGTTCGCCTGGTCGCCCGACAGCCGCTGGGTCGCCTACGCCAAGCCCGAGGCCGAAGGCATGGGCAGGATCCACCTCTATTCCCTGGCCGCCAAGAAGGCCTTTGCGGTCACCGACGGCTGGTACGGCTCGAGGGCGCCCTCTTTCAGCGCCGACGGCCGATTCCTCTTTTTCGTCTCCGACCGGGATTTCAATCCCATCTACAGCCGGACCGAATGGAACCACGCCTACATGTCCATGTCCAGGGTCTATTTCGTGACCCTGTCCAAGGATGTGAAGTCGCCCTTCGAGCCGAAGAGCGACGAGGTGGCGGTCAAGAGTGAAGCTGAGGCCAAGCCCGCGGCCCCGGCCGCAGCCGCCAAGAAGCCGGAGGAGGACAAAAAGACGGAAGCCGTCCCCCCGATCAAGGTCGACACCGACGGCCTGGCGGACCGCATCCTGGCCCTGCCCATCGAAACGGCCAACTACGGGGCGATCTATCAGATCGGCGATTCGGTCTACTATCTGAAGGCCAAAGACCTCGAAAGACAGCCGTCCCTGATGCTCTATGACCTCAAGGAACTCAAGGAAAAGGACCTCGGCAAGATCGGCGGCTACGAGATATCGGCCGACGGGAAGAAGATGCTGGTGGCCAAGGACGGGGCGTACGGCATCGTCGACCTCCCCAAGGGCCCGGTCTCCGTCGAGACCAAGCTCGACCTCAAGAATATGGAGACGGCCCTCGACCTTCGCCAGGAGTGGACCCAGATCTACGAGGAATCCTGGCGGCAGATGAAGCAGTTCTTCTATGCCCCGAACATGCACGGCGTCGACTGGGACGGCCTGCGTCTCCGCTACAAGCCGCTGGCCGAAGCCGTCAACCACCGGATCGATCTGACCTACGTCATCGGCGAGCTCATCGGCGAGCTGAGCGCCGGGCACACCTATGTCGGCGGCGGGGAGTTCCCCACGCCCGGCAAGACCAAGGTCGGCGTGCTCGGGGCCGTGTTCGAGCGGGATGCCGCATCCGGCTTCTACCGCATCGTCCGGATCCTCAAGGGACGCAATTGGGACCGGGGCCTGAGGTCGCCCCTGACCGAGGTCGGCGTCAACGTCAGGGAAGGGGAGTACCTCGTGGCCGTCGACGGCCGCCGGCTCGACAAGCTGGCGGACATGTACGAGGCGCTCTACAACACGGTCGGGAAGCAGGTGACCCTGCGGGTCAACGCCGCGCCGTCCGAGAAGGGCAGCCGCGAGGTCGTCGTCGTGCCCATCGAGACGGAGAACGCCCTCTACTACAACGCCTGGGTGGAGTCGAATATCGAAAAGGTCGCGAAGGCCACGGGCGGCCGGGTGGGCTACCTCCATATCCCCGACATGGGCGTCGGGGGACTGAACGAGTTCGTCAAGTACTTCTACCCGCAGCTCCGCAAGAAGGCCCTGATCATCGACGTCCGCGGCAACGGCGGAGGCAACGTTTCGCCCCAGGTCATCGACCGGCTGGTCCGTGAGATGGTCATGGTCGGCATGGCCAGGAATACGATCGCCGGGCCCGACCCGGGGGCGGCCTTTCTGGGGCCCCTCGTCTGCCTGGCCGACGAGTTCTCGGCGTCCGACGGCGATATCTTCCCCTACCGGTTCAAGGCCCTCAAGCTCGGCAAGGTCGTAGGCAAAAGGACATGGGGCGGGGTCGTGGGCATCCGCGGCACGCTGCCCCTGCTCGACGGGGGCTCTCTCAACAAGCCGGAATTCGCGCCGTTCAGCCCCGACGGCACGGGTTGGGTCATCGAAGGCGTCGGCGTAGACCCCGACATTTTCGTGGACAACGATCCGGCCCGGGAGTTCGCGGGCATCGACGACCAGCTCAATAAGGCCATCGAGGTCATCCTCGAAGAGTTGAAAACCAAGGGCCGGGAGCTGCCTCCCATCCCTCCCTACCCGGTCAAGAAGTAGTCACCATGGCGACGGAGAAGATCAAGGTCAGCTGCTTCAACTGCGGGACGACCAACTTGTTCCCGCTCGGCTCGCAGGGCAAGGCCGTGGTCTGCGGGCGCTGCAAGACGGACCTGCCGCTGCCGGGAACGATCCTCGAGCCGGCCCCGCAACAGGTCTACAATCTCATCCACAGCTCGAGCCTGCCCGTGCTCGTGGATTTCTATTCGCCGACCTGCGCCCCCTGCCTCATGATGCATCCGATCCTCGAACGGCTGGCGAGCCGCCGCAGAGGCGAGGTCATGGTCGTCAAGGTCAACATCGACCGTCACCCGGAGATGGCCCAGGGGCTGGGGATCAGGGCCGTGCCGACCTTCGTCGTCTTCCACAAGGGGGCCGAGCGCGGCCGCCAGGCCGGGGCCATGGCCGAAGACAGCTTCGCGCTGTGGGTGGCCAGCCGCTCCTGATAGGAGAAGAACCATGTCGGGGGGAGGGAATGCCGAAGGGGGGACTCGAACCCCCACTCCCGATTAAAGGGAACTAACCCCTCAAGCTAGCGTGTCTGCCAATTCCACCACTTCGGCATCTATTTCTTGACCGGGGTTTCCGTCGCCGGAGGTTTCTGGTCCTCGGTCTTCGTTTCAGGTTGGGCCGCCGGGGCCTGTTCTCCCGCTTTATCGGGGGGCGGGGCCGTTTCGGCGGTCGCCGCCGGGGCCTTTTCACCGCCCACGACCGAGCCCGATTCTTTCCCGGACACGATCCACAGGCCGAGCGATGTCAGCATGAAGAGGACCGCGGCGGCCGTGGTGACCTTGGACAGCAGGCTGGCCTGGCCGCGGGCCCCGAAAGCGGTCTGGCTGCCGCCGCCGCCGAAAGCGCCGGCCAGGTCGGCCGCTTTGCCCGACTGCAACAGGACCGCGAAGATCAGGACGACGCACACGATGACGTGCATGATGACGAGTAAAGCGCTCACTTTTCTTCCCTGTCAGCGCGGAGGGCCTCGGCCGCGATGGCGGCGAAAGCGCCGGCGTCCAAGGACGCCCCTCCGACGAGAAATCCGTCGATATTCTTCTCTTTGAACAAAGAATACGACCCGCTCGGCTTGACCGAGCCGCCGTAGAGGATTATAGCACAAGAGGCCGGTCCGTTTCCATATTTTTCTTCGAGCCGCCCCCGGATGTGGGCCTGGACCTCTTCGGCCTGAGCCGGGGTGGCGGTCCGGCCGGTCCCGATGGCCCAGACGGGCTCATAGGCGAGAAGGACCGACGCTATCTCGCCGGCGGCGAGGTCCCCGAGGCCCCTGTCGAGCTGGGCGTCGATCCGCTCGATCGTCCGTCCGGCCTCCCGCGCTTCCAGGGTCTCGCCGAAGCAGACGATGGGGGACAGGCCCGACCGCAGGGCGGCCCGGACCTTGCGGGCGACCGTCTCGTCGGTCTCCCCGAAATACTGCCTCCTCTCGGAGTGGCCGACGAGGACGAACCGGCAGCCGGCGTCCTTCAGCATGGGGCCCGAGATCTGGCCGGTGAAGGCTCCCCCGTCTTCCCAGAAGAGGTCCTGGGCCCCGAGCCCGATCCCGGTCCCGGCGAGAAGCCCGCCGACCTCGGTCAGGGCCGTGAAAGGGGGGATGAGCAGGATGTCGGCCCCGGCCAGCTCCGGGGCGGCCGCGACGATCGCGGAGGCGAGCGCCCGGGCCTCGGCGAGGGTCCCATGCATCTTCCAGTTGCCGGCGATGAACGGGCGTTTGCGCGCTTTGGCCATCTATCTCTCCAGGGCCTCGATCCCGGGGAGGGTCCCGTAGGCGATGAATTCCAGGGACGCGCCCCCTCCGGTCGAGATGTGGCTGATCCTGTCCTTGACGCCGGCCTTTTTGACGGCCGCGATGGAGTCGCCGCCGCCGACGATCGAGACCGCTCCCGAACCGGCCACGGCCCGGGCGATGCCGACCGTGCCGCGGGAGAAGTTCTCTATCTCGAAAATGCCCATGGGGCCGTTCCAGAAGATCGTTTGGGCCTGGCCGATGACGGCGGCGTAGGCCTCGACGGTCTTGGGCCCGATGTCGACGCCCATCAGGTCCTCAGGGAAGGGGAGGACCTCGGCGATCTGGGTGTCGGCCTCGGCGTCGGCCGCGGTCGCCAGGAGATGGTCCACCGGGAGGCGGAAGCTGACCCCCAGATCCCGGGCCTTGGCCAGAATGTCGAGGGCCGTGTCTCTCTGCTCGTCCTCGGCCAGGGACTTGCCGACCCCGAGCCCCTGGGCCTTCAGGAAGGTGTAGGCCATGGCCCCGCCGATGAGGACGCTATCGGCCTTGGCGAGCAGGCTCTCGATGATCTCGATCTTGTCGGAGACCTTGGCCCCGCCCAGCACGGCGACGTAGGGCTTCACGGGTGTCCGGACGGCCTTGCGGAGGTATTCGACCTCCTTCATCATCAGGAACCCGGCGGCTTTGACGGGGACGAGGTCGGCCAGGGCGACCACGGACGCGTGGGCCCTGTGGCTGGAGCCGAAGGCGTCGTTGACGTAGATGTCGATGTCCTCGGCCAGGCGCGCGGCGAACGCCGGGTCGTTCCCCTCCTCCTCCTGATGATAACGGAGGTTCTCGAGGACCAGCGCCTCGCCGTCGGAGAGCTTCTTTTTGAGCCCGGCGACCTCTTCGCCGACGACCGCCGGGGCCATGACGATGTTGTTCGGGACGAGCTCGGCCAGCCTTTGAGCCGTCGGCCGCAGGCTCATCCGGGGATCGATCTTGCCTTTGGGGCGACCCATGTGGGAGGCGACGATCAGCCGGGCGCCCCGGCCCAGGAGGTGCTGGATGGTGGGCAGGGAGGACCGGATCCGGGTGTCGTCGCGGATCTCCCCCTTTTCGTCCAGGGGGACATTGAAGTCCACCCTCAGGAAGACCCGCTTTCCCTTGACATCCAGGTCGGTGACGGGCTTCATCGGCCGCTCAACGGGAGATGTACTTGGCCAGGTCGACCAAACGGCAGGAATAGGCCCATTCGTTGTCGTACCAGACAATGACCTTGACCATGTTCCCGCCGATGACCTTGGTCGACAGGCCGTCGACGATCCCGGAGCGGGGGTCGCCCAGGAAATCGACCGAGACGAGCGGCTCGTCCGTGTAACCGAGGATGCCCTTCAGGGGGCCTTCCGCCGCCTTCTTGAGCGCGGCGTTGACCTCCTCGACGGTGGTCGCCTCCTTGAGGACGGCGACGAAATCGACGATGGAGACGTTGGGGGTCGGGACGCGGATGGCGAAGCCGTCGATCTTGCCCTTGAGCTCGGGCATGACCAGGCCGACGGCCTTGGCCGCGCCCGTCGTCGTCGGGATCTGGCAAACCGCGGCGGCCCGGGCCCGGCGCAGGTCCTTGTGCGGGGCGTCGAGGATCTTCTGATCGTTGGTGTAGGAGTGGATGGTGGTCATCAGACCCTTTTCGACGCCGAAGGACTCATGGAGGACCTTGACAGCGGGGGCCAGGCAATTCGTCGTGCAGGAGGCGTTGGAGATGACGTGGTGCTTGGCCGGGTCGTAGGTCTTCTCGTTGACGCCCAGGACCAGGGTGACGTCGGGGTCGGTGGCCGGGGCGGAAACGATGACCTTAGAGGCGCCGCCCTTCTCGATGTGCTGGATGGCGTCGGGCCGCTTGGTGAACAGGCCGGTCGACTCGACGACCACGGATACGCCCAGGTCCTTCCAGGGCAGCTTGCCGACCTCCCTCTCCGCGAGGACGCGGAGCTTGCGGCCGTTGATGACGATGGCGTCATCGGTCGCCTGGACGTCCTCCCGGAACCTGCCCAGGACGGAATCGTATCGAAGCAGATGGGCCAGGGTCTTGGCGTTGGTGATGTCGTTGACGGCCACGTATTCGACGGCCGGGTCGTTCCAGGACGCCCGGAGCATATTCCGGCCGATGCGTCCGAAGCCGTTGATCCCTATGCGGATAGCCATAAGAGCCTCCTTCCCGTTGTTTTGGAGTCAGTTGGCGGAAGTAGCACTATAAATAACACAAACGGGGCCTCCGTTCAAGGTCAACGCGAGGGGCCGGGAGGCTTGTCCGGAGAGAAGCCTTTTTTGGCCCGCTTCTGCTCGTACATCAGGAGGTCGGCCCGGGTCATCAGGTCCTCGATCTTGCTGGGCACGTCCGGGTCGTAGAGGGCCAGGCCGTGGCTCAACGAAATGCGGAAGCGGTTGTCCTCGACAGCCTTGGCGTTGAACAAGGCCAGCTTCTCTTCGAGGCGCTTCGAGATGGCCTCGGGGTTCATGCGGGTCGACTCCATGGCCATGACCACGAACTCGTCGCCTCCGACCCGGGCGACGATGTCGGAGTCCCGGAAGTTCTTCTTGAGGATGGCCGCGGCGTCGACCAGGGCCAGGTCGCCGGCCTTGTGACCGCCGGTGTCGTTGATCCGCTTGAGATCGTCCATGTCGAAGTAGAGGAGGGCGACCTTTTTCTTGAGCCGGTTGGCGATCTTGAGATGCTGTTCGGCGAGGGTGATGAAGCCCCGGCGGTTCAGGAGCCCGGTCAAGGCGTCCGTAAGGGACAGGGCCCGGACTTCCTCCTCCAGCCGCTTGCGGTCCGTGATGTCGGTGAGGACGGCCAGCGTCCCGCCTAGCTCGATGCCGTGGACCCGCGGGCCGCCGCTCACCAGAAAGGCCCGGCGCGTGCCGTCGCGGTGGAGGAAATCGAGCTCGTAGCGGTCGGCAACGCCCTTGGTGCGCCTCTTGTCGGCCTCGTGAACGATAATGTGCTGATCCTTGGGGACGAACGAGAGGGTTTCCTTGCCGACCATTTCCTCGGGCCGGTAGCCGAGGGCCGCGGCGGCGGCCGGGTTGACAAAGGAGAACTTGCCTTCGGGGTCGGTCAGGACCAGTCCTTCGTTCATGGTCTGGATGGTCCCGTCGCTGAACTTCCGGAGCTGGTCGATCTCCTCCTCGGCCCGGAGCCGCTGGGTGAGGTCCTTGAGGATGCCGATGATGCCGCCGATCGCGCCGTCGGGACGCACGAAGGTCGACTTGATGAAGATCACCTGGTGCTCTCCGTCCCAGGCCTGGAGCGGGGCCTCGTAGATCTGGTGCCCCGGCTCCTCCAGAAGGGCCTGATCGTGGGTCGAGTGATGCTGGACGATGCCCGCCGGGGCCACGTCGCTCAGGGTCCGGCCGATGATCTGGCCCTTCTTGAGGCCGAGCAGCTTCTCGAAAGCCGGGTTGCAGCCCAGGTACCGTCCTTCAGGGTCCTTCAAGAAGGCCGGATTGGGCATGATCTCGATGACCTGCATGAGGAAATCGTGCATGTGACGGTTGGCCTGGTCCCATTTCGCTTTTTCGAACGACTCCAGGGACGCCGCCTGACGACGCCAGAAAAGACCGAGGATCGTCCCGCAGGCGATGACGAAAAGCCCGGCGATCCCGACCAGGAGGCGATAGGGCGCCCTCATTCCCATAGCCATTTCCGCGACGTCGAACTTGGTCACGACCAGCCAGGGCGAATCGGGGACGGACTTGATATAGGCGAAAACGGGTTGCCCCCGATAATCGGCCCCCTCGACGAGGCCTTCTTCGCCAAGGGCTTCCTGGGAGGCCGGGCGGCGGAACGCTGAGATAGGGAGGCGTGCGGGCGGGACCGGGCCGTCGTGGAGTCGGGGGAGGCTGAGATGGACGAAATCGTTCCCGTCCCTTTGGATCAGCAAGGCCTCCGAGGTCTGGCCGCTCATGGACCAGGCGTTCAAGAAGGGGTCGAGCTCTTCGGCGGCGTCGAATGTGAACCGCAGGATGGCGACGAGAGAGAGATCTTTCCCTTCCGGAACGACGAGGGGGGCCAGGAGCTCGAGAGATCTCTTGCCGGTCTCTTGATGAGTTTCGATGGGCCCGAACAGGATCTTCCGGCCCAGCGAGACCTCGGTTGCCAACCGGAGGGAGGACGGGGGCAGGTCCCCCGTCGAGGTTTCGGGAAGTCCGAACAGGAACTGCCCGCCGGGCAGGAAGACGCCGGCCCCGTCGAAGTGGAAGTTTCTCCGGAGGGCCGCAAGGCCTTCCAGCGCGTCGGCCCGGTGAGTTCCGGCCTGGGCGCTCTCGAGGACGTTCTTCGTCCGGGTCGCGAGGATCCTGTTCTCGACCATGGTCTCGGCCAAGGCCAGGCGCTCTTTCCGCCATTCGCCGATACGCAGGGAAAGGAAGTCGGCGGCGGTGGCCAGCTCGCTCTGCATGAAAGCCCGGGCGTGCTTCATCTGCACCGTGTAAAAGTAGCGGGAAAGCGTGAACAGTCCGGCCGAAAGAAGGACGAACACGGCGATGAGCTGCCAGGGGACTTTGCGAAAGCGCGATGGGGATGATGCAGGACCCTTCATTGAACAACCCTCCCAAACTGCCGGGCGGGACCGGGCAGAGAATTCTTCCTATGGCCGCTTATTAGCATATCGACGTCGAGGTTGTCAATATCTTGTGGATAAATGCCGGGAGGGCACAATAAATTGAGGTCTCTGCCCTGCGGGCCGGCCAGTCAAAGAAAGCACGAAGAATACGAACTTAAACGAAACCCAGCGTTCTAAGGCCCGGGAACGGAGCTGACCAGGAGGACACCCTCAGACGTGTTTTATGGTAAAATCGCTGCCGGAGGAGATGCCATGAAGATCCTGACCTCGCGGGAGATGAGAGAGATCGACCGGACGGCCATCGAGGACCTCGGCATCCCCGGCGTCGTGCTCATGGAGAACGCCGGCCTGCAGGTCGTCCGGACCATACGGGAGTTCTTCCCCGAGCCGGAGCGGATGCGGATCATCGTCGTCGCCGGCAAGGGCAACAACGGCGGGGACGGCTTCGTCGTCGCCCGTCATCTCTTCCTCTCCGGCGCCCGACCCGAAGTCCTCCTCCTGGCCTCGAAGGATGAGGTCACGGGGGACGCCGCGACGAACCTGCGGATCGCCCTCAATATGGGCGTGCCGGTCGAGGAGGTCCGCACGCCGGCCCGATGGAACAAGCTGCGCGCCAAGGTCTTCCAGGCGAGCGTCATCATCGACGCCATCTTCGGCACCGGGCTCCTCAAACCCCTGGACGGGCTGTTCGCCAGGGTCGTTGAGGACATCAACGCCGCCCGGGGCTTCAGACTGTCCGTGGACGTCCCCTCGGGCCTGTCCTCGGACACCTTCCAGACAATCGGGCCCTGTGTCAACGCCGACCTGACCGTGACTTTGGCGGCCCCCAAGATCGCCCACGTCTTCCCGCCCGCGGCCGACTGCGTCGGCGAATTCATCGTCGCCCCGATCGGTATCCCGCCGTTCCTCTTCGACCGCCCGGAGCTCAAGCTCGAATTCGTCGAGGAAGAGGCCGTTCTGCCGTTCTTCAAGCCCAGGGAGAGGGATTCCCACAAAGGGTCCTATGGGCATCTCCTCGCGCTCTGCGGCTCCGTCGGCAAGACGGGGGCCGCGGTCCTGGCCGGCCGGGCCGCCCTGGCGATGGGCGCCGGACTGGTCACCGTGGCCACCGCCGAAAGCGCTCTGCCCGTCGTGGCCCGGTCCATGGCCGAGCTGATGACCGAACCGCTCCCAGAAACCCCGAAACGGACGATCGCCCGGGAGGCCCTGCCGCGGGCCCTGGCGCTTCTCGAGGGAAAGAACGCCGTCCTCGTCGGGCCCGGGATGTCGACGGACGCCTCGACCGCCGATTTCGTCCGGGGGTTTCTGCCTAAGCTGAAGGTCCCGGCCGTCATCGACGCCGACGGCTTGAACATCCTCGCCGCCGACCCCGACATCCTGCTCCGGCTCAAGCGGCCCGCCGTCCTGACCCCTCACCCCGGCGAGTTCGCCCGCCTGACGGGCCGGACCGTTCCCGAGGTCCTCAGCGACCGCCTGACCCTGGCGCCTGCATTCGCCATGAAATACGGCGTCTATCTCGTTCTCAAGGGCTACCGGACCCTGACCGCGGCGCCCGACGGCCGGGTCTTCGTCAACCCGACCGGAAATCCCGGGATGGCCACCGGAGGGACGGGAGATGTCCTCAGCGGCCTGATCGCCTCCCAGATCATCCAACAGAAGGACCTCCTCGGGGCCGTCCTGTCGGCGGTCTACGTCCACGGCCTGGCCGGCGATATCGCCGCCGAGAAAATGGGGGAGAGGCCGCTCCTCGCCGGGCACCTCATACGGTACCTGCCCCGGGCCTTGCTCGAACTGGAAGAGGAATGAGCGCCCGGACGCGGGTGACCCGCTCGGCGGAGGAGACCTTCCGCTTGGCCGAGGAGATGGCCTCGGGCTTCAAAGGGACCGAGGTCGTCCTGATGTCCGGCGAGCTGGGGGCGGGCAAGACGGTCTTCGCCAAGGGACTGGCCGCCGGGGCCGGGGTCGCCGACCCCGACCGGGTCTGCAGCCCGTCCTTCACCCTCATAAACATCTACGAGGGCCGCTACCGCGTTTTCCATATCGATCTCTACCGGCTCGACCGCGAGGCCGACATCCTGGACCTCGGCTGGGAAGACCTCCTGGGGCAGGGGATCGTCGTCGTCGAATGGGCCGAGAAGCTGCCGTTCGCCCTGGACGGCATCCGCGTCCGGATCGAGACCGGTGCCGGGGACGAACGGAAGATCACCGTCGTTCCGCAGAAAGGCTAAAGGCCCGTGGCCGGCCCATTATAAGGCCTATCGGCCGGCGAACGCCTCCCTCAGCTCGCGCGCCGCCCGCCTCGCGTCAGCGGCGCCCAGGATGGCCGAGACCACGGCGATCCCGTCCGCCCCGGCCCGGGCGAGGCTCGGGGCGTTGGCCGCCGTGATGCCGCCGATGGCCACGACGGGGATGGTCAAGGCCGCCTTGAGCCGGGCGACGCCCTCCGGGCCGACGACGGCCAGGCGCGTCTCTTTCGTCGAGGTCGGGAAGACGGGCCCGAGCCCGACGTAATCGGCCCCCGCCCTCTCGGCGCCCAGGGCCTCCTCCAAGGTGTTGACCGACACGCCGATGACGCGCTCCGCGCCCAGGATCAGCCTGGCCTCGGGCAAGGGCAGGTCGTCCTGGCCCAGATGGACGCCGGCCGCCCCGCAGGCCAGGGCGACGTCCGCACGGTCGTTGATCAGCAGGGGCACGCCGGCCTTATCGAGGGGCCCCTTGATCCAGGCGGCCAGCCCGAGGAGGTCGCGAAGCGGGAGCGCCTTGGACCTCAGCTGGACCACGGTCACCCCGCCCTCGACGGCCGAGGCGACGAGCGCCGGCAGGTCGCGGCCGAAGGCGGACGCGGTGTCGGCGACCAGATAGAGCGAATAGTCGATGGCCATGGCGGCGCCTCCAGTATAGCGCATTCGCCGGCGGGAGACGACCGGAGAACCAAATTGACAATCCTGCGTGTTTGCCTGTAAATATTAAGCGGCCCCCATTCCCGGCGCCGCGCCCGAAAGGACTTGCCCATGGCCATCGACCTCAGATCCTTCATCCTCGACGTCCCGAACTTCCCCAAGCCGGGCATCGTCTTCAAGGACATCACGCCCGTCGTCCAGAGCGCCTCGGCCTTCAACTTCGTCATCGACGAGTTGGCCGCCTGGGCCGGGCCGAAAAAGCCCGGCATCATCGCCGGCATCGAGTCCCGGGGCTTCCTGTTCGCGGCCGGCCTGGCCCGGGAGCTGCGGCTGGGCCTGACGGTCATCCGCAAGAAGGGCAAGCTGCCGCGGGAATGCGTCGGCGTCCAGGCCCCCAACGAGTACGCCGTCGAATACTTCGAGATGCATCGGGACGCGGTGGCCCCGGGCCAGCGGGTCCTTATCATAGACGACCTCATCGCCACGGGATCGTCGTCGACGAGCGCCATCGACCTGGTCAAGAAGCTGGCCGGCGAGGTCGTCGGCTTCGGCGCGGTCGTGGAGCTGTCGTTCCTGCGCGGCATGGAGAACATCGCCAGGGCCCACCCCGGAGTGGAGGTCCATGCCCTGGTGCGCTTCTGACATGAAGACCTGGCTCGACAAGCGCTTCAAGCTCAGCGAGAACGGGACGTCCGTCCGCGCCGAGCTCGTCGGCGGGGCCACGACCTTCATGACCATGTCCTACATCATCTTCGTCCAGCCCGCCGTCCTGGGCACGACGGGCATGGACAGGGGGGCGGTCATGGTCGCCACCTGCCTGGCCTCGGCCCTGGCGACGCTCCTCATGGGGCTTCTGGCCCGCTATCCCATCGCCCAGGCCCCGGCCATGGGCCACAACGTCTTTTTCGCCGTCATCGTTTGCGGCACCATGGGCTACACCTGGCAGGTCGCCCTGGGCGCCAACTTCATCTCCGGTTTGCTTTTCGCGGCCCTGGCCTTGGCCGGCGTCTGGGGCCGGGTGGTCGTCGCGGTCCCCGACTCGCTCAAGTACGGGATCGCGGTCGGGATAGGGCTCCTGATCGCCATGGTCGGCCTTCAGTACGGAGGGGTGGTCGTCGACAGCCCCGGGGCCCTCGTGGCGCTCGGCGATCTGACCGGCCAGCCCGTCGTCCTGACCCTTTTCGGGCTGGCCCTGACGGCCGCCCTGATGGTCCTCAAGGTCCCCGGGGCCATCCTGCTGGGCGTCCTGGCCACGGCCGCGGCCGGCGTGCCCCTGGGGATCGTCAAGTACCAGGGCCTGATCGCTCCCGTCCCCAGCCTGGCTCCGACCGCTTTCAAGCTCGACGTCGCCGGCGCTTTCCAAAGCGGCCTGGTGGCCGTCGTCTTCGTTTTCTTCCTGCTCGACGTCTTCGACACCATGGGGACCCTCATCGGCGTCGGGGGCGCGGGAGGGTTCATCGTGCGGGGCCGGCTTCCCCGGGCCGACCGGGCCATGTTCGCCGACGCCGTCGGAACGGTGGGCGGCGTCCTTCTCGGGACGTCCACCGTGACGAGCTACATCGAGAGCGTCACGGGCATCGCCCAGGGCGCCAGGACCGGCTTGGCCAACGTCATGACCTCGGCCCTGTTCCTGGTAGCCCTGTTCTTCAGCCCGCTGGCCGAGATGGTCAGCGGGGAAGTCGCTTACAAGGGCATGACGCTCAGACCGGTGATCGCCCCGGCCCTCATCCTGGTCGGCTGTCTGATGATGAAGTGCGTCAAGTTCATCGACTGGGACGACCTGACCGAGGCCATCCCGGCCTTCCTGTGCGTCGTCGTCATGCCCCTGACTCTGAGCATCACCGAGGGCATCTCGTTCGGGTTCGTTTCCTACGCGCTGCTCAAGCTCGCGAGCGGGAAGGGACGGCAGGTCCACTGGCTTGTTTATCTCTTCGCCGCGCTATTCGTCCTGAGGTACGTGTTGAGCTAACCGGCGGGACGTTCCCCGGGCAAGGAAGGACACCATGAGGCATCTCCGGACCGCGGCGTCGGCCGCGCTGATGATCGTTTTCGCGGCGGGCTGCGCCCGCGGGCCCGCGCCCGTAACGGAGAAGGTCCCGGCAGGGCCCGAGGCCGGGTGGGTCGAAAGGACCCTCGGAAGGATGACCGTCGAGGAAAAGGTCGGCCAGCTCGTGGCCTGCCGCTTTGCCGGGGAGTTCCGGAACAGCGACAGCGATTACCTGGCGAAGCTCAACGACCTCGTCGTCGGCGGCGGGATCGGCGGGCTCATCCTGTTCGGCGGGGAGGTCTACGAGACGGCCCGCCTGGCCAACGATCTCCAGAAGCTGGCCCGCGTCCCGCTCCTTATGGCCTCGGACTTCGAGAGAGGGACGGGCAACCAGATCACGAACGCGACCCTCTTCCCGCCGCTCATGTCGCTCGG
>VGJC01000036.1 GCA_016867635.1 Candidatus Aminicenantota bacterium | reverse complement strand
TCGACGCCCTGATGGACAAGCATCGGCTCGACGCTCTCTTGGCTCCGACCGGCGGCCCGGCCTGGACGACGGACCTCGTCAACGGCGATCACTACACGGGCGGCGGGTGCTCGACCTACCCGGCCGTTTCCGGCTATCCCCACATCACGGTCCCGGCCGGGTCCGTCTTCGGGCTCCCGGTCGGCCTGTCGCTCTTCGGCCGGGCCTGGAGCGAGCCGACCCTTATCAAGCTGGCCTATGCCTTCGAGCAGGCGACCCTGGCGCGGCGGCCGCCCGCGTTCCTGTCCTCCGTCGACCTTGCCGTCTGAGGAGCATCGGGACCGGGGCCGCGCGCTTGACACCTTCCGCCGCAAGCCCTAATATCTCTGAGAGTTCGGGCCGCCTCTCGATCGACACGGATCCCGTTCCCAAGCTCGCGAAGCGGCCCATTCCCGGGAGGACAATATGATCAAGAGCGCCAAAGGGTCCAGGAAGGGCACCATCGGCATTCTCACCGGCGGCGGGGACGTCCCCGGGCTGAACCCGGCCATCCGGGCCGTGACCCTGCGGGCCATCCACGAGGGGTACGACGTCATCGGCATCCGCCGGGGGTGGGCCGGGCTCATCGATATCGACCGGGACCGGGGCCTGTGCGAAGTCGACTGTTGCGAGGTCCTGACAGAGGAGATCGTCAATAAGACCGGGCGGACGGGCGGCACCTTCCTCCACACCTCCCGGACCAGGCCCTCCCACATCCCGGCCGTCAACGTCCCCGTCCATCTCCGCGACAAGTACAAGGACGACAACAACGACCTGACCGAGGAGGTCCTCAAGAACATCGAGTTCCTGGGCATCGATTGCCTCATCCCGATCGGCGGCGACGACACGCTCAGCTACGCCGTCACTCTCCATCAGAAGGGGGTCAAGGTCATCGCCATCCCCAAGACCATGGACAACGACGTCCCCGGGACGGATTACTGCCTGGGGTTCAGCACGTGCGTCACGCGGACCATCGCCCTGGCGAATTCCCTGCGGACGACGGCGGGGTCGCACGAACGATTCCTCGTCCTCGAGGTCTTCGGCCGGTACGCCGGCTTCACCTCCCTCCTGCCGACCATGGCCGGGGCCGCCAACCGCTGCCTCATCCCCGAGCACAAGTTCGACATGGAGCGCCTGTGCGAGCTGATGACCGAGGACCGGGCCGACAACCCCAGCCGCTATTCCGTCGTTCTCGTCTCGGAAGGGGCCGTGCCGGCGGGCGGCGAAATGGTCTTCGCCGGCCACGAGAAGGACGCATACGGCCATAAGAAGCTCGGCGGCGTCGGCGATCTCATCGCCGACGAGCTCAAGAACCTGTCCCCGAAGTACAACGCCGGCCGGCGCATCAACGTCATCAACCAGAAGCTCGGATATCTCGTGCGCGGCGGGGACCCCGACGCCGTCGATTCGATCGTGCCCATGGCCTACGGCAACCTGGCCCTGGACCTCATCCTCGACAACAAGTCCGGCCGCATGGTCTGCCTGCGGAGCGGCGAATACGACGACGTGCCCATCGACATCGTCGTCAGCCGCAAGAAGGTCGTCGACGTCGACAAGTATTACGACCGGGGCCGGCTCCGCCCCGCTTATAAGAGCTTCCGCAAGAAACCGCTTTTCATCATGACCAGCGAGTGAGCGAATGAAGATTTCACCTTTTGCGCGCATCATCCTCGTCATCATGGTCTCGGCCGTTGCCGCCCTAACGGCCCCCGCCGCGGGGACGCAGGCGGACAAGTACGGGACTCTTCCCGGGGTCTGGGACGCCCGGACCGACGACGGGGCCTTCAAGTTCGTCTTCGAGTTCTCCGTGGAGGACGGCCGGCTCGTCGGCAAGTACACCGGCCAGTCCGGATCGGTGCCGATGGAGGACCTGGCGTTCAAGGACGGCGTCCTGACCTTCTCGGTCGACCTCAGCGGCATGGCCATCGATTTTACGGCCTCCGTCGTCGACGACCACATGACCGGGACCCTGAGCCTTCAATTCGGGGAAGCCGCCTTCGCCGGGACCAAGAGAAAGGGGCCATGACCCCCGCGGGCCCGCCTACCGCCGCTTCGAGTTGTAGTATAGTGAGGGCCGGATGAAACGCTGGGAAGTCTGCCTGGTCGCCGACCGGCCCGCCTACAGGGTCGAATGCCGGGAGTTCCGCACGCTCGTCGGGGCCCGGCTCCACA
This sequence comes from Candidatus Aminicenantota bacterium, assembly GCA_016867635.1. Lineage (GTDB taxonomy): Bacteria > Acidobacteriota > Aminicenantia > Aminicenantales > Saccharicenantaceae > RBG-16-66-30. The sequence goes on along the minus strand of VGJC01000036.1, from coordinate 13,997 downwards.
TGAGGCGGAACCTCGGGAGGGGCGAGGAATTCTACTGCGCTCTGATCACCGACAGGGATGAGACCCGGTACTGGACCTATTACTGGAACGGAGAGCGGATCCTCCGCTGGGACAAGCCGACCGTGCTGTCCTCGCGCCAGGCCCGCGAGATCTGAGTCACCGCTTGAGGCGGACTTCGGTGGCCCCCCAGCCGCCTCCGCCCAACCCGGCGTCCTTGAAGCCGGCCACGTGGGGGTTTTTCTCGAGGAGGCGATGGACGATGCCCTTGATCGTCCCCGTCCCCTTGCCGTGGATGATGCGGAGGTCGAGGATCCCCCGGCGAAGGCACTCCTCGATGTATTCGGGGACCAGGTCCTTGACGTCCTTGGGGCTGAAGGCGTGAAGGTCGAGCACGCCGTCGACGGGCAGCTCGACCGGGTCGCCGATGTTCATGGCCGGATATCCCTCGTTTCAAGTGGAATTCTAGCGCAAATCGCGGTCTGAAGGAACCGCCGGCCGCCTCCGGGGCTCGATTTGACATCGGAAACGCGGCGGTGATAGGTTAATGGTCCTTGATCCGTGAATCCCGTAAGGAGGGCCTTCCCGTCATGAAAAACGCCAAGAACAGATCTCTGAAGCTGTTCATGCTTCTGGCCGTAACCGGCCTCGTCGCTTCGACCCTCGTGTTCCAGGCCGGATGCGCCCGGCCCGAGACGGCGTCCGCCGGCCTTCAGCCGCCCGTGGCCGAGATCATCCCCCAGAACCTGACCGTTCACGGCCACACCCGCGTCGACAACTACTACTGGCTCAACGAACGCGACAATCCCAATGTCGTCGAATACCTCCAGGCCGAGAACGAATACACGAAAGCCGTCATGAAGCCCACCGAGGCCCTGCAGGAAAAGCTCTACGACGAGATCGTCGGCCGCATCAAGCAGACCGACCAGTCCGTTCCCTTCCGCTCCTCGGGTTATTACTACTACACGCGCTTCGAGGAGGGCAAGGACTATCCCGTCTATTGCCGCAAGAAGGGCAGTCTCGAGGCCGACGAGGAGATCCTCCTCAATGTCAACGAGATGGCCGCCGGCCACGACTACTACTCCGTCGGCGGGCTCGCCGTGAGCCCCGACAACACGCTCATTTCCTTCGGCGTCGACACGGTCAGCCGCCGCAAGTACACGCTCCACTTCAAGGACCTTCGGACGGGCGAGATCCTGCCCGACGCCATCCCGGTCACGACCGGGTCGGCGGCCTGGGCGGCCGACAACAGGACGGTCTTCTACACCAAGATCGACGACACGACGCTGCGGGCCCACAAGGTCTGCCGGCACGTGCTGGGCACCCCCCCGGCCTCGGACCCTCTCGTCTACGAGGAAGCCGACGAGACCTTCAGCGCCTATGCCTACACGTCGAAGTCCAAGAAGTACGTCTTCATCGCCTCGGGGAGCACCCTTTCGACCGAGTACCGCTTCCTCGACGCCGCGAAGCCCGCCGGGGCCTTCAAGGTCTTCCAGCCGCGGGAACGGGACCTCGAATATCAGATCGACCACTTCCAGGACAAGTTCTACATCCTGACCAACCTGGGCGCCAAGAATTTCCGCCTCATGACCGCCGGCCTGGACAAGACGGCCAAGGAGGACTGGGTCGAGATGATCCCCCACCGGGAGGATGTCCTCCTCGAGGGTTTCGAGCTCTTCCAGGGTTCTCTGGCCCTCCAGGAGCGCGCCAAGGGCCTGACCCGGATCCGGATCATGCCCTGGGACACGAGCGCCGAGCACTATCTCGATTTCGGCGAGGAGACCTACAGCGCCCGGATCGCCGCGAACCCCGAGTTCGAAACGGAGTGGCTGCGCTACGCGTACTCCTCGCTGACGACGCCGTCCTCGACCTTCGACTACAACATGGTGACAAAGGAGAAAAAGCTCCTCAAGCAGGAAGAGGTCCTGGGCGGCTTCAACGCCGATGATTACCAGGCCGAGCGCCACTACGCGACGGCCCGCGACGGGGTCGAGGTCCCCATCTCGCTCGTCTACCGGAAAGGGCTGGTCAAGAACGGCAAGAGCCCGCTCCTGCTCTACGGGTACGGGTCCTACGGGGCGACCACGGACGCCGGCTTCAGCTCGGCCCGCCTGAGCCTCCTCGACCGGGGCTTCGTCTACGCCATCGCCCACATCCGGGGCGGGCAGGAGATGGGCCGCTGGTGGTATGAGGACGGCAAGCTCCTGAAGAAGAAGAACACCTTCACGGATTTCATCGACTGCGCGGATTTTCTCGTGGCCCAGAAGTTCACCAACCCCGGCCGGCTGTTCGCCAGCGGCGGAAGCGCCGGCGGGCTGCTCATGGGCGCGGTCGTCAACATGCGGCCCGAGCTGTTCAAGGGCGTCGTCGCCGGCGTGCCCTTCGTCGATGTCATCACGACCATGCTCGACCACAGCATCCCGCTGACGACCAGCGAGTTCGACGAGTGGGGCAACCCCGAGGACAAGGACTACTACGACTACATGCTTTCCTACTCGCCCTACGACAACGTCGAGGCCAAGGACTACCCGGCTCTGCTCGTGACGACGGGACTGCACGACTCCCAGGTCCAGTACTTCGAGCCGGCCAAGTGGGTGGCCAAGCTGCGGGTCATGAAGACCGACAAGAACCCGCTCCTGCTCTGGACGAACATGGAAGGCGGGCACGGGGGCGTTTCGGGGCGGTTCCGGCGCCTCAAGCAGACGGCCATGGAGTACGCCTTCATGCTCGATCTGGCCAGGATCAAGGAGTGAGAGCGGCCGGTCCCGTGCAGTTTGACAAGCCGGGGCCGGTCATCTAAACTGGAGGGGATTTTTCGGCCCGTTAGCTCAATTGGTAGAGCAGCAGACTCTTAATCTGCGGGTTGTAGGTTCGAGTCCTACACGGGTCATTCTCTTTTTCCCCGCGCTCAAGGAGAAGAGCCCATGAAGCGCATCGCCGGAGGCGTGGTTTCCGCCGCCCTCTGCGGGGCCGCCCTGGCCCTGGGCATGCCGGCCGGCGCGCTGGGGGCCAAGATCCTCCAGATCGCCCTGTTCCTCGCCGCGGCGGTCATCCTCGGCCTGACGACCCTCCGCAAGAGCGGCGTCGCCAACAAGATCTTCGCCGGCCTGGCCCTCGGCGCCGCGGCCGGCCTGGCCTTCGGGCCCGACGCGGCCCTCGTCAAGCCGATCGGCACGGCCTTCATCCGCCTGATCAAGATGGTCGTCATCCCCCTCATCTTCGCCTCGCTCCTGGTCGGGGCGGCCAGCCTCGGCAACCTGCGCAAGCTGGGACGCATCGGCGGCAAGACCCTGGCTTTTTATTTCTCCTATTACATCTTCGCCGTCGCCCTGGGCCTGTTGCTGGCCAACGCTTTCCAGCCCGGGCGCAACATCCCGGGATCCGTCCAGGCCGAGCTCAAGGCCAACTTCGGGGAGACCGCCGGCGCCCAGGCCCTGCGGGCGGGGGACCGGCCGGGCCTGATGGACATGCTCGTCGACATCATCCCCGAAAACCCCGGAGAATCCTTCGTCAACGCCAACATGCTCCAGATCATCTTCCTGGCCCTGTTCATGGGCATCGTCGTCTCGCTCCTGGACAAGGACAAGATGAGGCCCGTGATGGCTTTCTTCGAAGGCATCAACAGCGTCATGATCAAGATCGTCGAGCTGGTCATCAAGATCGCCCCCTACGCCGTGTTCGCCCTCATCGCCTCGGTCGTCGGGACGTTCGGGGTCGACATCCTGATGTCCCTCCTCCGCTACTGCGCCGTCGTTCTCGGCGGCCTGGCCATCCTGGCCGTTTCCTACCCGGCCGTCGTCCGCCTGTTCACGCGGTTCCCCTACCTCAAGTTCTGGAAGGGGATCACCAAGGCCCAGCTCATCGCCTTCAGCACGAGCTCCAGCTCGGCGACCCTGCCGGTCAGCATGGAGTGCGCCGAAGACAACCTGGGGGTCTCCAAAGAGGTCTCGAGCTTCGTCCTGCCGCTCGGGGCCACGATCAACATGAACGGGACCGCGCTCTACCAGGGCGTCACGGCCGTCTTCATCGCCCAGGTCTACGGCATGAACCTGGGGCTCGGCGACCAGCTGACCATCGTCCTGACGGCGACCCTGGCCTCCATCGGCACGGCCGGGGCCCCGGCCATGGGCGTCCTCATGCTGGTCATCGTCCTCAAGCAGGTCGGGATCCCCCTGGAGGGGATCGCCCTCATCCTGGGCGTCGAGCGCATCCTCGACATGGCCCGCACGACCATGAACATCACCGGCGACATCGCCGCGGCCGTGGTCATCGCCCACTCCGAAGGCGAGCTGAACCCGCCGCACAAGGGGGCCGGGTGAAGAGCCGGGGGCTGCTCGTCGTCCTTCTGGCGGCCGTCGTCATCGTCTATTTCCTCTTTTTCGCCAAGGTCGCCGACGACAAGAGCGGGCTCGAGATCCAGGTCGACAAGTATCTCGAAATGAAGGTCGAACTGACCGAGGTCAACATGGAAAGCCTGGCCCGCGAGGTCCTGTCTTTCGCCGCGGACGGGGAAGGGCTCCCCGAAAGCCTCGACGACCTCCGGAAGCTCCACCGCGCGGCAGCCGCCCTTCAGGACTCCTGGGGGAGGAGGTTCCGTTACGAGAGGCTCTCCGGATCCGCTTTCCGCCTGGCTTCCGCCGGCGCCGACGGCGCCTTCGGGACGGAAGACGATATCGTCAAGGATTATTGATCTTCGGGGGGGCGGAGGTCGACCGCGGCCTTCCGTCGCGGGAAAACCCTCTTGAGCCAGCTCCAGCGGCCCTTTTTCGGCGGGGCTTCATCGATCTCCATCTTGCCGATCGACTTCCGGAACGCGGCCTTCGGCGCGTAGTAGGGAGCGCGCTTGAGGAGGGCCAGGTCGTAGTCCTTCCGCGTCTTGGGGTCCCTCAGCGTCTGGAAGGCCTCCTGGATGCGCTTCAGGATGAGGGCCCGCTCCTCCTCGGTCACCAGGCTGTAAACGGCCAGGGAGCCGGGCTGGTAGGTGGCCAGGGCCCCCTGATAGGATTCCCAGATCTCATCCTGGGACGCGGTCCTCTCCAGGTTCAGGAGCTCGTAGTAGTTCCAGTCCTCGACTCTCTTGATCATCAGGTGTCGGGCAGCCGGATCTCCGCCGGTGTCCGCTGCGTGAATTCGATGGAATAGGCCAGCTCCTCGGACATCTGACGGATGGCCCGGGCCGCGGCCGAATCCCTGTGCTCGAGGACGAAGGGCCGGAGGCCCCGGAGCGAGGCCTGGACCTGGTCGTCGTTCGGTACGGAGCCGAGGTATTTCATGTCGATGAGCAGGTAGCGCCGGGCCACGTCGGCGACCGAGCGGCCGAGGAGCACGTCCCGCTCGTCCCGGCACCTGTTCATGACCAGGCAGGGCCGGAAGCCGCGGAGGGCGCGGTAGAGGATGGTGCCGTAGGAGCGGTCGCTGTCGATGAGCGACCGGAAGAAGGCGTAGAGGGACTGGCTGTTCTTCTCGATCTGATCGAGCATCTTGCGGTGAAGGTCGGGGATCTTGTAGTGGTCCATGTAGAGCTTCAGGACCCGCATGATGCACGATTTGAGGAACAGGTAGGCGTTCTCGATGGCCGTCGGCTCCGGAGTGATGACCACGACGCCGGGGTTGGCGCTGAGGAAGAAGTCCAGGGTGTTGTAGGCGCTCCCGGTCCCCAGGTCGAGAATGACGTTCCGGGCGCGCAACTGCCGGATCTGCCGGAGCAGCCGCAGCTTCCGGTAGTGGTTCATATTGGCGACGAACAGGATGTTCTCCGTCCCTCTGACGATCCGCAGGCCGCCCCAGGGGGTCGGGGACGCCGCTTCCTCCAGGGAAGCGACCCGCCCCGTCAGGAAATCGCCGAGGTCGGGGTGGGAGCTCTTGACGCCGAGCAGGGTGTGAAGGTTCGGGGCCCCGAGGTCGAGGTCGACGAGGACGATGTCCCGGTCGAGGGAGGCCAGATGCAGACCGAGGCTGGCGGCGACGAAGCTCTTGCCCGTACCGCCTTTTCCTCCGCCGACCGCCCAGATCCTCTTGTCCATATCCTTAGCGCAAAGGATAGATTAGCACATTCGGGAGGCCCGTTCAACGAGCGCGCCGTCCGCCGGCTTGCATTTCCGCCCGGTTTTTGCTATGCTGACTCGGCGTTATCCCATTTTTCCCTCGAGGAGTCGACCAAAGTTGAATAGTATCGGTGATATCGACAGCAAGTACAGATTCATCATCCTGGCGTCCAAGCGCGCCAAGCAGCTGCTCAAGGGCGCCAAGCCCAAGGTCAGCGTCAAGTCCAAGAACCTCATTCGCATCGCCCAGGCCGAGGTCAGCTCCGGGCTCATCGAATACGAGATCATTCCGGCCGGCATGGAAGAGATCCCCGAGCGCGAGGACCGCGTCTTCGTCGGCGCCCCGATCGCCGACGAGTCCGTCGAAACCGACCTGCTGGCCGGCAAGGACCTCCTCGAAGAGGTCATCGAGGAGGCGGAGGCGGAGGAAGAGGTCGAGGACGAAGAGGAAGCCGACGAGGCCGAGGAAGACAAGGACGAATGACCCGGGCCCGGCCCGGAGCTCAGGCTTGGCCGCCCTTTCCCGCCGCTTGACCGATCAGCTCGACGTAATCCGTTTTGAGGAAATCGGCCCGCCCGTAGCCCAGGGCGCGGGCGAAGCGGACGATCTCGTGGCGCTTGCCCTCCAACTCGAGGAAGACGCCGGCCGAGGTCTCGTCCAGGCAGACGGCCAGCCGCCCTTTGCGGAAGACCGTGCGGTGCTTCCGGTAGGTGAACGCCGGCCGAAGGCCGAGGGCCTCGAGGATCTTGCGGGCCTGCCGCGGATCGTGGACCTGGGTCTCGAATTCCTCCCGGACCTTGAACGACCGGGACCCCTGCGGCGCCCCCTTGAACGTCAGGGTCGCCCGCTTTCCCGTCGCCCGAAGCCGTAGGGCCCGGCGGCCCCGGCGCAGGGCCCCGTCCGGGAAATCGTAGAGGACATTGGTTTCGAGATGCCTCTCCCGGGCCAGGACGGCCCCCAGCCCAAGGAGCTTGACCCTCATGGCCCGCGGGTCTTCGATCCGTATCTTGACTTCGATTTCCGTCATGGCCTCTCCTTGAAGAGGGTCAGCGGTCCCTGTGCAGGACGCACGCGGCCAGCCGGGCCAGCGCTTCGCGGCCTGGGGAGCCGGGAAAACGGAGAAGAAGGTCCAGGGATCTGTCCAGGTATTCCCGGGCCCTGGCTCTCGTGTAGTCCAGCGAGCCGCCGGCGACGAGGTCCTTCAGGAGCCCTTCCCGTTCGCTGCCGGAGAGGTCCTTCCGGCCGATAAGGCCCGTGAGCCTCTCCGGCCGGACCAGGCCGTTCGCCCGGAGCGCATGGATGAGCGGCAGCGTCATGCGGCCTTCCCCGAGGTCCGACAGGACCGGCTTGCCCAGAGCGCCGGATTCCCCCTCGAGATCCAGAAGGTCGTCGACGAGCTGGAAGCTCATGCCGAGGTTGAGCCCGAACCCGGCCAGGCGCTCCTCTTCGTCCGGCCCGGCCCCGCCGAGGATGGCCCCGAACCGGCAGCAGCATGAGAACAGGGCCGCAGTCTTGTTCTCGATGACCCGCAGATACTCGTCCTCGGAGGCGGCCAGGCTGCCGCCCAAAGCGTATTCGTCGAGCTCGCCCTCGATCATCCGGGACGAGACGTCGGCCAGGATGCGGACGACGCGGTCTTGCCCGGACCGGAGGGAAAGGCCGATGGACTTGATATAGAGGTAGTCTCCCAGGAGGACGGTGATGTTGGGGCCCCACCGGGAATGGACCGATTCTCGTCCGCGGCGGATGTCGGCGTTGTCGACGATGTCGTCATGGATGAGGCTCGCCGTGTGGAGCAGCTCCACGAGAGCGGCCAGGAACACGGCCTCCCCGTTGCCGCCGGGAAAGAGCCGGGAGGTGAGCAGGACGAGGGCCGGCCGGAGCCGCTTGCCTTTCTTCCGCAGGACGTAGCGGCTGACTTCGTCCGTCAGGGGGTTGGCCGAGCGGGACCACGCTGCCAGTTGCTCTTCGACCCGCTCGAGCTCGTCCCGGATCCCGCCGTAAGCGAGGTCGAAGTCCTTGTCCTCGGGGTCGCACGGATACCGGGCCGGGGAGGGTGGGATCGACGTCATCGATAGTTCATGAACGACATGGGGATGCCGGCCTGGAAGAGGACCTCCTGCATCTCGATGCGGGAGACGATGTCGAAGGAGTGGTCCTGGGCCATGGCGCCGCTATCTTAGCATTGAGGTCCCCGATTATCAAACGGAAAGAGCCGCTCGAAGTTGGCCGTCGTCGCTTCGGCCAATTCCGCGAAGGGCAGGCCCCGAACGCCGGCCAGGACCTTGGCCGTTTCGGCCACGTAGGCGGGCTCGTTGCGCCGGCCCGAGCCCCGATAGGGGACGGGGGCCAGGTAGGGCGAATCGGTCTCGACGAGCAGGCGGTCGAGGGGGACCTTGGCCGCCACCTCCCGGAGCTCGCCGGCCTTGGGGAACGTCAGGATGCCCGAAAAGGAAATACAGAAACCCCTGTCGATCATGGCCCGGGCGGTCCCCCAATCCTCGGTGAAACAGTGGAGGATGCCTCCGCCCGTGAAGCGCTCGGCGTCCACGGCGGCGATGATGTCGGGCCCGGAGAGGCGGCTGTGGAGGATCACCGGAAGTCCGGCCCGTCCGGCCCAGGCGACCTGCCGGCGGAGGACATCGGCCTGGACGTCGCGCGGCGAAAAGCCGTAGTGGAAATCAAGGCCGATCTCCCCGACGGCCCTGATGAGGCCCCCGTCAGCCGCCCTCCGGAGGTCCTCGAGGTGGCCGTCGTGGAATTTCCGGGCTTCATGGGCGTGCACCCCGGCCGCGGCCAGGACGGCGGGGAATTCCCCGGCCAGCCCCAGGATCACCGGCAGGCTCTCGGGCCGGGTCAGGTCGGCCGGACAGAGGATGGCCACCAGGCCGGCCTCGAAGCCCCGGAGGACGGTCTCTCTCCTGTCCGGAGCGAAATCGGCCATATCGAGGTGAGCGTGGGAATCGACGAGCCGCGGCCGCCCTTCGGAACCGGTCACGCGTCCTCCGTCATGCCTGCATAAAAAAAGGCCTCCCGGGGAGCCGGGAGGCCTCGAAACATACGCTGCCTGGATCGGGCCGGCCTCAGTTGGCCAGCTTCGTTTTCAGTGTCCGGATGGGGATGGCGCCGTGGCTGAGGATCTTGCTGAGGAAGTCCTTGTCCGTGAACGCCTGTCCTTTGACCCGGCGGTAGTCCTTCTCGAGTTCCAGGATCTCCTGGTAGCCGATGTAGGCCAAGCATCCTTCGCCGGGATTGAGAACGATCTGTTCCCAGCGGCGCTCGGCCTCGGCCGGGGTCATGAACCCCCTGCCCGTCATCGTCTCGATGACCCGTTCCTTGGTCCAGTTGCCCTGATGGACGTTGAGGTCCATCTGGAAGTCGATGAGGTTCTTGAGCATGAGCTTGAGCTGGTTGAGCCTCGTCCGAAGGTCGAAATTCCCGTAGCCGGCCGTGATCAGCATCTCGTGGAGGTAGACCGGCCAGCCCTTGAGCAACGCCTGGTTGGCGGTCAGTCTCTTGACCGGCGAGGGGTCTTTCCGGGTGAAGAAGGCGGGCACGAAGGTCCCCGGGAAGACCTTCTGGGCGGTCATGAAATCGACGTAGTAATTGTTGTGCTCCTTGAGGAACGACTCGGCGGTCTCGGCGGGCCAGGCCGCGGGGACCGGGCGGACGTACAACGTGTAGGGACCGGCGGGCTCGAACGCTCCCGGCGTCGCAAGACGCGTCCAGAGGCTCCCCCGGAAATAGGCCGGCATGGGCTCGATCTTGAGGTTCTCGGCGGGAAGCTCGAAAAGCTGCTTCTGGCCGATGAAAGCCTTGAGGTCGGCCGCGGCCTTGCCGATCCGGCCGACCAGGTCTTCGCGGGCCGCGTGGTCTGGCATGATCTTGTCGAGCACGCCCTGGATGACGAGGTTTCGCGTCTGCTCCTCGCCTTTCGTCCGGCCGAGCTGCTCGATGTCGATCTCCGGGTACATGATCTTATAGAAGGGGATGCAGACGAGGAACATGTCCCGCCGGATGTTGTTGAAGTCGGCCAAAGACCTCTGGACGATCTCCTCCAGGATAGGCAGGCTGCCCTGGGTCGTTATCCGGAGGATGCGCATGTGGGTATCGCCGGCCCGGAAATTCCCCGTCGACCGGGGCAGAAGCTCGCCCTGGAGGAACCGCTGATAGTCCTCGAGGGAGGCGACGACTTTGCCCAGCTCGGCTTGAAGGGCCGGAGCGGAAGTGAGTTTGGGGACCTCCGTCCGGTAGAAGTCGATGATCCCGGGCATCTGGGCGATGGCCGCCTGGGTGTGCTCGGGCGGCGGGTTCTTGAGGCTGTCTTTGGCCCTCTTGACCAACCCCGGGATGAGCTTGGCCCGGGCCGCGGCGGCGCCGGCGTTGGCGCTGGCCGCCGCGGGGTTCTTGGCCACTAGGCTCCAGAGGCTGTTGAGGAAGAGGTCGTTGTAGAGCAGAGGGTTGGAGTCCCAGGGGATGATGTACTCGAGCTTGAGATTCTCCAGGTCGAGGAAGTCGACCAGCATCTCGTATTCGACCTGAAGGTCGGGGGACAGGCTCGAGCGGCTGATCTTGGAGATGAGCTCCCCGTTGAGCTTGCCGAGGGCCTCGTGGAACTTGTCCAGGGCGCTCTCCGTCGGGTCCTCGAGCTTGTCGTTGTATTTCGTGTAGCCCTGGAGCGTCCCGGCGGTCGGATAGAACTTGAAGTAGGTGTCCCAGAGCGTGTCCTGAAACTTCCTGAACTTGCCGTCCTCGGCGGTCTGGGCGCGGAGAGCGCCCGCTCCGTACGTCATGACGGCCAGCACCGCGAGCGCGATAGCTGTCTTTCTCATGCATGCCTCCTCGAAGTCATTTCGAAAATCCTAGCACATGTCTCCATCCCCTGACAATCCCTTTTGTAACCCTCGGTGTATGTGAATGAAGACGGATGTTACCACCGGATGAGGGCCGAAGCCCAAGTGAACCCCGAGCCGAACGCGGTCAGGGCGACGAGATGCCCCTTCCGGATCCGGCCCTGCTTGACGGCTTCGTCCAGCGCGATGGGGATGGACGCGGCCGTCGTGTTGCCGACGCGGTCGATGTTCCGGACGACCTTCTCCACGGGGATGCCGAGGCCCTTGGCGACCATCAGGGAGATCCGGTCGTTGGCCTGATGGGGGATGAGGACGTCGACATCCTCGATCGAGAGCCCGTTGTGCGCGAGGGCGGCCCGGACGGCTTCGGGCATCCGGGTGCAGGCGTTGACGAAGACGTTCCGGCCTTCCATCTTGGGGTAGAAACGGCCTTCCTCGAAGAACTGCGCCTGGAAGGTCGGGTTGTCCATGGGGCTGGGTTTTTCCATCCAGAGTTGGGCGGCGAATTGCCCTTGGGAGTAGAGGTGCGTCGAGAGGATGCCCTGCCCGTTGTCGGCCGGGCCGGGCTCGAGGATGACGGCCCCGGCCCCGTCGCCGAAGAGGACGGACATGTCCCGACCCCTGTCCGAGAAATCGAGGTTCGTGGACTGGACCTCCGAGGCGACCACCAGGATCCGCTTGTACGCCCCTGTCCGGATGAACTGGTCGGCGGCGGACAGGGCGTAGATGAACCCGCTGCACTGGTTCCGGACGTCCAGGGCGCCGATGGTCCCCAGGCCGAGCTTGGCCTGGACAAGGACGCCGATGCCCGGGAAATAATGATCGGGGGACAGGGTCGCGGCGACGATGAAGTCGATGGACGAAGGCTCCGCGCCGGCGTCCGCCATGGCCCGGCGCGAGGCTTCGACGGCCAGGTCCGACGTGCCGACGCCGGCATCGACATGGTGACGTTCGGAGATCCCGCTCCGCTCGCGGATCCACGCGTCGGACGTGTCCATGAGCTTTCCGAGGTCGTGGTTGTTGACGATCCGGGGCGGCACGTAATGGCCGGTTCCCGTGACGATGGACCGAATGCTCATCCTGGAACTCATTATAAAGGATAACGCTCAAAAAATAAAGCCGGCCCGTTCCCGGTCGGGCTCAGAGCAGACCGTGACGGCGATACCATCCCAGGGTTTCCTCCAGGCCCTCTCTCAGCGGGACCCGGGTCTCGAAGCCCAGGAGATCCCGGGCCTTGCTAATGTCGACGACCCAGCCGTCCGGCTTCATCTCCCGGTATTTGCCGAGGTTGACGGCGTTGGCCGACCCGCCGAGCCGGCCGATCCCTTCGGACGCGGCCGATGCGAGATAGGCGGTCCAGTGGGGGATGCGGACCCGGATGAGCCTCGTGCCGAGGATCGCGGCCACCTGCCGGCCTATCTCCTCCCAGGAGAAGGGGGCGGGGTCGGCGATGTTGAAGACCTCTCCGCTCGGAACGTCGGACTCCGCCGCCAGGAGAGCCGCCCGGACGACGTCCCCGACATAACAGAGGCTCAGCGATTTGAGCCGATACCCGATGAGGGGCAGGATGCCCCTTTTCATCCACCGGAAATATTCGAGGAAATCCTCGTCCCGAGGCCCGTAGACGGCGGCCACTCTGAGGATCGTCAGCGGGAAGCGTTGCCTGTACTTCAAGGCTTCTTCCTCGGACCTGAGCTTGCTCTCCCCGTAGACCGAAACGGGCCGGGGCGGGTCGCACTCCTGGACAGGACCTCGCGGCGAGGACGGGCCGCAGGCCGCGATGCTGCTCAGGAGCACGACTCGCCGCAGGCCGTCCTGCCCCTCGAGCGCCCGTAGGAGGCTTGCCGTGCCTTTCTGGTTTACGGTATAATAATCCTTCGATCTGAGTGTTTTGGTCAGTCCGGCCAGGTGAAAAACGTGGGACAGCCCGGCGGGAAGCGCCGGGACCGTCTGGAGATCCCCTTCGAGGACCCGGACACGGTCGAGCCCCTCGAGCCACCGGAGCCGGGACGGATCGCGGACGAGAGCGTAGACCTCCTTGCCGGGATCTTCGAGGAGACGCTCGACGAGATGACTTCCGAGGAACCCGGTTCCTCCGGTGACCAGGACCTTCATGACCCGGATTGTATGAGATTCGGCCCCGGGGGTCAATGACGGCGCGGGCCGTCAGGGATCCGCGGCAAGTCCGCAGGAGGAGAGCGTGGACCTTGGGGATCGTCGGATGAAGAGGATCTCGCGGCGTTATCTCTGTCTGGCCCTGGGCCTGCTGGCCTTGGGCGCGGCGGCCTCGGCGGCCACGGCCATCCTTCCTCTGTCCGAGGTCAAGCCGGGCATGAAGGGGCGCGGGAAGAGCGTTTTCGAGGGCCGGACGATCGAGGAGTTCGACGTTGAGATCCTGGGCGTGCTGGAGAACGTCCAGCCGAAAAGGAACGTGATCCTGGCCCGCCTCAGCGGATGTGGGCTGGAGTCGACCGGCATCATCAGCGGCATGAGCGGCAGCCCGGTCTATGTGGACGGCAAGATCATCGGGGCGGTGGCCTACGGCTTCTCGTTCGCCAAGGATGCCATCACGGGCATCACGCCGATCGAGGAGATGCTGGCTGTCGGCCGGAGCCCCGGGCCGTCCCGATCGAGCCCCGCGCCGGCGATCCCCATCCGCAGCGATATCAGCCTCGAGCAGCTTTCGGGCATCTACAGGGAAGCCCTGTCCGTGCCGGCCCCGGCCCCGGACGGCGGCCGGACGATCGCCCCCCTCAGCCTGCCGCTCGTCTTCAGCGGCTTTTCCCCGCGGTCCTTCGACGAGGCCCGGTCGTTCTTCGCAAGCCTGGGATTCCAATCCGTCAGGGCCGGAACGGGGGACCAGCTGCGCGCCGGACCGCCTCCCCCCCCGCCGGCCATCAAGGAGGGCGACGCGGTGGGCCTCCAGCTCATCGGCGGCGATCTGGACATCTCGGCCGTGGGGACGGTGACATACGTGGACGGATTGAACGTCCTGGCCTTCGGCCACCCCCTTTACAACCTGGGGGCCGTCGACTATGCGATGACCCGGGCCAGCGTCATCACCGTGATGCCCAATCTGCAGAGCTCCTTCAAGCTGGCGAC
>VGJC01000035.1 GCA_016867635.1 Candidatus Aminicenantota bacterium | reverse complement strand
CCATGACGGATCTTCAAAGAGGAAGAGAAAGCACGGTTTCCCCGGAACGACATGTTCCTCCTGTGGCTCCTCAACGGAGATGACCGTCGCGACTTTCAGAGGATAGCCGTCGACCCCGGTGACCCAAGAGGCCAGGGAAACCAGCCCCCTCCCGCAGCGGCCGTTCAGGACGATGATCGCCAGCATGACATAGACGACGAGGGGCAGGTACCTTGTCGGTCTCCGCCGCTGTTCCGGCTTTGCCGGTTCCGGCGGCGCCAACGCCTTTTCCCTTCGGACCGCACCCCGCTTCGTGGCCGCGAAGGACCGGACCCGGGGGAGGAATTTATTGAATCCCCAAATAACGAGAAGAACCGTGCCGACCTGGAAAAAGCTTCGAAGGAGCTCGCCGGCGACCTGCGAGATGTTCGGCCGGATCGCTTTTAATATCATATCCCCAGGGATGCGAAGCCCCATATCCAGAAGGATCAACGGCCAGAACTTCTCAGAATGCCGGAAGATGCTCAACAGGATGACCGCTAGGACACAAATGAGAAGGGTCCCTTTCCCCTTTTTGGTCATGGCAATAGAATAGTGGAGGGTAATAGGCCTTTTGTCAAGGCGGCCAGGGCGTCTCGGCCGTTCTCGATGACGCCATCAAGAGTGGTTCTTCTCCCGTTTCCGGGGAACAGTAGGTCATGAGGGGACGATAGACGTCCCCCTGAAGACCCCCATAGCGGAGGGGGGCCCGCCGGTGGCCGGCGGGGGAACCGTCGGGACTGGTTCCCGGGGGCGTGGGGGGCAAGGGGGGATGTCTATCGGGGAACCTCATGACTTATAACCCACGGAAACGGGAGATGAACCACAAGTGTTGAGGCTCCCTGGACTCGGGGAAGGGTCAGCTTACGGTCCGGGTGGCGATGACGTCGGCGCCCGTGCCGAGGACGTCGGCGATGAGGACCTGGCCGCGGCGAACGGGAGCCTCGGGCCGGAGCTTCGAGATCTCCGCCAGGATGGGGAAGATCATTTCGCGGGGCACGAGACCGGTCAGCCGGACCGAGACCATCTTCGTTTTCGTGCCTTTGACGGGCACCGAGGTCGCCAGGTTGCGCTTCGGATGGAGGACTTCCTCCACGGCGAAGGGGACGCCCTTGTCGCATTGATTCCCTTGGACTTGGAGCTCTCCCGCCGCGACCAAGCGGACCTCGAGCTCACAGCCGACCGGGCAGAGGACGCAGGTCAGGCGGTCGATGGTCCCGGCGGCGTGGCCGCCCGCGGCCCGGTTACTCACGGCAGGCCACCTCCAGATCCTCCTTTACCGCGGCCCGGACCTTGATCTTCTGGAGCTCGGAGGGCAGGACGCGGTCGAACTTTTTCCGGGCCAGGACCTTGCCCGCCCCCCGCTCACGGACGACGATCGTCGCCTCGCGGATCGGCTCCGTCACCCGGAACGAAAGCTCGATGTCCTTCGACCTCCTGGCCAGGCGCTGTGGCAGAGCGTAACGAACGCGGGCCCCGGCCGAGACCTTCAGCGTGTCCGTCTCCCGCCTCTCCCCCGCCGCCCAGCGGGCCGCGGACTCGCCGGCGGCGAAGCCCTCGAACGAGGCCCAGTCGGCGACGTCGTGGATGTGGAGGACGTTGCCGCACGAGAAGATCCCCGGGACGGAGGTCATCAGCTTTTCGTCGACCACGGCCCCGCCAGTGAGCGGAGAAAGCTCGACGCCCGCCCGTTTCGAAAGCTCGTTCTCCGGGATGAGGCCGACCGAAAGGAGCAGCGTGTCGCAGGGGATCTCGTTTTCGCTGCCGGCGAGCGGGAGCCCGCCGCCGTCGACGGCGGCCACGACGACGCTCTCGACCCGGTCCCGACCCCGGACCTCGACGACCGTGTGGGACAGCTCCAGTGGGATGCCGAAATCCATCAGGCACTGCCGGACATTGCGCTCCAGGCCGCCGGGCCAGGGCATGAGCTCGAAGACGCCCCTGACCTTGAGGCCCTCGAAGGTCAGGCGGCGGGCCATGATCAGGCCGATATCGCCCGACCCGAGGATGACCGCTTCGTTCCCGATCCGGACGTTCTGGAGATTGACCAGGTTCTGGGCCGAGCCGGCCGTGAAGATGCCGGCCGGTCGGGTGCCGGGGATCTCGATCATCTCCCGGGTCCGCTCCCGGCAGCCCATGGCCAGGACCACGGCCTTGGCCCGGACAAGCTTGTAGCCGCGCCGGGAGTTGATCCGCAGGAGCCTGTCGGCCGAGAGGTCGAGGACCATGGCCCCGGTCTCGACGCCGATGCCTTCGCTCCCGACGTCCTCGGCCAGCCGCTCCGCGTATTCCGGCCCGCTGATGGACTCCTTGTAAAGGAAGAGGCCGAAGCCGTCGTGGACGCACTGGTTGAGGATGCCGCCGAGCGTCCGGTCGCGCTCGACGATCAAGACGTCGCTCGCGCCCGCCCTTCGGGCGCCGAGGGCCGCGGCCAGCCCGGCCGGGCCGCCGCCGATGACGACGACGTCACGCGTCTCGACGGTCAGGTTCGACGGATCCGCTCGCCCGCTCATTCGTCAATCCTTTAGGCGCCCGAAGAACAGGCGCGACCTTCCGCCTCGCTTGGTGATGCCCTCGAGGGGCGATCCCTCGTCCTGCATGATCTCGACGATGCGCGGCGTGCAGAATCCGCCCTGGCAGCGGCCCATCCCGCATCGGGTCCGCCGCTTGACGGCATCCATGGTCCGGGCCCCGAACGGGTTGCGGAGAGCGGCCGAGACCTCGGCCCGGGTCACGTGCTCGCAGCGGCAGACCATCTCGCCCCAGTCGGCGTCGCGGGCGACCCGTCCCGCGCGGGCCTCGTCGTCGAGGGCGGCGAACCGGGGTCCGCGGGCCGGCCCGGGCTTGAAACCCGGTTTCGGCCGCATCCGCATGCCCGCCCCGATCATCTCCACGACCATGTCGGCGATGGCCGGGGCCGCCGTCAGGCCCGGAGACTCGATGCCGACGATGTTGACCCAGCCGGGCCGCGCGAGGCTCTCCTCGACGACGAAGTCGGCGAACCTATCCCGGCCCGAAGGGTCGACCAGCTTGGGGCGCACGCCGGCATAGCTGTGGATGAAGGACACCCCGGCCAGTTCGGGCATGAGCCGGACGGCCTCCGCTTTGAGCTGGTCCATGACCCTGCGGCTCGAAGCGACGTCACGCTTGTCCTCGATCGCCTCGGCGCTCGGACCGAGAAGGATGTTCCCTTCCATGGTCGGCGTGATGTGAATGCCCAGGCCCGGGTCGTCCCGCGGCGGCACGGGATAGACAGGCATCCCCAGCTTCAGCCCGCAGTCCTTGTCCGTGACGAGATACTCGCCGCGGTAGGGGAAGACGCGGTAGTCGTCGATGCCCGCCAGCCGGGCGACCTCGTCAGAGAACAGTCCGGCGGCGTTGACGACCCTCCGGGCGGCGACCGTCCCTTTCGGCGTCCCGAGCCGGAACAGATCGCCTTCGAAGCCGACGGACTCGACGGGCGCCTCGGGAAGGATCCGGGCGCCGTTCCGCCGGGCCGACTCGGCCAGAGCGATCGTGAACTCGTAGGGGGAGATGATCCCGCTGTGCGGGGAAAAGAGCGCCCATCGGCCTCGCGCCAGGGGCTCGATCTCTCTGATGCGGTCGGCACCCACGACCTCCAGTCGGGGGACACCGCTCCGGTCCCCATCGGCCTTCAGCGCCTCGAGCCGCGGCCTTTCTTCGTCGGTCGGAGCGACGACGAGCTTGCCCGTCTTCCTGTGAGGGACGCCGAGCTCTTCGGCAAGGCGGTAGACCTTGGGCAGGCCGGCGACATTGGTCCTGGCCTTGAGCGAGCCGGACGGGACGTTGAACCCGGCATGGATGACCCCGCTGTTGGCCTTGGTGACGCCCTCGCCCAGGTCGGCTTCCTTCTCGAGGAGAAGGAGCGTGAGATCGTATCGGGAGAGCTCCCGGAGGACGGCGCAGCCGACGACCCCGCCGCCGATGACGGCGACGTCGAAGATCGCGTTCCCGGTCCCTTTCATCGTTCGCCTGGCCGATTATCATACCAAAACGATACCGCTTCCGAAAGGCGGCGGTTCCGTGGGGCGACCCGGATTTCGTCAGGGCCCAACCGCCGGCCTTTTCCGATTGACAATCTTGCGTCCGTACGGATATAAAAGAGAAAGCCGGCCTGGCGGGAAGAGAACCCATGATCGCCAAGATCGTCGTTATCACAGCCTACGCCGCCCTGACCCTGGGCATCGGCTACTTGGGGCTCAAGAAGTCCCGGACGTTCACCGATTTCTTCCTCGGAGGCCGGACCGTCGGGCCGGTCATGTCGGCTTTCACCTACGCCGCGGCCTATTTCTCCGCCGTCCTGTTCATCGGCTTCGCCGGCCGGGTCGGTTGGGGCTTCGGACTTTCGGGGCTGTGGATCGCGGCAGGCAACACCCTCGTCGGGGTCCTCGGGGTCTGGGCCCTGCTCGGCAAGCGCATCCGGAGGATGTCGATCGACCTCCAAGTCACGACCATGCCGGAGTTCCTGGAAAAGCGCTACGGAAGCCGGGCCTTCAAGTTGGCTTCCTCGTTGGCCATCTTCGTCTTCCTCGTCCCCTACTCGGCCGCCGTCTTCATCGGACTGTCGTATCTCTTCCAGGCCAACTTCGGGCTGCCTTTCGGCACGGCCCTGATCGTCATGGGTCTGTTCACGGCCTTCTACCTCGTCCTGGGCGGCTACAAGTCCATGACCATGATCGACGTCGTCTTCGGCATGATCATGTGCCTCGGCTCGGGCGTCCTCATCGCCAGCACGCTGGCCAAGGCCGGAGGACTCGCGGAGCTCGTCGCCGGCCTCCGGGCGATCGACCCGAAGCTCACCGCCGCGGTCGGCCCGGGCGGCGTCTGGCCGCTTTTCGCCCTGGTCTTTCTGACCAGTGTCGCGCCGTTCGCCATGCCCCAGCTCATCCAGAAGTTCTACGCCATCAAGGACGAGCGGGCCATCCGGCGGGGCATGCTGGCTTCGACGGTCTTCGCCGCCCTGATCGCCGGCACGGCCTATTTCATCGGCGCGGCGGCCCGGCTGTTCCTCTCGCCGCGGACCGCCCCGGGAGCTTTCTCCGGAGGTCAACCCGTCTTCGACGTCCTGATGCCGGAGTTCCTGGCCAAGGTCGTCCCGCCGTCTCTCGGCGTCCTCATGATGCTGCTCATCCTGTCCGCGTCCATGTCGACCCTGGCCGCCCTGGTCCTCATCTCGAGCTCCTCGGTCGTCAAGGACCTCTACGCGGGATTCGTCAACCCGTCCGTGGCCGACCGGAAGCTGACCCGGCTGATGCGCCTCACGGCGGCCGTCTTCATTCTCCTGTCCGTCGTTCTGGCCTCTTTGCGGCCGGCGACGATCATAGCCATTCTGTCGATCTCGTGGGGGGCTATCGGGTCGTTCTTCCTCGGCCCGTTCGTCTGGGGCCTCATCAGCAAGAGGATGACCAAGCTCGGGGCCATAGTTTCGGGATTCCTGGGACTCGGGGTTTGCCTGTGCCTTTGGGCCCTGAAGATGCCGCCGGCCGAGGCCGGGACGATCGGCATGATCGTCTCTTTTCTCTCCGGCCCCTTGATCGTCGCCCTTGTCCGCCGGGCGAAGAGCGGGAAGCCGGTCAGAGCTTGAAGATCATCTCGAACTGCAGCCAGTGGAAGCGGCTGGCCGCCGGGAAAAAGAAATCGCCCGGCAGGAAGTGTTCCCAGATGACGCGGCCCGAGAGATACTTGCTGACCTTGTAGTTCAAGCGGCCCTGGAGGAGAGTGCCGCGGCCCTTCCCGGCGCCTCCGGGGAAAAGCCCGGGCTGGGGCTCGAAGGCGCCCAACCGCTGGACCGTCAGCGCGCCGTCCGCGCGGCTTCCCAGGTCGAGGGCCAGGGACCCGTAGATCGACGACATGTTGCTCCAATAGGCGGGGCGGCTCTCCCGGGAGAAAGTATAAACGAGGCTGTCGCTCCACTTGGGCCAGCGGCTGAAGACGGGGTCCCAGCCTTCCATCCTGTCCGTGCCCGGCTTGTCCCCGCTCAGGAAGACCCCGCCGGCGGTCGCCGTTTTGAGGACGGGCAGAGCGCCTTTGAGATCCCAGTCGAGATGGACGAGGCCGCCGAACGCCGCCCGACCGGCTTCTCCGTGCCGCCCCCCTTGCAAGGCCCCTTCCGCGGTCATGGCCAGGCGGCCGGCGAGCGGGACCTGGAGGCGGGCCCCGACGGTGTCGACCCTGGCCGCCAGGGGCCAGGTCTCCGTGGCCCGGGTCGTCTTGCGGATGACATAGGCGTCCGTCCGGGCTTTGCCCAGGATCCCGGAATAATAGAGAGCCAGGGCCCATTCCGGCTGTTCAACCAGGGCCTGGGGGCGTTCGTTGATGACGGGAAGGGTGGTGTCGGTCGTGTCGATGGCATGGAAGAAGGCCGTCAGCCGGCGGCCCGGCGCGAGGTCGACATCGGCCCGAAGGGCGTTGAAGTAATAGGAACGGGAGCCGTCGAGGGGCGTCGCGTCGGCGATGACGAACCCTTCGCCGAAGAACATGTCCTGGCGCCCGGCCGTGACGGTGAAGGACCGGCGCCCGGGCGACGTCCACTTGACATAGAGATTATCGACGAAGACCTCGTGGGCGTTGAACGGCTTGTCCTTGGGGGCCAGATAGACCCGCAACTCGTTGGTGACCTTGCCCAGGACCTCGAGGTTCCCGGCGGCCTTCCAACTCAGGCCCAGGGTCGTCCGGTTGCGGGTGTAGGCGGTCGCGTCGGCGAGGGTTTCGTCGAGGCTGACCGCGTTGTCCCAGGTCTCGAACCTGAAGCGTTCGACGAAGATGAGCTGCCAGCGGGGCGCGGGTTCCTGGGCCGGGAGGAACGCGGGCAGCCACATCGCGGCGAGCGTGATGATGATCAGGGATTTGCGGTCCATGAGAGTCCTCAGAAAAGGCCCGTCGAGCCGAAGCCGCCCTGGCCCCGGGCCGTGTCGTCGAGGTCCTCGACTTCAGTCACCGACACGGAAGCCACGGGCTGGACGAGGAGCTGGGCGACCTTCATCCCCTTTCTGACGGCGAAGGGCGCCGCTCCCAGGTTGACGAGAACGACCCGGACCTCGCCCCGGTAGCCGGCGTCGACGACCCCGGCCAGCCGGTGGACGCCTTGGAGCGATATCCCGCTCTTGTCCCAGACCAGGCCCGCGTGACCCGCGGGGACCGCGATCTGGATCCCCGTCGGGACGGCGAAGACCTCGCCGGGCCCGACCTCGCGGTCGACGACGGAAAAAAGGTCCAGGCCGGCGTCGCCGGGGTGCCCGTACGCGGGCAACCTGGCTTCGGGATGGATCCGCTTCACTTTCAGTTCCATGGTCGTGTCCTTTTAGCCCCCTCAGGCGTCCTCGAGCCGGACGTCCTCGAAATAGGGCCTGGCCGCGTCGAGGATGGCCTCGAGCTCTGTCCGGCTGTAAGGCTTCTTTTCGAGATAGGCCGGATCGATGGGATCGTTGGCAACGAACGGCTGGATGGAGTAGCTTTCGACGCCGTGCAGCCATTCGCCGATCTTCATGACGTCGTCCTTGCCGACCAGGCCGGGGACGACCGTGGTCCGGAACGTGCAGCGGACGCCGCTCTTCCGGATGACGTCCACGCTCCGGACGATGCGTTCGACGTCCACGTTCGAGCGGGTCACCTCGCGGTAGCGCTCGAGCGGGGCCTTGACATCCATGGCCACCCAGTCGAGGAGCCCGGACGAAAGAAGGCCCTCCAGCCGCTCGGGGAAGGACCCGTTGGTGTCGAGCTTGACCAGGAGGCCCCGCTCCCGGATGACGCGGACGAGGTCTTCGACGGTTTCGTGGAGGAGCGGTTCCCCGCCCGTCAGGCAGATGCCCTCGAGCCAGCCTCGGCGGCCGTCGAGGTAGGACAGGAAGATGTCGACCGGGGTCGTCTGGAGCGTCTCCGGCCGCAGGGCGAGCTCGGCGTTGTGGCAGTAGGGACAGCGGAAATTGCAGCCGCCGAGGAAGACCGTCGAGGAGATGTGGCCGGGGAAGTCCCGGCTCGAGAATTTCTCTATTCCCTTGATCTCGACCACCCGTCGAACTCCTCGGCCGTGTTGAGGACGGCCCGGACGATGCCCTGGGTGTGGGCGACGAGGGTCGGCAGGATGATGGCCCCCTTGTCGTCCCTTTTGATGACGTTGATGAACTCGCGGATCTTGGACTTGCCCGGCTGCTGGGTCAGGCTGTATTCCGCGAACGCCGTTCCCGCCTCGGTCAGCCGCTTTTTGAGCGCGTCGCACTTGTTGCAGTTCGGATACGTGAAAAGAAGGTAATCCATGTCGTCTCCGCCTCGAACGCTGTTTTCCGGAGATCAGCCGATCTTGTCGTACGTGGCCCGGTCCTTGAACTCCTGCTGTTTCCCGTCGTTCCAGGTCCGGACCGGCCTCATATAGCCGACGATCCGGCTGTAGACTTCGGTTTCGTCACCGCAATCGGGGCACTGGGCGTGCCGGCCCCGGATGTAGCCGTGGCTCATGCAGACGCTGAACGTCGGGGTGATGGAGAAGTACGGGAGCTTGGTCTGGGCGATCCTCTGGACGAGCTTCTTGCAGGTCTCGCCGTCGATGGCCTCGGGCAGAAAGGCGTGGAATATGGTCCCCCCGGTGTAAAGGGATTGGATCTCCCCCTGGTGCTGGAGGGCTTCGAAGATGTCCCGGGTGGCGTCGACGTTGAGCTGGGTCGAGTTGGTCAGGAAGGGGTACTTGTCGGTGCCCGAGGTGTAGATGCGGGGATATTTCTGCTTGTCGAGGCGGGCCAGCCGGTAGGAGGTCGATTCCGCCGGGGTGGCCTCGAGGTTGTAGAGATGGCCGGTCTCCTCCTGGAACTCGCGGAGGACCGACCGCATGTAGTTGAGCGTCTCGACGGCCAGGTCTCGGCCCTCGGGCGTCCCGATGCCCTTCTTCAGAAGGTTCATGCACGCTTCATGCATGCCGCAGATGCCGATCGTCGAGAAGTGGTTGTCGAAGTGGCCGAGGTAGACCTTGGTGTAGGGCATCATGCCCTTGTCCATCATGTTGTTGACGATCTCGCGCTTGGTCTCCAGGGTCTCCTTGGCGACGACCATGAGCTCCTTGATCCGGGCGAAGAAGTCGGCCCTCGAGGCGGCTTCGAAGCCGAGCCGGTTGAGGTTGACGGTGACGACGCCGATCGAGCCCGTCGAATCGCCCGGGCCCCAGATGCTGCCCGGCCGGCGCATGAGCTCGCGCTGGTCGAGGTTGAGGCGGCAGCACATGGCCCGGATGTCGCCCGGACTCATGTTGGTCCCGATGTAGTTCTGAAAATAGGGGATGCCGTACTTGGCCGTGGCGTCGAACAGGAGCTTGGCGGCGGGCGAATCCCAGTCGAACTCGCGGCTGAGGTTGTAGGTCGGGATGGGGAAGGTGAAGACCCGGCCCTTGAGGTCGCCCTCGATCATGATCTCCAGGAAGGCCCGGTTGATCCAGTCGACCTCCTTCTGGTAATCGCCGTAGCAGGAGTCGAGCTCCTCGCCGCCGACGACGACCTTCTTGTTCTTCATGTCGTCGGGAATGGTCCAGTCGAAGGTCAGATTGGAGAAAGGCGTCTGCCAGCCCCAGCGGCAGGGCACGTTGAGCCCGAAGATGAGCTTCTGGATGTCCTGCTTGACGTCCTCGTAGCTGAGCTTGTCGTGGCGGACGAAGGGCGCGAGGAGGGTATCGACGCTCGAGAACGCCTGGGCCCCGGCGAACTCGGCCTGCATGGTCCCGATGTAGTTGACCATGTGCAGGGTCAGGGTGTCGAGGTGCTTGGCCGGGTTCGAGTGGACCTGGTTGGGGACGTGGCCGAAGCCCTTGCGGATGAGGTTCTCGAGCGACCAGCCCGCGCAGTAGCCGACGATCGGGTAGCTCAGGTCGTGGATGTGGAACTCGCCTTCCTCGTGGGCCTTCTTGGCCCGGTCCGTGTAGATCTGGTTGAGGGCGAAGTTCGACAGGACCTCGCCCGAGACGCGGGCGTTCAGGCCGGCGAAGCTCATGACGCCCTCGTTGGAGTTCTCGCGGATCTTCCAGTCGGCGTTGCTGAGGTAGTCCTTGACCAGGCGCTCGAGGTTGAGCCCGATGCGCTTGGCCTCGCGGATGCCCTTGTGCTTCTCGCGGTAGAGGATGTAGGACTTGGCGACCTCGTGGTAGCCCTGCTTCATGAGGACCATTTCCACGATGTCCTGGATCTGCTCGACGGACGGGACGGTGTAGCCGCCGAACTTCTCCTCGATCATGAAGCTGACGATGTCGGAGGCGTTCTTGGCGATGGCCCGGTCCTTGATGCCCTGCGACTGCATGGCCTTGAAGATGGCGTTGGTGATCTTCTCCTGGTTGAAATCGCTGACCGTTCCATCCCGCTTCTTGATCCTGGCTACCGCGCTGACCATCGAAAACCTCCTTCTTTCGCCCGGGGCTCAAAGCCCTGGGATCTCCGCCGGGGACACGCTAAAATCAACCCTTCCCGAAACCATGGCAAAAGCAAGCGGCCTTTCGGCCTTATCCCATATATTGTGTGGCTACTAGTGGGAAAATACCAAATGTTGTATTTTCCGAGCAGACTCTACTCCTTGAAAATCGGCTTGTCAAGCCCTTTTGTGAATTTTTCGTTAAGTCGCTGAGGAGGCCATGGATACTCTGGAAATCCAACCCGCCGGGCAACTGACAGCGGCGGGGGGACATGTACCTCGGGTACGTGTCCCCGCATCAGAAACGGAGGCCGTGCGCGCGGAGCTCCGCTTCGAGGTCGGTCTCCGGCGCATAGAGGATGCTGCGAAGGCCGGCGGCCTCGGCGCCCCGGACGTTCCTCTCCAGGTCATCGATGAGGACGCATTCTTCCGGCGGCACTCCGGCCCGGCTAGCGGCTTCGAGATAAATGGCCGGGTCCGGCTTGAGAAGCCTGAGCTCGTAGGACAGGACGTAGGCGTCGAAAAAGAGGATCTCCGGGTAGCGGCCCCGGATGAAGGCGAACCGGACGGAGTCGACGTTCGAGAGAAGCACCGTGGGGAAGCCCGCCGACTTGACCCTCGCCAGAACGTCCACGACCGGCCCGTTGAGCGAAAAGATGTCCCTGTAGGTCTCGTAGAACTCGTCGTGGGGCACGTCCGCGCCGATGGCCCGGTTGACCTGGGCGCAAAACTGCTCCGGCGTCAGGACGCCCCCGTCGAAGCGCCGGATGAGCTCGAGGTCGCCGTGGACGGCCTTTTTGACGTCCTCGAAGGGCTTGGCCGCCCGCTCGGCCAGCTTGCGCAGGAAGATGTCGTTGTCGAACCACAGGACGACGCGGCCCAGGTCGGAGATGACGGCGCGGATCATGGATGGCTTTTATAACAGAACGGAGCCTTCATCGCAAACCGAGGCCTTATTTCGTTGACATAAGCGCATCGGCGCGTTAGACTGGGATCATCCGATGCCTTCAGCAACGCGTCGTCGGACGCACAAGGGCAAGACCTCAACCCGGAACAGGGATCAATCCATAGAATAGCATCCAGGAAGGAGGGACCCATGCCTATGAAACGGACGACACACCGCAGCTCGAAGGGCGCCAAGCTCTACGCAGTGCGCGACAGCAAGGGCCGCTTCGTCGACATCCAGACCTACAAGCGGGCCCACGCCGCCGACATGCGTCGCAAGAGCAAGGCCGAGACGGCCAAAAAGAAACCGAAGTAACCACTTCAAAGGCCCTATTTCTTGCCGCCCGCCGGAAAATTCATTCGCCGGATCAATTCCCGGAAGCGGGGATCGTCGCGCAGCGGGTCCCAGGTGGGCTGAACGTTCAAATAGACCAGGTCCTGAATCCTCTCCCGGATGGCGATCTCGAGCCAATCCAGGGCCTTCTCCTCCTTCCCCGCGCGGGCATAGAGCGCCGCGATACCCAGCGAATAGGCCGGGTTGGATCGAGCCGCCGCCGCCTCGGCCGCCTGCCGCATCGCCTCCTTGTAGCCGCCCTCCTTATAACCGCGGTCGAGCGCATCGAGGAGATCCCGGTCGCCGGATGCGGCATAGCGCCTTCGCAAGGCATCCAAAGCTTCTTGGAACTTCCCCATATTGTGGAAGCAACCACTGAGGCCGCCCAAAGCATCCCCAAAATCGGGCTGGAGGGCCAAACCTTTCTCGTACTGGGCGACGGCCTCATCGAACTGCCTCCCGCGTAAAAAAGCTTGGCCCAGGTAGCTCTGGTACATCGAATTCAACGGGTCGAGCTCGATGCCGATCCGCATCTGCTCCTTCGCTTCCTCGAAACGGCCCATCCCGGTGAGGAACAATCCATAGAAGACCCGGGCCTGGGCGAAATTGGGATTGAGCTCGAGCGTCAGAAGAAACTCGCGCTCCGCCTTTTCCCAATCGAATTCAAACCAGGTCGCGGAGCCCGCGCGCCAGAAATGGGCCTCCGGCGACATCCTGTCCAACTCGAGGCCTTTCTCGACCGCCGCCGCCCCTTGAGGCCAGGCCTCTCGGGGCAGCACCCCGAAATACGTTCGAGCGCCCCAGACCGCGGCGATACCCCCATAGGCCGGAGCGTACTCTGGATCCTTCTCCAAGGCCCGCTCAAAATAGCGCAGCGCGGTGTCGATGTCCTTTTCCGTGAATTTATGCCAATGGAATTGGCCTTTGAGATAGGCCTCGTATGCCTCGGGATCGACCCGGCGCGCCGCGGCCAACCGGGTCGTCTCATCCGCGGTCAACCTGACATTGGCGTTTTCGGCGATGGCGCGGGCCATTTCGCCGTAAAGCACTAGGACGTCCGCCCCGGGCCGTTCGTACGTTTCAGTCCAAAGACTCCGCTCTTCGGGGAGGGCATCGATCAGCTGCAATCTCAGGCGCACGCTGTCGCCGACTCGATAGACCGTCCCCTCCACCACGGCGTCCACGCCGAGCTCCCTGGCGATCTCCGGCACCGGCTTGGCGGAGCCTTTGAACTGCATCATGGTCTGACGGGAGATGACCCGCCGGAGACCGCTGATCCGCGAGATGTGGCCGATCAGCTCATCGGTCACGCCGTCCACGATGTATTCCTTCTCCGAATCCCCCGTCAGGTTTTCGAAAGGCAGGACGGCGATCGAGTCGATGGCATCGGCGCGCCCCGGAAACAACGTCAGGATCAAAACGACCGCCAGGACCGCCAACCCGGCGGCTCCCGTGCACAGGATCGCCTTCCTCCGCCGGCCCAGTTTGGCCTTCCTCAGCCGCGCTTTGATCTCGTCCGGGACGATCCCCGCGGTGATGCACTTGAGGTCGTCCAGCAGCTCCTCGAAGCGCTGGTATCTTCTGTCCGGATCCTTCTCCAGGGCCTTGAGCACGACCTGTTCGATCGCCGGCGGAAGGCCGGGTCTCGAGCTCGTCGGGGGCTTGGGCTTCTCCTTCAAGATCGCGTAGACCACGGCCTGGGACTGCTCCCCCTTGAAGGGCAGCTCCCCCGTGAGCATCTCGTAGAGGACCACCCCGAACGACCAGATGTCCGTGCGGTGGTCCACCTTCTCCCCCCGGGCCTGTTCGGGAGACATGTAGCTCACCGTCCCCATGGTCGTCCCTTCCCGGGTGACGAGCGTCGCTCCCGCGACCCTGGCCAGCCCGAAGTCCATGACCTTGGCCTGGCCCTTCGGCGTGACCATGATGTTGGCGCTCTTGATGTCCCGGTGGACGATCCCTTTGCCGTGGGCTTCCCCGAGCCCTTCGGCGACTTGAGCCGCGATCTTCAGGGCCTCCTCGAGCTCGAGCGGGCCCGAGTCGATCCTCTTCCTCAAGCTCAGGCCGTCGATATAGGCCATGGAGATGAAGGCCCGGTCTTCGGCCTGGTCGAAGTCGTAGATCGTGCAGATGTTGGGATGGTCTAGCGCGGCGGCGGCTTTAGCCTCTTGCCGGAACCGGTCCCTGAGCTCGGGGATGTGGGTCAGCTCCGGCGGCAGGAACTTCAGGGCCACCGTCCGCTGGAGCCGGATGTCCTCGGCCTTGTAGACGACGCCCATCCCGCCCCGGCCAAGCTCCCCGAGGATGCGGTATTTCCCGGCGATGAGAGCGTCCTTGGAGATGGGGGGTGCCGCGCCGACAAGGGTCCTCGTGACGGAAGCGCTCTCGGGGCCGACACCTGCGCCCGGCCCTAACGGCGCACCGCAGTCGCCGCAGAACTTCGAGTCGTCCCTGTTCTCGGCGCGGCACCGGGGACATTCCATGGCCCACCCTCTCTAGCGAATGGCCGAATCATATTACAGGTGCGGAAGTCAGTCAATCTCGCTCAGACCAGGAGGGAAGTCCGAGCGGGACCGGTCCCCGGGGAAAAGCGGCTCCTTGACGATCACGGGAGGAAGCTTCGGTTGTGTTATAATGCAGATAACATGAACGCGCTCAAAGCCGTATTCTGGGACTATCCCGCGCTGGCCAGTCCGTCGGGTCTGACCTCCTTTCTGGACGAGCATAAAGCGCGGCCGCGAGTCTACCGTTGGCTGTTGAGCCGATTCTTGGAACACGGCCGGGCCGTGGATGCCCTCCACTATTTCTCCGTCCGAGAGATCTCCGAGGCTTTGCCCGGATTGAGGCTGTCGCCTTATTCCATGAAAAAATGGCGGAGGATCGTCGAGGTCTATGGACACGCTCAAGGAAGATAAGGGCTGCTACGCTTCGCCCCGGCACAGGGACGTTTTAGGAGGTCTTCTCGCCCACCCGGTCATCGAGCGTTCGTTCTTCCTGACCGGGGGGACGGCCCTCTCGGTCTTTTATCTCCATCACAGGGTGTCCGATGACCTGGACCTCTTCACCCTCGAGCCCGGGAGCCTGTCTGAGCTGGACCCCTGGATCAGGGCCCGCTGGAAGGGCTCCTGCTCCAAGATCAAGGAGGGGCCGGATTTCCTCTCCTTCCTCATCGACGAGACGAAGGTGGAGTTCGTCCGCGATCCTCTTTCGAACGACGACGAACGTCCCGCCGCCGAGCTCGAGAACGGCAGGCGCTTGAAGGTCGACAATCTGAGGAACATCGTTTCCAACAAGCTCGGGGCCATGGTCAGCCGCCAGGAGCCCAAGGATTTCGTGGATCTCTATTTCATCGCGAAGCGCGATCCCGGCCTGGACATGGAAAGAGCCTGGCAGGATGCAAAGCGGAAAGACGCCATCTTCGACGATCCCCCGACCGCAGCTTTTCAGCTGGAGGAGGGTCTGGCCCTCATCCGGGAAAAACCGGACCTGTTGCCCGAGGTCAGATTGGAATTCGACCGGAAGGCCTTCTTCGATTATTTCGCCGGCCTCGCCGAATGGCTCTACCGGAAATACCGGCCCTAGATCGCCGGACTCCCCTTCATTTCTTCTCGTCAACCGGGAGGCGCATTTTCCGCAGGAGACCCTGGAAGCGCGGATCGGGCCGGAGGCCGTCAAAACAGGGATAGCAGCCGATGTAGGGCAGCTCCTGGTCGCGACATTCGAAGCCTTTCTCCAGCCACTCAAGGGCTAGACCATTCTCCCGCGCCACGGCGTAAAAGAACGCGATGTCGCTCGGCTTGCAGAAGGCCTCGGGAAGTCGGGCGATCAAGCCCTCGGCCGCGCGCTTCATGGCCTCGGGGTACCCTCCCCCGGCATAGCCCTCATCCAACGCCGCGCCGATCCTCGTGTCATCATAGACGACTCGCGCGTAGGACTTGGCGAACTCGAAGGATTCCTTCTCCATCCCTCCCATTTCGCGCATGGCCAACCAAAGGACGCATGTCGCAATGGGAAAGTCTGTTTGAAAACTCAGGGCCTTTTTAGCCGCAGCAATGGCCTTTTCATAGTGGCGCTGCATGTACTGAACGTAGGCGTACCAGCCGTGGAACAGCGGATTGAACGGGTCGAGTTCGATAGACCGCTCACTGTGAGGCACGGCTTCATCGCCGTACCCGATGATCTCCAGGAAATGGGCGTAAAGGGCTTGTGCGGTTGCGGCATTGGGATTCAGCTCAATGGCCCTCCGCCAGGATGCCCCTGCGCCATCCCAATCCCAGTCCGAATATGTCCTGATCCCGGCGAGAACCTCGTGGGCGACAGCGAGCTCCTTGTCCAGCTCAATGGCCTTCAGCGCCGCGGGCTCGGCTTTCGGCCTTGCCTCCTCCGGCGGCACAAGGCCGAACTGGCCGCGACACATCCAGACCCAGGCCCGACCGGCGTGGGCCGGCGCATAAGCGGGATCCTTCTCGAGGGCGAGGTCGAAATACTTCTCGGCGAGGTCCAAGTCCGCGGGAGTCGCTTTCATCCAGTGAAACCAGCCCCTGAGGTAGGCTTCGTGGGCCTCGGCGTTGACCGGGCGGGCTTGGGCCAGGCGGGCCTGCTCGGACGGCAGGAGCTTGAGAGCCAAGGCCTTGGCCACTTCGCG
>VGJC01000034.1 GCA_016867635.1 Candidatus Aminicenantota bacterium | reverse complement strand
TTGCCGATAGATATCCCCCTTAGCCCCCCAAACCCCCGGGAACCTGTCCCGACGGTTCCCCCGTCGCCGAAGCGACGGGTCCCCCTCCGCTATGGGGGTCTGCAGGGGGATATCTATCGGCGTTTCATGATCATTCATGGCCCGGAAACGCAAGAAGGACCTTGAAAAAGGCCGGGCCTTGGGATATTCTGAGCCGGGCCTTTCGGCCGGAGACCGATCGATCCCATAGGGAAGGGATGGAGGAGAGGCGAGATGTTCGAAAAGATGCAGGAAGCCCTGATAGCGGGCAATAAGCCCGAAGTCGAATCCCTGGTCGACCGGGCCCTGGCCGATGGGACCCCGGCGGCCCGGGTCCTCAACGAAGGGCTCATCCCCGGAATGGAGAGGCTCGGCGAGCTGTTCAAGAACTGCGAGGTCTTCATCCCCGAGGTCCTCGTGGCCGCCCGGGCCATGAACGCCGGGCTGGCCAAGCTCGAACCGATGCTGGTCAAGGCCGGTGTCCAGCCCAAAGGGATCGTCGTCATCGGCACGGTCAAGGGCGACCTCCACGACATCGGCAAGAACCTCGTGGCCATGATGCTCCGCGGCAACGGCTACAAGATCGTCGACCTCGGGGTCGACGTCGCGCCCGAAAAATATCTCGAGGCCGCCCGAACCCACCGGGCCGGGATCATCGCCCTTTCGGCCCTGCTGACCACGACCATGGTCCAGATGAAGAACGTCATCGAGGCCGTCGAGTCCTCGGGGCTGGGGATCCCGGTGGTCATCGGCGGGGCCCCCGTCACCAAGGACTACGCCGACCGCATCGGGGCCCGCGGCTACGCGCCCGACGCGGCCAGCGCCGTCGAGGAGGTCGGGCGGCTCCTCGCCGGCTGACCGGGCCCGCGGTCGGCCGTCGAGCCCGCCGGTTTTCCGCCCATGCCCACGACCTCCCGGGAACTCGTCAAGCGGGCGCTCGAGTTCCGGTCCCCGGAGAGGGTCCCTAGGCAGCTCTGGGTCCTTCCCTGGGCGGAGAGGGCCTGGCCCGGGGAGCTGGCCGACATCAAAAGCCGATACCCCGACGATATCGTGACCGCCCCCCCGTTCCTTGAGGAGCCGCTGAGGACGTCCGGGGACGAATACGCCCCCGGCATTTACACGGACGAGTGGGGGTGCCGGTTCGAGAACCGGCAGTGGGGCATCATCGGGGAGGTCAAGGACCCTCTCCTGCGGAGCTGGAAGGACCTCGACACGGTCCGCCTGCCGCGGGAGCGATTGAGCGTCGACCGCCGCCGGGTCGACGGGTTCTGCGCTTCGACGGAGGCCTTCGTCCTGTCCAAGACCGCGGTCCGGCCGTTCGAGCAGCTCCAGTTCCTGCGCGGGCCCATGCAGCTCTACATGGACCTGGCCGACAGGCCCGACGAGCTTTTCGTCCTTCTCGAGCGCCTCCACGGCTTCTTCAAGGAGGAGCTCGAGCTGTGGGCGGAGACGGACGTCGACGCCCTGTTTTTCGCGGACGATTGGGGAGGGCAGACCTCGCTCCTCGTCTCGCCGGCCCTCTGGCGGGAGGTCTTCAAGCCGCTCTACCGGGACTATGCCGGGATCGCCCGCCGCGCCGGAAAATACCTTTTCATGCACACCGACGGGTATGTCGTCGACATCCTGCCCGACCTCGTGGAGATCGGGGTGGACGCGGTCAACGTCCAGCTTTTTTGCATGGACATCGAGGATCTGGGGCGGCGGTTCGCCGGCCGGCTCACGTTCTGGGGGGAGATCGACCGGCAGTGGCTGCTGCCCTACGCGCGCCCCGAGGAGGTCGCGGCGGCCGTCGACCGCGTCCGGACCGCTCTCTGGAGGGACGGCGGGGCGGTCGCCCAGTGCGAGTTCGGGATCGGCGCCAGGCCGGAGAACGTGGCCGCCGTGTTCGAGGAGTGGGGCCGGCCCGAAAAGTTGCCGAGTGTTATATAATAGATACGGTCACGCGCGCGCGGCTTGCGCCGTGAGCCCGTGAAGAGCATCGGACATGGCTTCGAGGAGCCGGAGGAGGCGATCATGAGAAAGCACATCGGGCTCGCCCTGATGGTCATTGCCGGGACGGCGGTCCTGGCCGGACCCTGCTTGGCCCAGGACAAGGCGGTGGCCAGCCTGTGGACGGAATTCCCGGTCAAGATGGACGGCTTGACCCAGGACTGGCAGGACGTCACGTTCCTGACCGACAAGAAATCCAAGGCCGAGTACGCCTTCAAGAACGACGGCCAGAACCTGTTCATTCTTTTCGTCTTCAAGGAACCGCAGTCCCTGAGCACTCTGGAGGCCTCGGGCATGACCGTCTACTACACGCTCGACGGCAAGAAGAAGAAAAGCGACGGCCTCCGCTTCGTCAAGCGCCAGCTCACCGCGGAGCAGCTCATCGCCTCCCTCGAAAATAAGGGCGAGGCGCTGACCGAGCAGAGGAAGGCCGCCATCCTCAGTCAGCCCGCCTACGTGTTTTACGAAGGCGAGCTGGTCAATCCCCCGAAGGGGACCGCTCAGGCCGCCCCGGCAGACGACATCGACCTGCCGACGTTCCGGAACCAGCGGCAGCAAAAGGTCAGCGCTTTTGAGTACCGCATTCCCCTGGAACGCGCCGCCAAGGTCGGAGGCCTCGGGGCCAAGCCCGGCCAGACCGTGACCCTCGGCTTCGAGTGGGGCGGCATGACCAAGGAGATGATCGCCGTTCAACTGACCCGGACGGCCGAGGCCAGCACCCGGGCCCAGGCCGGAGGGTCGTCCATCGAGGCCTCGATCAGCGGGGGCGACGATAGCGTCCCCGGCGGCGGCATGGGCGGCGCCCCGAGCGGCATGGCCCGCAATCCCATGGCCAAGAAGCATTCCTTCTGGGTCAACGTCAAGCTGGCCGGCGGGGGCGTCTGATCCGGAGGTCCCGGGCCGGCTTTTTTAAAAACCCACCGTTGCCAGGTAGGCCCCGAAGAAGGCCATGGCCACGGCCGCGATCTTCCAGCCCGTCAGGCGCTCTTTAAGGAATACGGCGGCGATGATGACGATGAAGATCGTGTTGAGCTGGTTGAGGACGGCCGCTACGGACGCCGGCGCGTATTTCATCCCCCCCATCCAGAGTATGAGCGAGAGATAGGACCCGAAGATCGAGGCGGGCACCATCGCCTTCCAGTTGGCCCGGACGAAGAGCGGCCGCAGAATGTCCCGGCGCCCCCGCAGGAAGGGGACGACGAGCGCCAGCGACACCGTCCCTCCCGCCAGCCGGACCAGGGTCGCCCACAGAACGGACACCGTTCCCAGGGCCGGCTTGACCATGACGATCCCCAGGGCCACGAAGAACATGGCCAGGACCCCGAACACGATGCCCAGCAGGAGGTCCTTCCGGGCGGCCCGCTCCGGGCGCTTTTCACGGGACACGGTCAGCACGGCCGAGACGACGAGGGCCGCTCCCGCCAGCTGCCAGGCCGTCAGCCGTTCGCCGAGAAGGACGAACGACATGCCGATGACGAACGGGCTGTAGAAGCAGTCGACGATGGCCACCAGGCTGGCCCCGAGCCGGTTGAGGCTGTGGAAGAACAGGGTGTCCGAGACGGCGATGCCCAGGAAGCCGCTGAGGAGAAGCAGGCCGACGGTCGCGAGCGGCACGTCCGGGAAGAACGGCTTGCCGAGGACGGCCATGGTCGGGACCATGAGGAGCAGGGCCAGGACGTTCTTGAAGAGATTGAGGCCGATGGGGTGGACCTTGCGGCCGCTGACCCGGAACAGGACGACGGCCACGGCCCAGACGAAGCCCGAGAGAAGGGCCAGGATCTCGCCCGGCGAGCGGACGGCGATGAACGCGTCGAGCCAGGAGGCCATCTCGTATCGGTCCTTTCGGGAAGTCGCGAGAAAACGGATTCCCTGTATAGCAGAGATGTCCGAGGCGGTCAACTCCGCTAAATCACCGCTTTATGCTCCCGTCGATGACATCTCTGCGGCCCCTGCTCCCGCAGCCTCCCTGGGTATTACACCTGCGCCGCTTATTGCCCGAGCTCGGAAGGCGTCATTTGACCGGTTCGCTGGGGGCGTGTTATAACCACGGGCGGACCCGCGTCCAGGCCCTCGGAAGGAGGCGTGACATGCGGAAAACGAGACTCCCGGTGTTCATTTTCATCGCGGCGGCCTTCCTGGCCCTGTCGTTCCTGCCGGCCTCGCGGGGCGAGGAGGCGGCGGAGCCGAGGTCGTTCGAGTCCGAATCGTGCACGAGCATCCTGGTCGGGCGGCTGGCGTCCGTGGACGGCTCGACCATGACCTCCCACTCGTGCGACTCCGGCTCGGACCGGACCTGGATGACCATCGTCCCCAACAAGAAGCACAAGCCGGGGGCGACGGCCAAGGTCTACCTCGAGCCCAAGAGGACCAAAAGACCGGACGACCCCGAGCGGATGGAGGGCGGCGAGATCCCCCAGGTCGCGGAAACGTACGCTTTCCTGGATGCCGCATACCCCATCATGAACGAGCACCAGCTGGCCATCGGCGAGACGACCATCGGCGGCCGGCGGGAGCTGGTCAGCCAGGACGGGATCATCGACGCGCCCGAGCTCTACCGCCTGGTCCTCGAGCGGGCCAAGACGGCCCGGGAGGCCATCCGGGTCGCCGACGAGCTGACCGCGGCCCACGGCTACAACGACTGGGGCGAGTGCTTCACCTTCGCCGACACCAAGGAGGTCTGGCACTTCGAGATCTACGGGCCGGGGCGGGGCAAGATCGGCGCGGTCTGGGCCGCCCAGAGGGTGCCCGACGACGAGATCGGGGTCTCGGCCAACGCCGGGCGCATCAGGCAGATCGACCTCTCGAACCCGGACTTTTTCATGGCCTCGTCCAACGTCACGTCGCTGGCCGAGGAGATGGGCTTCTGGTCGAAAGCGAGCGGGCAGCCGTTCGAATTCAGCTACGCCTACAATCCCGACTCGCGGACGAGCCTGGGATGCCGGCGCCGCGAGTGGCGGGTCCTGAGCCTGCTCGCGCCGTCGCTCGAGCTCCATCCCGAGTCGGAGAACTATCCGTTCTCGGTCAAGCCGGAGAAGAGGGTCTCCGTGGCCGACGTCCTGGCCGTCTTCCGCGACACCTACGGCGGGACGGACTACGACATGACCCGGACCCTGACGGCCGTCAACCGCAAGGGAGAGACCGTGACCAGCCCGATCGCCTCGCCGTTCATGAGCAACGACCTGCGCGAACTTTTGCGCGTCCGGCGCGAGCGGACCATCTGCTCCCCGGCGGCGACCTATCTCCAGGTCACCCAGTCGCGCGACTGGCTGCCCGGCCCGATCGGCGGGGTGGTCTGGCTGGGCTACGACAATCCGGCCACGACGCCCCACGTGCCGATCTACATCGGCATCTCGCAGATGCCGGCCTCCTACATGGTCGACGGGCGCTGGGAGTTCAGCCGGGACTGCGCCTGGTGGGCCTTCCGGACGGTCAGCAAGCTGGCCCTTTTCCGCTGGCAGGAGATGACCAAGGACATCGAGAAGGTCTGGAGGGGGATCGAGGAAAAGGCGTTCGCCGGCCAGGCCAAGTTCGAGGAGGAGGCCCTGGCCCTCTATAAGAAGGACCCGAAGAAGGCCCGCGAGCTGTTGACCCGCTACTCCCACGACGCGGCCAACGGCGCCGTGGCCGCCTACTGGAAGCTCGCCGACGAGCTCATGCACCGCTACTCTGACCGCTTTTAGTAATGTCCATCATCGGATTGCACTGGCTGGACTTCGGCATCATCGTCGTCTTCATCGTCTCCATGCTGTGGCTCGGCGCCCGGACCGCGCGGCGGACGACGACGACCGAGGATTTCCATCTGGCCGGCCGGCGGCTGGGAAAGGTCTACCAGTTCTTCCTCAACCTGGGGACCTCGACCAACGCCGACCAGGCCATCGTCGTCTCGCGCGAGATCTACCGCCAGGGCATCGGCGGGATGTGGATCCAGTACCTGGTCCTGTTCCTGACGCCGTTCTACTGGTTCACGACGGCCTTCTTCCGGCGCGTGCGGCTGGTGACCATCGGCGATTTCTTCACCGAGCGCTTCAAGAGCCGGTTCCTGGGCGCCTCTTTCGCGGTGTTCACCCTGTTCATGGCCTTCCTCGGCAGCGGCGTCGGCTACATGGTCGCGGCCAAGACGATGATGGCCCTGACCCCCAAGCCGGTCGAGAAGTACACGCTCGAAGAGCGGACGAGCGTCGATCTCTTCCAGGAATTCCAGGCCCTGCGGTCCAGGGACGCCGCCGAGCTCTCGGACGCCGAGCGGCTCCGCTTCGACGAGCTCAACGAGCGCAGCAAGCGCGGCGAGCTGCGGTCCTTCGTCTCCTACACCAACCCCCTCGGGATCTATCTCGTCAGCGCCATCATCGTCGGGGCCTACACGATCATGGGCGGTTTCCTGGCCGCGGCCGTCACGGACGTCATCCAGGGGGTCCTCATCACGACCTTCTCGTTCATGCTCATCCCCATCGGCCTGGTCCGGGTCGGGGGGTTCAAGGGCCTTCACGCCGCGGTGCCGGACTACATGTTCCATCTGTTCGGCTCGGCGGCCACCAGCGAGTACGCTTGGTACACCATCCTGGCCATGATCCTGGCCAACCTCGTGTCGATCATCGCCGTGGCCACGGGGATGCAGACCGCCGGATCGGCCAAGAACGAGATGACGGCCCGGGTCGGGATGATCGGGGGCATGTTCTTCAAGCGGTTCATCATGATCTTCTGGGCCCTGACCGGCCTGTTGGCCATCGGCCTCTACGCGGGCCGGCTCCACGACCCGGACCTCATCTGGGGCTACATGACGATGGACCTCCTGTTCCCCGGGGCCATCGGGCTGATGATGGCCGGCATCCTGTCGGCCCAGATGTCGACCCTGTCCGGCTCCGGCGTCTCCTATTCCGCCCTGTTCATCCACAACCTCTATCGGCCCTTCGTCAAGCCCAAGACGGAGCGCCATCTCATCACGGTCGGGCGCGTAGCGGTGGGCGTGACCCTGCTCGGCGGCGTCGGCACGGCCCTGTTCATCGGCAACCTGCTCGACCTGTTCAAGTATTTCATCTCGCTGCCGGCCGTCTTCGGGGCGGCCATCTGGCTGGGGTTCCTCTGGAGGCGGGTGACCCGGGCGGCGGTCATCGTCCAGGTGGCCCTCTGCTTCGTCATCTACGCCCTGGTCCCCAACCTTTTCCAGTCGCTCGAGTGGGCCCGGACGAACCCGGCCTTCCTGAAGGAGACGCGGCCGCAGGTCGTGACCATCTCGACCAAGGCCGTGCGCGAGGACCTCGGGGCCGGCAGGGCCGTCGCGGTCGGGGAGACCATCCTCAGGGAACGCACCAACCCGCCCGAGGGGATCTATTTCGAAAGGGTGGCCCGGACGAACCCCGAGGACCCGGACTCGCCGCGCATCGGCATCGGCCGGTTCCACGCCGAGCTCTGGGTCCTCAGCTGGTTCGGGCTCGATTTTTCGGGGTTCTCCAAGGCCCAGCTGAGCGCCGTGCGCTTCGGGTTCGACGCGATATTCCCGTTCGTGCTCCTGTTCCTGTTCAGCGCGGTGACCAAACCCGTGCCGAAGGCCGATCTCGACCGCTTCTTCGCCAAGGTCCACACCGCGGTCCAGAAGACGCCCGAGGAGGAGGAAAGGGCCCTGCGCCACGCCGTCGAGCATTACGAGGATGTCGAGAAGCGCAAGCTCTTCCCCGGCAGCAACTGGGAGATCATGAAGCCGGGCTGGATCGACGTCCTCGGGTTCGGCGGCAGCTGGCTCCTCGTCGGCGTCATCATCCTGCTGCTCTGGCTGATGGCCAATTGGGGGACATGATACCTATTACCCATTTCTTTTTTTCCTGCCCTTGGCCTTAGGGGCGAGGACCCGGCCGGTCAGCAACTCGAGACGCTTGATGAACTCCTCACTCCCCAGGGGTCTGCCTGTTTGCTCATGCTGGAGGAAATTCTTGATATCCTTAGGATCATCCTTTGCCCTTAAATACTCCGCCCAATTAGGGATGGCCGCCTCTAACGCGAATGGAGAAAGAAGCGGGTGGGGCTCCTTCCTGACATGAGCGCGGGCGCTCGACCACTCGTAGCGCTCGGCAGCGGCGACGATGCCAGCCCTGACAGGATTCTTTTCGACGTAGCGGACGGCCGCGTACAAATGCCCTTCGTCGAGCGGGTAGGAGATGTAGCGGCCCTGCCAGAGAAATCCCTTCCAGCCCTCCCGGATATTGATCACGAGGGTATATCGGCGATGGGCCTCTCCGAACCCGCGCGCGAAGCTGTCCGTGCTCTTGGGGACCGCGATGAGATGGACGTGGTTCGCCATGAGACAGAATGCCCAGATGGTGATCCCGTGTTTCTTGGCCTCCCGGTCGAGCACTGTGAGGTAGAAGGCCTTGTCTTCGTCGGAAAAAAAGACCTGTTGCCGGCGGTTGCCCCTCTGGATCAGGTGGTGGGGGCACCCCGGCACGACGACCCGCGCAAATCTCGGCATGTTCAATTCCTTTCATAGGGAAAGACGGCCGAGAGCCCGGGGCTTTCTCAGTGAGGAAAAAAATAGGAAACAGGTATCATGTCCCCCATTTGCCGGCCAGCTGTCCGCAGGCCGCGGCGATGTCGGCGCCCTTGGACAGGCGCAGCGTTGTTCCGACCCTTCGCTCCTCGAGCCAGCGCTTGAATCGGGCGACCTCCGCGGCGGATGGGCTCTTGAAATCGCAGCCTTCGACGGGGCTGTAGGCGATCAGGTTGACTTTGGCTTTGAGCCGCCGGGCGATGGCCGCCAATCCGTCAGCGTCGTTTAGGGAATCGTTGACCCCGGCGATGACGATGTATTCGAGAGTCATCATCCGGCCGCCGGACCGGACGTACTTCTCGGCCGCCCCGACGACCTCCTCGAGGGGGAAGCGTCGGTTGATGGGCATGAGCCGGTCGCGGAGCCTGTCGGTCACGGCGTGGAGGGAGAGTGAAAAATTGATCTGAAGGTCTAGCGCCGCGATCCGCCCGAAAGCTTCGACGAAGCCGGCCGTCGAGACGGTCATGCGCCGCGCGGCGATGCCCAGGCCCTCCGGGGCGTTCATGATGCGCAGGGCTTTCTCGACGTTATCCCAGTTGTCGAGAGGCTCGCCCATGCCCATGAAGACGAAGTTGGTCGGCTCCCGCCCAAGAGCTTTCTGGACGGTGAGCAACTGGCCCGTGATCTCCGATGTCCGGAGGTTCCGTTTGAAGCCCAAGCGGCCGCTGGCACAGAACGCGCAAGCGAACTTACAGCCGACCTGGGTCGAAAGACAGACCGTCAATCGCTTGCCGGCCGGGATGAGGACCGTCTCGACATGCTCTCCGTCGCCGAGACGGAAGAGGAATTTCGTCGTTCCATCGGTCGATTCGCGCTTGTCGGCGACCTCGAGGCCGCCGATCGCGAAGCGGGCGGAAAGCTTATCCCGCAGAGGCTTGGCCAGGTTGGTGAACTCGTCGAAGCTGGCCGCCTTCCTCTTGTAGAGCCATTCGAAGACCTGGGCCGCGCGGAACGGCTTTTCGCCCATGGCTTCGAGCTCGGCGCGGAGCTCCGCGAGCGTCAGATCGCGGATATCAAATGGGGGACATGATACCATTTCCCCCATTTTATCACAGACGCGACGGCCCGATCCGTTCGGTTATCATCCGGATCGAGGCTCTGCTAAATGGGAAACAGGTATCATGTCCCCCATTAAAATGGCCAGGCATTCGATGTGGGGGGTGTGGGGGAAGAAGTCGTAGACCTTGAGTCCCGCGAGCTCGTAGGCCCCGGCGACGAGCGGCTTGAGGTCGCGGACGAGCGTCGTCGGGTTGCACGAAAGATACAGGACGACCGGCACGGGGTCGCGCGCCAGCGCTTCGACCATCCGCGCCTCGATCCCCCGCCTCGGCGGGTCGAGCACGACGACCCCCGCCCGCCTCTCCAGGATCTCCGGCAGCCACTCCTCGCTCGTCCCCTCGCAGACCGCGAAGTTCCCGATGCGGTTGAGCGCCAGGTTCTTCTTCAGATAAACAACGTTCTCCTCGTCGGCCTCGACCCCGAACACCTCCCGCGCCTTCCCCGCCAGGAACATCCCGAACGTCCCCAGCCCGCAGTAGAGGTCGGCCACGACCGGGTCGCCCATCCCCGCGACGGCCGCCTCCATGTCGCCGAAGACCCGCTCGAGGATGCCGACGTTGACCTGGAAGAACGACCGCGCCCCGATGCGGTACGTCAACCCCCCGGCCTTCTCCTCGATGAAGTCCCGCCCGAAGAGCCGTTCCTTGGCGACCCGCTTGCCGTCGAAGACGAACCCGACCGCTCCCGCCAGGTCGTATCGAAGCCGCAGCTCCTCGAGCCCGCCGGAGATCTCGGTCAGCTCCTTGCCCGAATCCAGATGCAACACGACGAGGGACTGGCCGTTCGACCGGCTGCTCTTGATCTCGACGCCCGTCACCGACGTCCACGGCCCGCCGTTCATCCGCTCCCGCATTTCGGCCAGCAGGTCGTTCGTCCGCTCGGGCACCAAGAAACACCGGTCCACGGGCACGAACGAGGCCTCCTCGCCCGGCTCGTTGTAGACGAACTCCGCCCGCTCCCGCTCCCAGAGCGCCTTGAGCTGGACCCTGTTGCGGTAGCCCCAGACCTCCGGCGACGGCACGACCTCCCCGACATCGACCGCCCGCTTCAGCTCGCGCGACAGGATCTCCTCGACCTGGGCCTTCTTGACGCCGAGCTGCGAAGCGTAATCCATGTCCTGGTAGGGGGAACAAGCCAGGAAATGCCCGCAGCGCGGCTCGCGCCGGTCCGCCGACGCCTCGACGATCCGCGACGTCCGGGCTTCGGCGTAGGCCTTCCGGTCGCGGTAGACCTCGGCCTCGACGACCTCGCCCGGCAGTCCCCGGTCCGTGAAGACGACCTTGCCTTCCAGGCGCCCGAGACGCCTCCCGGGATAGACGATCTTCTCGATGGTCAGGCGCATGCGGCTACTCCGACGGGAAGGACGCGTAGCTCCTCAGGTCGATCTTTTTCCCCTTCGCGCTCCAGGCGGCCCCGATCTCCGAGGGCAGGGCCCCCGCCTCGTAGCAGGCCTCGAGAGCCTCGCCCAAGCCGTCGACGGCCAGCCTCCGCGTGCCGTCGGCCGCGACGATGGCCCGCACCGCGCCTTCCGGGAAATCCCGGATCTCCGGCGTCGAGTCCTGCATGCCGTTGACGCAGAGCGTCTGCCCGGCCGCCGCCTCCACGCCGCAGAGCGGCCGCGACCCGTCGCGGACCCCGGCGATGGACCGCCACAGCTTGGTCATGGGCTCGGCGTCGGGGACGCCGTAATCCTTCCTCGAGCCGTCCTCGAGCTCGGCCCAGATCCCCGAAGCGCGGCTCTCGCACCTCACCACCGCCTTCTCGAACTCGTAGCGGAACACGGGGCCCCGCTCTCCCTCGGCGACGTGCGTGACGTAGAAAAGGATCTCGACGCCGTCCTCCGTCACCACTCTCGCGGCCGCCGTGTCGAAGTTCTCGACGGGATAGGCCCGGTAGAGCTCGGCTTCGACCCCGGCCGGCGCGGCGCTCCGCCCGGTCTCGCCGCCCAGCACGTAGAACATGTTGTGGAGGTCGTGGGCCATGGCGTTCTGGGCCGGGCTGTCGAGGACCCAGCCGCTCCCCCCGGCGACGCGCTTCTTCCCGGCCCAGTCGTTCCGCGCGTAATAGCCCTCGTCCCTGGGCCAGAGATAGAGGCATTTCATCCGCTTCGCCCGGCCGAAAAGCCCGGCCCGGATGTCGCTCTTGAGAGCCTGGACGGCCCGGCTGTAGGACCACTGGTAGCCGACCGCGGCCCACCGGCCCGAGCCCTTCTCCGCGGCCATCATCTCCCGGACCTCCTGGATGGTCGCCGCCGCCGGCTTCTCGCACAGAACGTGGCTGCCCCGCTCGAGGGCCAGGCAGGTCTGTTCGCGGTGGAACTGGATGGGGGAGGAGAGAACGGCCAGCTCGGCCTTCTTGTTGCGGTAAAAATCCGCCAGGCCGACGAAGCACGGCACACCCAAGGCGCGGAGCTCCTTATACTGCTCGCAGCGGTTCGGCTGGGGGTCGACCGCGCCGGCGATCCGGAACAGCCCCTCGCTCTCCCTGAGGAGCAGCTCGCGGACATAGACCCCGCCCATGCCGCCGATGCCGACGAGCACGAGCGATACGGGGGCTTCGATCGGCGCCTCCTTCGGGCCTAATAGTGACACAGCCGCCGGTATTCGTCCAGCATGGCCATGTAATTCTCGTACTTCGTCCCGACGGCGACGCTGTGGCTTGTGCCCAGGATGAAGCGGCCGCCCGGCTTGGCGCAGGCCATGGCCCGCCGCACGTCCGCCCGGACGTCCTCCGGCGCCCCCCCGACCAGGCTCTCGACGGCCACCCCGCCCCACAACGTGATGCGGTCGCCGTAGTCCCGCTTCAGCCGGCAGAGGTCCATCCCGGCCGTCGGCTGGATGGACTGGTAGGCGTCGAAGCCGATGTCGACGAAGAAGTCCATCAGCAGGTTGATGTTGCCGCAGCAGTGCTTGAGGATCTTCTTGCCGTGCCGCTCCTTGACGTTCCGGGCCCGGGCCTTGTTGGCCTCGAGGAAGAAGTCCCGGAACATGGCCGGGCCGATGAGCGGGCCCGTCTTGTATCCGAGGTCCTCGGCCCACAGGACGGCGTCCGAATCGGGATGGACGAAGACCTCGTCGGCCAGGTTCTGCTCCCGCACTCGGAGGGCCGTCGCCGCCCGGACGGCCTCGGGGTTGGCGGCGAGCTCCAGGAGCCCGCGCTCCATGCCCCCGAGGAGCACGATGCCGATCGACCCTCCCGACGGGCCGCAGATGAACTTTTCGTCCTTGAGCCGTTGGACGACCGTGTCGAGGATGCGCCAGGACCGCTCGTCGCGGACCGGCCGTGCGGGCTCGCGCTCGAACTCCGCGGCCGTGAACACCCGGGCGTCCCGGACCGGGTCGCGCACACAGGTGATGTCGCGGGTCGCCTCCGACTGCTTGTAGACGCGCCCGAAGCGGTCCTCCCAGGTGTTGGCGTCGATCCGGCGCGGAGGCGGGTCGCCGGTCTCCGGCGGCATCTCCCAGGTGGCCATCGGAAAGGTGACGATATCGAGCTCGAGCCGCCGGTGGAGCTCCAGGTGGTCCTCGAGCCAGCTCTGGGCGACCTCGTCGCGGCGGCCTTCCCAGAAGGCGATCTGCGACTTGGCCTTGGCCCGCAGATAGGTCTCATGGCCCAGGATCCTCTCGACCGTGTCGAAGTCGACGGCGAACTCGCCGTAAGGGACGCGGTCCGGCACCCGGCCCTCGAGGGCCGCCGCGACCCGTTCCTTGGAGGTCATCTTCGGCCCGCCCTCCGTTCGAGGAGATCGGTCTCGACGAACCGCTTGGAGCGCCGGTCGAACCGGAAGGTGCGGACCTCGAAGCCTCTCATGCGGATCTTCTTTTTCACGCCGAAGACCGGGAGCCTGAGCGTCACGGCGCGGTCCCGGCCGGTGGGCTCGAAAAGCCGGACGACGACGTCCCGGCCGTCCTCGGACCTTTTGAGCGCCGAACACTCGACGGCCAGGCCGTCGAGGACGAGGGCCGGCTTGGGCTTGCGCCCGGTCCCGGGCGGGCCGTAGGCCAGGGCATAGGGCCTTTCGTTGCGGACCTGGGCCTCGCGTCCGATCCGCTCCATCCTTTCCTCGAGCGGCCCGCCATGGACCCAGAACCGGAACAGCCGCTCTCCCTGGTCCTGCCGCGGGACGAAACGGTCGCGGGCCACGGCCAGCTTGTTCTCCCAGGTGTCGGCGGCGTAGGCGGGCGAGCGGAGGAGCGACAGGCGGAGCTCGCCGTCGCGGAAGTCCGATCCGTAAACGCCGTCGTTGACGACGGTCAGGGCGGCGCCGTCGGCTTCCGAGACGAGGGCCAGCCATTTCTGGGAGACGGCCTCGTCGCCGTTCATGGGCAGCTCGTCGGCGCCGAAGGCGACCTGGCCCATGAACCGGGGCGCGCTCAGCTT
Organism: Candidatus Aminicenantota bacterium; assembly: GCA_016867635.1. GTDB lineage: Bacteria > Acidobacteriota > Aminicenantia > Aminicenantales > Saccharicenantaceae > RBG-16-66-30. Next base: position 2,431 of record VGJC01000034.1, on the reverse strand, counting down.
GGACGGCAACGAGAGCTTCAGCATCTTGTCCTTCTCGTTCCACAGGACGCGGACCTCGACCTCGATCCCGGCGCCGCGCTTGGGGAGCTTGTAGGTCAGGATGACCGCCGAATCCCCGAAGCGGAGAACGGCTTCGACGACCGCCCGGACGGGCCCGTCCTCGACGAGCCGGACAGGAGGCAGGGGCTCGCCGCCGAGACCCGAGACGCGGGCGGCCTCGGCCGGGCCGGGGAGGGCGAAGCGGCCCTCGAGGCTGCGGAAGCCGCGGACCTTCATGCCCCAGGGATCGGCGTTGTCGGCGATGACCAGCGGGGCGAAGGCGCCGGGCTCCAAGAACTCGACGCCGCCGACCCGATAGGTGTCGAGCAGCCCCGTGCGGCTGTTGACGGCCGCGGCGAGATCGGCGGTCTCGACTCCGATGCGCTCCGGCGACACGACCGTTCCTACGGTCGCGGGCTTAGCGTCCGCCAGCGTTCCTTTGACCGGCTCGAGCCGGGCGTCGAAACGGCTCAGGCGGGACGGCGGGAGCTCCGCCTCGAAAACGACCTTCTTGCGCCATTCGACGCTGAGGTTGCTGTCCTCCTTTTCGGTCTGGCAGGGGATGTCCTTCCCGCGCTCGGAGAGGCGGACGGCCCAGCGGCTCTTGTCATAGTTCGGCTCCCAGGGCTCGAACTCGCACTCGACGATCGTCCGCACCGGATACGGATGGGGGTTGTGGACGAAAAGCGGCATCGTTCCCGGCGCCGCCTTCGGCTCGCCGGCGGCCAGGGCGAAAAAGGCCCGGGCCTTGATGCGGGACAGGATCTCGAGGCCGTGGCCGATCCGGCGCACGGCCCCCTCTTCTCCGGCCGGGATGCAGGAGCCCGGCAGGATGTCGTGGAACTCGGTGAAGGCCAGGTCCTTCTCGGCCTCCTTCAGCTCACCGGCGGGATAGGGGATGAGGCCGTTCATCCAGGCGGCGACGGCCATCTTCTCGGCCGAGTAGAGCTCGTTCTCGAGCCGCCTGTGGCCCCGCTTGACCCGGGACATCGAGGTGTAGCAGCCGACGGCCCAGGGGTTGAGGTCCTGTTCGCGCCGCGGCAGGTTCGCGCGGTCGGCCTCGAGCTCTTCGAAATAGGCGTCCGGCGTCGAGTGGACGATGTCGAGGTCGGGCCGTTCGCGGGCCAGCGAGCCGAGGTCTTCGAGGTCCTTGCGGGACGGCCCGCCGCCGTGGTTGCCGATGCCCCAGAGGTGGACGACGAGGCCCTTCTCCGGGTGTTCGGCCAGCCACGTCTCCAGCCGTTCGCGTTCCTTTCCCCCGACCGAGCAGTAGTGGGCCGAGGCCCGGTTGGCCAGGACCTCGGAGCCGTCGTAGCCGACCCAGACGAACTCGTCGCGGGGGAGAGGGCATTCCTTGTCCCCCGGCCGGCAGCAGAGATAGGCCGTGTGCCCGCTCTTGGCGACGATCTGGACCAGGCCGCGGGTGTGGCCGAAGGGGTCGAGGTTGACCGCCGTCCGGGGCTCGACGCCGAATTTTCCGGCGAAGTAGCGCTTGCCGAGCAGGATCTGGCGGACGAACGACTCGCCGCTCGGCATGTTGCAGTCGGGCTGGACGTACCAGCCGCCCATGACGTGCCATTTCTTTTGCCGGATGAGCTTTCGGATGCGGCGGAACAGGGCCGGCTCGTGCTCCTCGACCCACTCGTAGAGGACGGCCTCGTTGTGGCAGAAGACGAAACCGGGATGGTTTTCGCAGAACTCGGCGGCCTGGCGGAATGTCGACAGGGCCTCTCCGGCGCCCTCCTGCCACTCCCAGAGCCAGACGGGATCGAGGTGGGCGTTGGCGACGAGGTGGATTCTCTTCATCGGACGCCTCCTGCTCGAATGGTGAATGGTCCAGGCTTCGCTGGGGGTATTATATACACTTCTGTCGGCTGCGGAAGGGCCCTCGGGGGATCGTCCTCGGTCGCTGCGGTGATTTCATACGCCTGCGAGAGGGCCGGATTCGGCGGCTCGCGAAACTCGCGGGATCCAGACTAGCCCTCAGGATAGCAGGCTCAGACATCGTGAGCCGCCCTCTTCGAGGGTGCCCTCGTCCGGTCCTCTCTCCGTCTAAATCACCGCTTTAGGCTTCCTCGGACGATCCCCCTCGGCCCCTCTCTAAGCGGTCGTCCTCGGTCGCTGCGGTGATTTCATACGCCTGCGAGAGGGCCGGATTCGGCGGCTCGCGAAACTCGCGGGAAAAAAGGGGGACATGTACCGGAGGTACGTGTCCCCCGGGGCTCAGACCCGCGAAGGGCCGCGGAGCACGCGGGCGGGCAGGGTGATGACGGCCTTGAACAGTTCGAGAACGGCGTTGACCGTGATGCCGAGGAGCCGGAAGGGGATGAGCAGGAGCCAGACGATGGGGAACAGAAGGAGGGCCAGCAGGGCGACCGGCCAGGCGATCACG
>VGJC01000033.1 GCA_016867635.1 Candidatus Aminicenantota bacterium | reverse complement strand
ACAGTAGGGGCCCTCGCGGCAGACCGTCTGGCCCCGGTCGGTCTGGATGCGGACAACACTCGAGAAGAACGGGTTCGCCTTCTTGGCCCACAGGAAAAGCGCCTGACCCAGGATGTAGACGGCCACCGCCGCGGCGTAGAGCGCAACGGGAACAGGCCTGCTCCAGCCCGTTCGCCCCACGTCCACGCCGGCCAGGATGACAGCCGCGAAATACAGCGGCGTGGACACGCCGAAATAGACCTTGTCCCACCACCTCGTGCCCTTGCCGGGCCGCAGCCTCTCGGCGACCAGCCCGGTCTCGTTCCGCAGGACCCAGGTGGTCGCGACAACGATCGCCAGGTTGAGCCCGAAGTAGATCCAGCCCTGCCAGTAATCCACGCCGCCGTAAGAGCAGAAGATCAGGAAGGCCATCGCGGCGATGCCGAGGGCGCCGGCCGACCAGGCCCTGCCCTTGAGCCCGGCCCTGCCCGGGGGCTTCCCTTCCGAAGGCCGCCCGCCGCGAATGATGATGCTGATGTCCATCAATCCCCGATCACGCCGGCCCGCGCCGGTCGCATGCGGCCGGTCACGGCTTCCCGCGGACGACGCGGAATCCCGTGCATTCCGGCGAGGCCTCCTCGGCCCGGGCCGTCGGATCGGACGGCCGGTCGGCGCTGCGGCCCGCCTTCTTCCCGGCGCCGTCCTTCCCGACGACCCATTCGGCCGCGTTGCCGCCGAGGTCGAAGACCGGCTCCTCCCCTTCCTTCCCCGCCCCGGCGAAGCTGCCGGCCTCCTTGAGCAGGGCGGCCGGTCCGCCGAGCTCCCGGACCTTGGCCTCGAGCCGCCGGGCGTCATCCGGATTGACGGCGTAACCGGCCCAGTGGTCGAGCGTGTTCTCGCCGCTCGCTCCCTCATAGAGTTTGGCCGCCTCGTCCTCGGTCGGCAGGCGCCACGCCTGCCCCGTGACCTTCGTCAGCCATGCCGCATAGGCCCGGGCCTGGTCGAACGAAACGCCGCCGGCCGGGAAATTCTCCGTCCCGGCAGCGAACCGGTACGACGGGTCGAAGGCCGCGAACTGGGCCCGCGTCACTTCGAATCGTCCGATCTCGAGCTCTCCCCTGCGGACGGCCTCGGGGATGAGCGTCTTGCTCCCCTTGGCCCGCACGCCAAAGCGGCTCCCCACCCGGGCCGCGGCCTTCAAGCCCAGGGCCAGACCGAGCGGGGAATCTTTCTTCAAGGCCTCGTTCACGGGCTTTTCGGTCTTGAAGAAATGGCGGTCGAACCAGGCCATCTCCTCCTCGAGCTTGCGGGCCTGGTGGGCGTAGACCTGCAGGGCGTGCGGCTCGCCGGGGAAAAGCAGGAATCTCACCGGGACCTTGTCCAGGTGGTAGAGGGCCCGGTAGTGGGTCCAGCCTTGGCTGGTCGGCACGTTGCGGTCCTCGGTGCCGAAGAAGATGAGGGTCGGGGCCTTGATCTCGTCCATCCGGAAGAACGGCGAGAGACGGATATAGAGGTCCGGGTCCTCGAGCGGGGACTTGCCGAAGTAATAGGCGTCGAAGGACTGGCCGAACTCGACGTTGGCCCAGTCGCTGATCCACTCGACATCGCCGGCGCCGACGGCCGCCGCCTTGTAGCGGTCCGGGTTGGCCAGGCACAAGGCGACCGACAGGATGGAGCCGTTCGACCAACCGAACGTCCCGACGCGGTCCGGGTCGACGAGACCCTTCCGGATCAGGAAGTCCACGCCCTTCTCGATGTCCTCGACGGGATATTCATAATACTTTCCGCAGCAGATGGACTCGACCCACTTCAGGCCGTAGTTGGCGCTGCCGTGGTAGTTGGGCTTGAGGATGAACGCGCCCCGCTGGGTCAGCAGTTGGTGGGCGTAGGACCAGCTCTCGTCCCACTGGTCGAGGTCCATGCTGGCCGGCCCGCCGTGGGGCGCGGTGAGGAGCGGGTATTTCCTGCCGGCCTGGTAGTCGGTCGGGTAATAGAGCACGCCCTCGACTTCCTCTCCGAGGGCGCCCGTCCAGCGGACGACCTCGGTCCTGGCCACGGCCTTGTCCTTGAAGCCGGGGTTCAGGTCGGTGAGCTTCTCGGCGCCGGCGAGCGCGCGGCCGTCGAGCGCGGCCCGGTACCACTGGGTCGGAGTGCCGGGCGTCGAGTATTCGTAGACGACGGCCTTGGCGTCACGGCTGACGGTCAGACCGAAGGTGTTCGTCGTGTGCCCGCCCTCGATGTCGGCCCTCGTCCAGCTCAGCCCCGCCTTGGTGTAGCGGGCCGGGAGATAGCGGACCCCGGCGGCCAGGAGGGCGATGAACCCGTCGGGGGTCGTCTCGAAGCCCTGGGCGGGACCGTTCCCCGCGGCCAGGCCGTTCTCCCAGCCGAGGTCGACCCGGACGTCCCGGCCCGAGGCCGCGTCGTAAAAATAGAGGAGCGTGATCGAGGCCGTGAAGAACCGCGGGTCCGAGGAATAGGGCGCGGCGATGTAGAAACCGCTCCCGTCCCGGGCCCCGTGGACCTCGAAGGGGACGATGCGCCGCCCGGCGAGGATCTCCCGGCGCGAACCGCGCTCGAGGTCGCAGATGAAGATCTTGGGCAGCACCTTCTGGTCCCACATGAAGCTGAGATACTGCTGATGGACGGTCATGGCCGTCTTGCCGTCGGCCGAAAGCCCCCAGGTCGCGATGAAGTCGGCGTTATCGGTGAGCCGGGTGATCTTCCTGTCCGTGACGGAGATCTTGAACAGTCGCACGGGCGGTTCGTGGTCCACATCATCGACGACCCGTGTGCCGTCCTTTTTCTTCTTGAGCTCGAGCTCGTAGAGCGTCGGATCCTCCGGCGCGCTGAACACGATGGTCCCGTCGCCGGACCACTCGAAGGCTTGGACGCCGCGAACGGATTCCGTCAGAGGGTAAGGCTCGCCGCCGAAGGCCGGAATCAGCCAGAGCTGGGACTTGCCAAGCTCGGGGTTGGGTTTCGGAAGGGGCCGGCCGCTCAGGAAAGCGATGAGCTCGCCGTTCGGCGACCACCTCGGCCGGCCATGGGTCTCAGTACCCCTGGTCAGGGCGATCTCCTTTTTCGTCTCGAGGTCGGTCAGGACGAGGTTCGAGACGCGGCCGTTCTTCTCTTTGTCCATCCGGGTCTTGACCCAGACCGCCCTTCGGGCGTCCGGCGAGATCTGCCAGTCGGAGGAGGACTCGGCCAGCAAGACGTCTTCGACCGTCCAGAGCCGCGCGGGCCCGGAGGCTGGGCCGGCGGGGGCCGCCGCTGAAAGAAGGCCCCCCGTCAGCGCGAGGACGAAAAGAACGATCCCTTGGCCGATCTTGCGTCTTGTGGTCATGGCCCGCCTTTCAATAGAGGGACGGCCCGGGCGACTAATTATCGAGAGCCGTACCTCGGGAAATGTGCCCGTAATCCGGTCGGCCGGAAGCCCGAGGCCTTCATTCTCGGGCTTTTACGGACGGGTGTCAACCGGCGGAGCCGGACGGACGGCTCAGATCACCAGGAGGTATCGGATATGAACGTCAAGAGAGTCTTCAAGCCCCTCGCCGTCCTCATCCTCATGACCGTGGCGGTCTCGTCCCTGGGCCTGGCCCAGACCAGGCGCCACGACGTCTCGTTGTCCTACGGGCTGGTCACGATCGACCAGATGGCCGACGTCATCGAGGATCTCGTCCTCATCGTCATCACCCTCGGGTCCTTTTATAAGAGCGAGATGGATTTCACCGGGGCCCCGTTCCTGACCTACCATTTTTCCCGCAACTCCCGGTTCGGGTTCGGAGCGGCCGTCGGCGGCTACCAGTCGAATGGCACGCTGCTCAACAACATCACAGAAGAGCCGGTCGGGCCCTTCAAGGAGACGAACATCGTCGGCGCGCTGGAGATCGACTACCGCTGGATCATGAAGAAGGGCTTCCAGCTCTATTCGGGCGCCGGTTTCGGGGCCAGGTTCCGGAAGGGGACCTACACCGACGGCGACGAGACCGAGACATACAACAGGACCCTGCCGACGTTCCATCTCAACGCCCTCGGCCTGCGCTTCGGCGGCAAGGTCGGGTTCTTCGCCGAGTTCGGAGCCGGCTACAAGGGTGTCATCAATCTCGGCTTGAGCGCCCAGTTCTGATCAGATCCCCAGCGACCAACCGAACGAGGCCGTGAAGTCCGGCGAGGCCTCCGACAGGCCGATCGAACCGTTGATCATCAGGCTGCTCTTGGGCCCGACCTTGAACGACAGCCCGGCGCCCGCGGCCGAGGGCGGCTCGACGCCCTCGATGATCCGCGTCAGCCCGAAATAGGAGACGAGCAGGGCGGCCTTCCCTCTCGACAGGGGCAGGCCCAACGAAACGGCGTAGGACCAGGGATCGAGGATCTCGAGATCCGGCAGGTCCCCGAGGATCCAATAGCCGACATCGGCGAAGAAAATGACGGCGCCCAGCCTCTTGGTCAGAGAGACCCCCGCGCCGTAGTCCCACGTGCCCGTCCCGAATCCCGTCTCCACGCCGGCCAGCGGGAACTTGGCCTGTCCCGACAGCTCGACCGACGGCAGGTACGGGCCCTCCCTCCAGAGCCGGACGCCCAGGCGCGCCAGCGGGTCCCCGACCCCGAATTGCCGGAATTCCAAGGCCTCCGTCTCAGGCAGGACGACCGGATTGCCGCCCGGCCGCCGTCCCGACTGGGAGCCGACCGCGGAGCTTTTTGAACCGCCGGAGGGCAGCACCCCGACGCCGCTGTAGGACACATAGGGGGAGCTCTGGTAGATCAGGGGGACGGTGGCCGTCAAGGTGACGGCCCCGGAATGGAAAGAGAAGCCGTTGAAGAAATACACCCCCCGGGTCGCTTGGTCGAAATAGTAATTCCCTTGGGCCAGTTGGAAGGACCCGGTGTAAGAGAGCGTCCCCGCGGCCGAGGGGAACGCCGCGGCCAGGGTCATGAGAACGACCCCGGCCGCGGCCGGCACGGTCGCAAGGCGAAACTTGCGGCGCGCGTCCATGGACGTGTCAGTTGCCGCCGAGACGGTTGGCGATGCCCTGGAGGATCTCGACGGCCTCCGTCATGTTGGCCGTGACCTTCTCCAGGGCGATCTCGAGCCCGTTCATGGCCTTGTTCATTTCCCGGTTCTGCGTGAACTCGCGGTTCTGGGCCATCTCCTGGAAGCGCTCCATGTTCTGCTTCATGTTCTCCGCGACCCGCTCCATGGCCTCGCCCATCTTGACCAGATTGCGGTGCTGCTCCTGGGCCCGCAGAGCGTTCTCCGGAAGGTTCTGCAAGCGCTGCTCGAGGTTGCGGACCATGTTCTGGGCCCTTTCCATGACCTGGGTCAGGGCCTGGGCCATGTTCTGCATCCGGAGCATCTGCTGCTGTTGCTGCTGCTGCTGGAGCTGCTGGGCCGGGTTCTGGGCGAACGAGGCGGCCGAGAGCCCGAGGATCAAGGCCCCGACCAGAAGACCCTTGAGACCGGCTTTGGCGTTTTTCATTTTGACCTCCTTGGTCTTGAGATTTGGCTTGCCAGCCGCGACAATTATCTGCAGGAGGCGTGCCAATTATTAATATATTTATATTCAATAAGATACATTGATTATCCGAGGACGGCTCAAAACAAATAGGTGAACTATTGAACGTATTTGTCGGCATCCTATATAATCAGGTCAACGAATCCACCGGAGGGGAGGCCAAAATGAAAAAGTTATTCGCCTTGGGCCTGGTTGTGGTCCTGACCATGGGGGTCCCGATGTCGAGGGCCGCCCATCAGGAACAGCAGGAGGCCGCCGCGGAAACCCAGGTCGTCTCTTGGGACAACTGGCGCGCCGCGAAACTCAAGGCCGAGGAGCATGACGGCAACGGGCAATTCGTCGAGGCCCTGCAGTACTACCTGGAGTACATCCGTCAGGCCGAGGGGCTTGACCGGCCGGACATCGTCGCCTGGGGCAAGAACAACGCGGCCTACATGATCATCAAGAGACACAAGCAGGACCAGACCGTCGATCTGGCGCCGGCCAGGCAGATGCTCGAGGAAGGATTGGCCATCGGCCAGGCGACCGAGGACTGCCGGAAAGCCCTCGAGTCGAACCTGGCCTATGTGAAGATGTTCCTGGGATCTACTCCGTGACGACGCTGACGAGCGTGACCACGGGCCTCATGATGTAGAGCCCGTTGCCCGTCGGGTGGACGTGGACGGAGCTTTCCGCGTCGAAGTCGATGGTGACCGTCGTCAAGTCGTCGCCTTCCTCGATCGTGAATTCGACCGGGATCTTGATCTCGCCGCTCGGAACGAACAGGTCGATCTCGGTGTCCGTGTCGTCCCCGAAAGCCACGTAGGCCGCCTTGGTGAGGATCAGCCTGATCTGGGTGTAAGTCCCGGCCGGGACCGAGCCGCTGAAGATCGTACCGAGCTTTGCCTTCTCGCCTTCGATCTCCCTCAGCTCGAGCAGGTCGACCCTCAAGGGATTGCCTTCGTCATCCTTGGTTTCAATCGTCACGGGCGGCTCGCCTTCCGAGAATAAGGTCAGCTCCGCGAACGTGACCCATACGTGGTCCATGTCGATGGGCAGGTCCTTCATGAGCAGCTGGAAGTTGCCGACCTCCCCGCTCGATGTGCAAGCGGCGAAGCCGAGAGCCAGCAACCCGAGGACATACAGCGCTTTCTTCATCTTCCTTCTCCTTTAGGGAATGCCGTCATTGATATGTTTCGTCCTCCCGAACAAGAAGCGGGAACCGTGCCAATCCGTATTTGATTATTTGTCAATAAGATGGCCGTTCCGGCCGGCGCTCTTTTCCGACAATCTTGTCGGGCCTTCCGACCTATTTGTCAGGCGACGGGTGTGTTGACGAAGATGGTCTGGGTCGGGTAGGCGAACTTGATCCCCTCGGCCGCGAACTTGCGGAGCAGGGCCAGGTTGATGGCCTGCTGGATATCCATGTAGACCAGATAATTGGGGTCGGTCACGTAATAGGACGTCTCGAAGTCCAGGGAGAAGGCCCCGAACTGCTTGAAGTGGGCGCGGTCGAACCGGACCCTCTCCTGGGCTTCGACGATCTCCCGGATCATCCCGGGGATGGCCTCGAGCTTGTCCGCCGGTGTCTGGTAAGTGACCCCGACCGTGAACAGGATCCGCCGTTCGATCATCCGCTTGTAGTTCTTGATCCGGCTCTTCAGCAGGTCGCTGTTGGAGAAGACGATCTCCTCGCCGGTCAGGCTTTGGACGCGGGTCGTCTTCAGGCCGATGTGCTTGACCGTGCCCATCAGGTTGTCGACGATGATGAAATCGTCGATGACGAACGGCTTGTCGAGAACGATGGACATCGAGGCGAACAGATCGCCGAGGATGCTCTGGAGGGCCAGGGCCACGGCGATGCCCCCGACGCCGAGCCCGGCGACCAGGGCCGTGATGTCGACGCCCAGGTTGTCGAGGACGAGGAGCAGGGCCACCGACCAGAGGACGAGCCGGCCGGCGAAGGCCAAGGCCGAGAAGGTGGTCAGGCCGGCTTTGTCCTCCTCCCCCTTCTTCTTGCGCGCCCGGTGGATCAGGAAGTCCAGGACCGCGCCTCCCCAGACGACCGCCTGGAGGAGGAAGGTGACGACGGCCAGCTTTTGCAGGAAGGTCTTGAGGGCCTCCGGCAGGGTCAGGAACTGGGAGCCGGCGTAGAGCGCCACGGCCAGCAGGAAGTAAAGCTTGACCCGGCCGATGAGATCGGCGATCAAGTCGTCGATATCCGTGGCGGTCCTCTTGGCCAGGGCGGCGAACCGTCGATGGAGGAGCCCCTTCAACAGCCTGAGGGCGACGAAGGCGACGACGACGACCCCTAGGGCGATGATCCAGGTCTGGACCGTATTGTGATAGAAAACGGTATTTAGCAGCGGCATGCCGTCCTCCTCGCCTATTTTTATAGCACGCGAAGCGGATCGCGTCAAAGACACCCGGGCCGGCTCAATTGTACTTTCGGCGGAGGCGTGGTATAAACGGCTCCGGACACGCGCATGAGGACCCTTCTCGTCGTCAACCCCGCCGCCGGCCACGGCCGCGGAGCAAAGGCCTTTCGCAGCCTCGAGGCCCGGCTTCTGCGGGAATTCCCCGGCCTCGAAGTGCGGGTGTCGGAACGCTCCGGCCAGGCCGTCGAGATCGGGCGCCAAGCCGCCGAGAGGGGCTTCGAGCGCGTTCTCTGCCTCGGCGGCGACGGCACGCCGTTCGAAGTCGTCCACGGCCTGCGTTCCGCGGGGCCCTCCCCTCGCCGCGTCGAGCTCGGCCTCATCCCGGCCGGGACCGGGAATTCGTTCCTCCGCGACTTCGGCGTGACGACCGCCGAGGAGGCCATCGACGGCATCCTGGCCGGGCGGCGGCGCCGGGTCGACCTGGTCGAGTTCGAGTATCAGGACGAGGGCCGGACCGAGCGACGCTTCTCTCTCAACATCCTCGGCGTCGGCCTCATCGCCGACATCCTCAAGCTGACCAACGAGCGTCTCAAGTTCCTGGGCTCGGCCGGCTACAGCCTAGCCGTCCTCCTGCGCTTGGCCAAAGGCATGAACAATCGCATCGACATTACGGCCGACGGCCGGGCTTGGACCATCCGCGACAGCGCCCTGGTCATATCCAACTCTAAGTTCACGGGCGGCAAGATGATGATCGCCCCCCCGGCCGACGTCTCGGACGGCAAGGCCGACCTGGTCGTCTTCCGCGAGGTCAACCGCCGGGAGATCGTGGCCATTTTCAAGGGCGTCTTCGCCGGGACCCACGTCGGGCATCCCAAGGTCGAGATGACCTCGGCCGCCGAAATGACCGTCGTCGGCGACCCTCCCCTGCTGATCATGGCCGACGGCGAGCTGCTCGGCCGCACGCCGCTGCGGCTCAAGGTCCTGCCCGGGGAGTTGACGATCCTGGCATGAGACGCTGGCGGGCGGTCCTTCGGTCTTTCGCCCTGTGGACGGTGGCTCTGCCCGTCTTCGCCGCTTGCTGTCTGCTCGTGCTGACCGCGGCCCTTATCCACCGGGGAAAGGCCCTCGACACCCTCATCAAGGCCAGCTGCCGGCTCGTGCTCATGTGTTGCGGGATCCGCGTCCGGACGCGGGGCGGCGGCAACATGGTCCCAGGCCGTCAATACGTGGTCATGATGAACCACGTCAATTTCTTCGACCCTCTGGTTTTCTACACCGGTTTCCCCGGCTTGGCCCGCGGCGTCGAGGAAGAGAGCCATTTCCGCTGGCCGCTCTACGGGCTCGTCCTCAGGCGCATCGGCATGATCCCCATCGCCCGCAAGGACACGGCCCGGGCCATCGAAAGCCTGGCCCGGGCGTCCCGGCTGGTGGGCGAGAGACCGGATCATTCCATCGCCATCCTGCCCGAGGGAACGCGGAGCCCGGACGGCAAGCTCGGGACGTTCAAGAAGGGCGGCTTCCATCTGGCCCTGGAGACCGGGCTCGACATCCTGCCGGTCATCCAGAAAGGCGCCTACGCGATCAACCGCAAGGGCAGCCTGCTCATCCGGCCGGGCGTCGTCGAGATGATCGTTCGCCCAGCCGTGCCCGTAGCGGGATATACGAGGGAGACGGTCGGGGGGCTCGCCGAAAGGACCCGGGGGATCTTCCTCGAGCTTCTCGGCGCCTGAGAAGACCAAGCCGCCCGCCCTCTGTTCCCAGGGTCGTTCGGGCTCGGGGCGCGGCCAACGTCGATGGAGAGCTTGGCCGGATCTCAGGGCGCTCTGGGGGACTTCGCGTGCCGGGGGCCGGGATCGAACCGGCATGTGGCTCTCGCCACGAGGGATTTTAAGTCCCTTGCGTCTGCCAATTCCGCCACCCCGGCAGCAGGGGAAAATTATCACGAATCCCCCGCCTCTGGCAACAGACCTCGTGTCAGGCTCCTTGAGAAAACCGCTCTTCCCGAGCGTCTTTCCTACGGGAGAGATAGAAGAACTGGGTCAGAGGGGTTGACACAAAGCGCTTAAGCGCTTAATATTCCATCAAGGGAGAGAAAGAATGGAAACAGCCACGATCCGCATCCCGGAAGAAAAAAGGGACCTTCTCAAGGCCGTGGCCTGTCTTGAAAGAAGGAAGATGAACGATCTCCTTGTCGATCTGATCGACGAATATATCGACCGCCGGAAGGAAAGCCTCGAGCTCATGGCCATTCCCGGACTTTACGAGAGCGTCAGGGCCGCCTCGCGAGAATTCCGGGCCCGCAAGAGCGTCTCTCTAAGAGATGCAAGAAAAAGGCTGGCTCCTTGAGCTCTCTAAGTCCTCTATAAAATCTCTCGAACGGCTGGAAGACAAATTCTCGAACAGGATCCTTGATCATATCGAAAAGCTCGGGGAGTGCGAGAATCCCCTTCAGCACAGGGACGTCCGTTCCCTCGAAGGGAAGCTCAAGGGCTATTATCGGTTAAGGGTTGGAGAGTATCGAATCATATTCGAATTGGATACCCAACGAAGACGGATCGGCATCCTGGCCGTTGTTCCGCGCGGAAAAGGATACTGAAATCAGCGGACGACGATCTCGTCGACGAAGAACCAGGACGCCCCGCCCGCCGAGACGTGCCACTCGGGAAGGGCCTTCGTCCCTACGACCCTGAAGCGGACATAGCGGACGGCGGCCAGCGCGGCCGGATCGACGAACTCGCCGGCCCGCCACCCGAAGGCCCGGACGAACTCCTCCCCGCGATGGTCGCCCTCGACCGTGATCGTCCCGAGGTCCCGGTACGTAAGACCGTCGGCCGAGACCTCGCAGCCGACGCTTCCGGGGTGGAGGATCCAGCTCCTCTGGTCGGACAGCGTGCTCAGGGCGATCTCCCGGACCGCCTTGGCCGCGCCGAGATCCAAGGTCAGGGTCGCGTCGACGCCTTCCCAGCCCAGCCAGTGGACCCGGAAGTCGTTCGCGCCCCACACACCGTCGGTCAGGACCGCGAGGTTTCCCTTGGCGTATTTGGGGGACGGCGGTGGGTCGGCTGTGACCGCGCGCCGGAAGGCCAGGTTGCCCTCGACCTGAACCTCGATGAACCTCTTCGAGGCGTCATGATAGGCTTCGGGGGTCAGCCCCGCCTCGTTCAGATTCCGCACGTCGGCCGCCCGGCAACGCTCGAGGAATTCGTCAAGCAGCGCGGCCATCGCCGGCTTGACGGCATACCGCCCCGACCGCTCCACGAAAAAGCCCCGCGGTCCGAACAGGTCGTTCTTGCCGATCTCGATCATGGCGTACATGAGCGGCAGACGCGCGGTCCTCACTCGAAACAGGACCGCCGGATCGCCGGCCGCCGAGGCCTCGGCCTTATCGAAGATCGCGTTGTAGGCCGCGACATCGGAGGCGGAAAGAAAGCCGTCGGCGTGGGCCGTCGGCGGCTCGTAGATGTCGAGCCCGGCGCCGCTCCTCTCGAGGGCCCGCTGGAGGGCCTCGAAGTACCGCCTGATCGAGGGCCCGGCCTGACCGTAGTAGCCTTCGAGGAAATCGCCCGTCGCTGCCTTGACGCCGCCGTTCGGGTTCCACAGCAGCCGGGCCAGCAGATAGGACTTGAGCTCGCTGAATTCGTGGCCGGGGCCGGCGTTGGTCTGCTGGAAATGGCGTCCGACGCCGTGGTCCATGAATAGCCTTATGTTGGGCTCGAGGACCTGGAGGTTCGGGAAGGGTGAGACGAAGTGCGAGAAGTTGACCGTGTAGTCCCAGAGATAGACGCGGCCGCAGATCCGGGTCCAGTCCTCGAGGTCGCGGACGAACGCCCGGCCCGACGGCGTATCGGCCAAGGGCCGGCTGCGGTCGCACTCGATCGTGCACAGCATGATCTCGACGTTCGGCGCGGGCCTCGTCAGGCGGGGGGCCGGCCGCGTGGACTGATAGGCTAGGGTCGAGATGATCTTGTCCGGGAAAGAGGCGGCGACGCGATTGACGAAACGCAGGAGCGGACCGGACGGCGAGCCCTCCTCCCCGATCGCCGCGCTACATTCGGGACATTGGCAATAAGAGAAGTTGTCGTTCTGGCTCACGGACCAGACCTGCTTGTCGGGTTGGGCGGCCATCTCTTCGCGGAGCTTGGCGATGACCATCTCGAAGACGTCGGGCCGCGAGAGGCAGGGCTGGTCGATGACACGCTTGCCGTTCATCCAGGCGAAATACTCGGGATGGGCGGAGAAATGCTCCTGCCAGGGGACGAGCTTCTGAAAGGTGTGGACGTAATACCCGGAGCCATAGATCTCGTCCGGAACATGGAGCCTCATCCAGTCCCGGTAATCGGGGTCCCGGGCGAAGTCGCCGTTGACGATGCGGACCTCGTTGAGGGGGTTTTCCCGCTCGAGGATGCAGCCGAGGGCGATGTCGTCCCGGTGAGGGAAGACCTCGGCCGTCGGGCTGAACTTCCGGCACCCGTAGTATTTCTCCAGGAGATGGACGACGCCGTAGATCGCGCCCTTGCCGCCGCCGCTGACGATATAAAGGTTGCCGGTCGTCGTGCCGAGGAGGAAGCCGTCGCGCCGGATGGACGAACGCACGGAGGCCAGGGTCGGCGGCAACTGCTCCCCGTCGAACCCGATGGCGGCGACGCGGCCCACGCCGGGGGCGGCGACGGCCCGGATGGGAAGCGTCACCCCGCTCATCTTGCGGATCGAGGACTGGAGGATCTCCGCCGCCCGCCTCTCGATCCCGTTGTCGCCTTCGGGGATCTCGATCGCGGCCGCCGGCCGGCCGCGGTCGACGAAGACGAAGGCCCGGGCGCACGGGGTCACGCCGGAGGGACCCAGCCGGCCGGCCGAGCAGGCCGCGGCCCCGGCGAGAGCCAGCCCGAGGGCCGCGGCGGCGACCTTTCTCATTCGTCCTCCGCCATCAGCAAGCCCTCCAGCCGCTCCTCCAGGGTGCCCATGTCGGGCAGGACCTCGACCGGGAAGCCGACGAACGCCTCCGGTTCTTTCGACAGGATGAAGACGGCGCCTATCCCCGCGTCGATGGCCGCCAGGACATCGAAGCGGGTGTCGCCGACCGCGAAACACTCATCGGGACGGAGGGCCATCCTGTCCATGGCTTCCCGCAAAGGGGCCCCCGACGGCTTCCACAAGCCGCTCTCCCGGGTGATGACACAGTCGAAGCACAGACCGAACTTGCGGAGCAGATAATCCGTGTTCTTGTGCGAATTGTTCGTCACAAGGGCCGAGGCGACACCCCTCGACCTGAGCAGCGACAGGAGCTCCCTGACGCCCTCCCGGAGCGCCGAGCCCGCCGTCTGCTCGGTCTCGTGACGCTCGAGCACGGCCCACTTCCTGGAACGCTCAGGCTCCTCGAGCCGGCCGAGGTAATCGAGGATGGACAGGCCCTCGACCTCGAGCTCCTCCTTGATCCGGGGCCAGTCGTACGAGTTCTCGACGACCGTGCCGTCGAGGTCGAAGATGGCGCCCCGGAAGCTCATCGGGAGGCGCGGGCCGCCCGCCTTGCGCAGCTCATGGACATCGGCGGCCTCCTCTCTATCGTAATGAGTATTCCTTTCCGTAGCGCAGCATCTGCTCGACGTAGCCTTCGTCGAAGGAGATCTTGACGTCGACCATACGGCCGTTCTCGAAGACCGGCGTGTAGACGGGATTGACGAAGCCGCTGTAGGGGGCCAGGTCGAGCTTGGCGTAGCGCTCGAGGACCTCCCGGTGGAGCTCCGGGTCGACCTGGACGCCGTAGGTCTCGATGAGGTCGCGGGCGGCCGCGTAGTCGCCCTCGCTCGTGATCCGCTGGACATCGGCCAGGAGCTCGCCGAAGAGGCGCCGCAGCTGGACGTAGTCGTTGACGACGAAGAAGGTCTTGCCGTCCCGGGTCTGGCGGGAGATGACGTTGTCGGGCTTGCCCTTCTCGTAGGCCCAGTGGGCGACCATGGCCCGGCCGCGCATGTGGGCCTGCTCGATGGTCTTGCCGGGCTGGATGCGCGTCAGCTGGGTCATCAACCCGTTGCGGATCTGCCCGTCGTAGGCCGCCTTGGCCGCGTCCAGGCTCGGCAGTAGACCGAGCTCGACCATCTTTTCGTCCATGATGTAGTAGAGGGCGAACAGGTCGGCCCGCGACTCCTCGACCGGCGAGTGGTAGTTCCGCAGGGCCTCGGAGCTGACCCCGGGCAGGAGCTGCCCCGAGCCGTGCCCCAGGACCTCGTGGAGGTCGGTGTGGATGTTGCCGGCCAAGGCCCCGTATCTCTTGGCCCGTTCGAGGATCTCGTCGGACCAGGTGAACTCCTTGCCGAACCCGGAGTCCAGCGAGGCCTGGTCGTAGGCGTAGGTGATGTTCTCGATGGTCACCGACTTCGAGCCGTGGTTCTTGCGGATCCAGTTGGCGTTGGGCAGGTTGATGCCGATAGGCGTCGAGGGGTAGCAGTCCCCGCCGAGGATGGCCGCGGTGATGACCTTGGCCGAGACCCCCTTGACCTCCTTCTTCTTGAACCGGGGGTCGACCGGGGAGCGGTCCTCGAACCACTGGGCGTTGGCGGAAATGGTGTCGGCCCTCTTGGTGGCCGCCAGGTCCTTGAAGTTGACCATGGCCTCCCAGCTGCCCTTCATGCCCAACGGGTCGCTGTAGACCTCGATGAAGCCGTTGATGAAGTCGACGTGGGAGTCGAGGTCATGGACCCACAGGATGTTGTACGCGTCGAATTTCCGGAGGTCGCCCGTCCGGTAGTATTCGACGAGGGCCTCGATGACCTGCCGCTGGCGGTCGTTCTCGGCGACGCCCGCGGCCTTCTCCAACCAATGGACGATCTTCGAGATATGCGGCCCGTAGAGGCCGTCGATCGAGGCGACCTCCTCGACGACCTTCCCGCCCTTTTTGACGACCCGCGAATTGAGACCGTAGGAGACGGGCGTCGGGTCTTTGGGGTCGGCGAGCTTCTTGTAATAGGCCTCGACTTCGGCCTGGGTGACCCCATCGTAGAAATTGACGGCCGAGCGGGTCACCAGGTCTTTCGTCGCGTCCTGGGAGACCTTCTTTCCGTCCACGTCCGGGTCGAACAGGATGGGCCGGAGGAAGGCCAGGAGGTCGTCGACGGTCCCGCTGTCGCCGACGGGGAACGCGGCCCCTTCGGATCCCTTGATCAGGGCGGCGAGATACTCCGGCGTGAATTCCGGCGGGAACTTGTCGTTGGAATAGTGGTGGTGGATGCCGTTGGAGAACCAAACCCTCTTGGCCCAGGTCATGAAGGCCGTCCATTGGGGGTCGCCGCGGTCCCCTTTATAGCCCTCGACGATGGCCTCGACCGTCCGGCGGACGGCGAGGTTGTGCTTGTAGTTCTGGTCGGTGATGATGTCGCGGCCCCAGAGGGCGGCCTCGCTCAGGTAATAGACGAGCTCTTTTTGAGAGGGGGTCAGGTCGGCGAAGCCCGGCACCTGGTAGCGCAGGATCCTCAGGTCGGCGAACTTGTCGACCTGCCAGGCGAACTCCGGGGCGGCCGCCGGGGGCTCGGACTTACGGCACCCGGCCGCGAGGACGGCCAGGGTCAAGGCCAGGGCGAAAATGAGGGTTTTTTTGATGTTCATGCTTTCGGACCTCCCGTTCAGGGTTCTCGAGCCGTCGGAGCGGCTAAGAGCTCATGATATCCCAACGGCCGGCCCGCGTCCATCTTCGAGGGGGCCGGGCGGACGGCTACGGGCCGCGACCCGCCTGTTGACAAAATACTGGACGGGAGCCATGACCAGGAGCCAGGCGTTGGCGATGACGATCGTATAGACGAAAAAGACCCTCGGTTCATAGAGGAAGGCCGAGACGACGAGAACGACGATGTGCACGGTCAGCTCGATCATGAACCAGCCCCGCAGGGTCCAGCGGTTGTACCGGGCGTATTCCCGGGCGTCGAACCGGCGCGGCCCGGCAGCCAAGCGGGCCTGGCCCTTGTGATAGGCCAGGGAAACTTTGAGGACCAGGCGCCGGAAGCGCCGGCGCCCCTCCTTTCTCAGCGAACCCAGCATCTCCTCCTGGCGGCGGATGTCGGCGAAGAGCGAATCCTTGGCCCCCAGGGCGTGGAAGGCGTACTGGCCGCGAAAGTAATCGACGACGCCGCAGTGGAGGGCCATGGAGGCCCCGGCTAGGGCCACGACGGTCCACGAATCCAAGGGCAGGTCGAGGCCCATCCGGGGGAGGCCGAGGCCCAGGCCGACCATGACCGCGACCCCGTTGGAGTAGTCGATGAACCCGTCGACGACCCGCCCGAGCGGGGTGCCGGACTTCTTCAGCCGGGCCAGCATGCCGTCGGCGCAGTCCAGGACGACCGTGATCAGGTAGATGAGCCCGGCGAAGAAAAAGCTCCGCCGCGTTCCAATGGCCAGGCAGAAGCCGCACAGGAGGCCGGTCCCGATGGCCGAGAAGGAGACCTGGTTGGGGGTTATCGGGAACCTCTTCAGGAGCTGAACGAGAAGGAAGGCGACGGGCCGGAAGATGAGGAGATCGGGGGCCCCTTCGATCGCCAGGGGCTTGAGGAGGGCCCGGTATTCCGATATGAGCTTGCGCAATTCTCTCCAACCCGGTCTTGCGGATTCCCGAACAGGGAATATAATGTCGCCT
>VGJC01000032.1 GCA_016867635.1 Candidatus Aminicenantota bacterium | reverse complement strand
ATGAAAGTCGCGGGGAGCCGGTACGGAAGGGCCGGGCTTACTTCTTCTTGTCGGCGGCCAGGACCCCGGCGGACATGAAGGCGCGGGGCGACATCTCCTGGACCCAGACGCGGATCGTTTCGAGCGGGGCGCCGATGGAATCGTGGACGGCGCCCGTGACGGCCGAGAGCAGGGCCTTCTTCTGCTCGTCGGTCCGGCCTTCGAGCAGATGGATCTCGATGAGCGGCATGGGCGGCTCCTTTCGCCCCCCATTCTATCAAAAACGGGCGTCCGGTTGACTTTGCCCCGGGCTTTTGGTAAACAGGTTAGCGAAGGCGGGCCAGAATGATCATCACGACACGCGACACCGACGACGTCGTCATCTTCGACATCACGGGAGAGATCCGGCGCTCCGACAACATGGAGACGACGCTCCACCACCTGGTGAAAACCCATCTGGACAGGGGCAAGCGCAAGATCATGCTCAACCTGGAGAAGGTGGAGTTCATCGACAGCTTCGGGGTGGGGGAGATCCTCGCCAGCTACATCTCGACCCAGAACCTGGGCGGGCGATTCAAGCTGTTCAACATCTCCAAGAAGCTGCTCCTCATCTTCCAGATCACCATGCTGACCAAAGTCCTCGACATCTACGAGGACGAGGACTGCGCCCTGCGGAGTTTCGGACAAGCTTGATCGGGCCGGCGCTGACGGGAGAGGGCCATGTCTGACGGCCGTCTCAACGCGTTCCTGAACAGGTTCGCCGACGTCCGCGCGGCCGAGACCCGGGCCGCGACCTACCTGTTCACCTTCTTTTTCCTGACCACCTTCTCGTTCTACATCATCAAGCCGGTCAAAGAGAACTTCCTGATCGGGGTCACACCCGCCTGGTGGCCTTACGCGGACCTGGCGACGGCCCTCCTCATCGGCTTCGTCGTGGCCTTCAACGCCAGGCTCATCGACCATCTGCCCCGACGGGCCTACATGACGGGGACCATCCTCTTTTTCGTCTCCGCCCTGTTCGTGTTCTGGTATGTCTTCGACACCGGCCAGCAGCTGCTGGCCCGCACGCCCATGATCCACTCTTCGGCCGTTTACGGGGTCATCCCGTTCCAGGTCATCATCCGCGACATCTGGCCGTTGCCCGTGTTCGTCTTCTGCTTTTTTTCCGACGTCTTCATCGCCATGTCCGTCACCCAGTTCTGGATCGCGGTCAACGACACGTTCGACCCCTACCAGGCGAAAAGGCTGATCGGATTGTTCGTCTCGGGGGGCCTGCTGGGCGGGATCGCCGGCGCCCTCCTGACGTCCCTTCTCGTCCGCGTCGTCGGACCCGAGAACCTCCTGCTCTTCTGCCCCGGGATCCTCCTGCTCGTCCTGGCGACCGTCCATCTCCTCCACGGAGAGCAGAGGAAACTACGGGGAGGGTCCGAACCCCCTTCGCCCGGCCCCAAGGCCCGGGTCGGGTATCTGGAGAGCTTCGCGGCCGTCCGGAAGAACAAATACCTTCTCCTCCTGGCCGGTCTCCTGGCCTCGGCCATGGTCGCGGGATCGCTCATCAATTTCCAGTTCAAGATCGTGGTCAAGGATGTTTACGAGTACGATGTCGGCCGGACCTCGTTCCTGGGCAATTTTTACCTGGGGGTCCTCTTTCTCTCGACCGTTTTCCACTGGGCCGCGACGAGACGGGTGCTGAAGAACTTCGGCATCCGCCTGGCCCTCCTGGTCGCCCCGGTCTTTCTGCTCCTCGGATCGCTTTCGATCTTCCTTCTGCCGGCCGGTCTGTTCCTCGTCTGGGCCATCTTCGTCCGGGGAAGCGACAAGATCTTCGACAACACGGTCAGCCAGTCGGTCCGGGAGCTGCTCTACATCCCCGTTCCCGAAGACATCAAATACCGGGCCAAGATCTTCATCGACATGTTCGTCAACAAGTTCGCCGTCGGCCTCGGGGCCGGCCTCTTCCTGCTGCTCTTCCATGTCTCCCGGTTCGCTTACAAGCCGGCTTCCACCCAGGTCCGGGAGATCGGCTTCCTGGTCCTGGGCTTCATCGCCCTGTGGATCGTTCTGATCGTCGTCGTCTACGGGCTCTATCCGAGCGTCCTGAAGAAGGACCTGAACCGGAAATGGATCGACGCCAACAAGGCCGTGAAGGACAACGTCGATATGGATGTGACGGGTCGCGTCTTCGACGCCCTGGAGAGCCGGGACAGGAGCACGACCCTCTACATCATGAACATCTTCGATCTCATCCGCAAAGGCAGCCTGAGCCCCGAGCTCAAGGAGCTCCTCGGCTTCAAGCAGGACGAGCTCAGGGCCCGGTCGCTGGATTGCCTGCTCGACGTCGGCGGCGAGGTCTTTTTCCGGGGCTTCGAGGAGGCCATCGCCGACAAGGACTTCGAGGTCGAGGTCCGCAAGGTCTTCGCCTCGGACGATTACAAGGCGGTCATGGAGAAGCGTCTCGAGGGGATCGCCGGGTCGGAATCCGATATCGATCGCATGGAAGCGGCCAAGCTCGTGGGCATGATGGAGCCCACGCCCGAAGTCATGAGGACCCTCGGGCTCCTCCTGCGGGACCCGTCCTCTCAGGTCGTGACCTACGCCCTCGGCGGGGTCGCCGTCCACAGGCCCAGGGAGCACGTCCCCCTCGTCCTCCGCCACTTGGAAAGCCCGCTGACCCTTCAGGACGCCCAAACCGCCCTCGCGGCCTACGGCCCGGCCGTCGAGGACGTCTTGAAGGAAGCTCTCCAGGACCGGAACGGGCCCCCGGGCGCGCGCCGGGCCATCCCCGAGGTCCTGTCAAGGTTCGGGACACAGAGAAGCGCGGATATCCTCCTGGCCGAACTCGCCTGCCGCCAGGAGGACCTGGAAGCCGACATCGTCGAGGCCCTCTACAAGATCCGTGCCGTCCGTCCGGACGTCCGATTCAAGGCCGGCAAGGTCCGGCAGGAGATCCTGTTCCTGATCGAACGCAGCTATGAGATCTTTCTCGAGGAAGTCCTTCCGGGGATGGGGCGGCCCGGCGCCGATACCCGGGCCGAGGCCCTCCTGGACCTCAAGATCAAACGCGTCTTCGATCTGCTGACGCTCATCCATCCGGCCGAAGACATCGTCAAGGCCTACCAGAACATCCTCCAGGGCACGCGGAAGTCGGTCGACTATTCCCTGGAGCTGCTCGACAACCTCCTCGACCGGGACCTCAAATCGGCGCTCTTCCCGCTCATCGAGGACCTGCCCCCCGCGGAACGGGCCGCCCGGCTGAGGAAAGCCATCCCGGGTCTCGGACAGACCTCCGTTCGCTCGAGGTTGAAATGAGCTCTGCGGTGGACTACAATGAAACAGGAAAGGCCGCCCATGCCTGATCTCCACGTGTATCCGAAAACGGGGGACCCGTTCACCCTGCCCCTCGGCGCCCGGAAGATCTGCATCGGCCGCGCGGCGACCAACGACCTGGTCCTCTCCGATCACTTCAGCTCCGGCTGTCACGCCTCCATCTTCCAGACCGAGAAGGGCTTCACCCTCCTCGACCACGGCAGCAAGAACGGCACGTTCGTCAACGGCCGGCGGGTGACCGGGGAGATCATGCTCGCCCGGGGGGACGAGATCCTCATCGGCTCGACGAAGATCTATTTCGACCGGGAGTTCCAGAGCAGTTTCGAGATCGTGCAGGACACGACCTCCGCCCAGGGATCGAACACGATCGTCCAGGTCAAGGACATCCTGAAGAAGCCGCCCTCGATCGGAAGCTTCAAGACGCCCGGCGGAGGGCTCGACCTGGAGCGCCTCCAGCAGGACCAGAAGATGGTCGCGGTCATGGGAGAGGTCAGCCAGGCCCTCATCTATCACATGCCCCTCGACAAGCTCCTCAACCACATCATGGACGTGCTCATCCAGTACCTGCCCATGGACCGGGGGGTTCTCATGCTCAAGGACCCGGCGAACGAACAGCTCGTCCCCAAGGTCGTCCGCGTCCAGAGCAGCGTCTTGAGGACCCAGAACATCGCCGTCAGCGAGACCATCCTCCGGACGGCCCTCGAGAAGAACTCGGCCATCCTCATCTCCGACATCCTGGCCGACGAGAGATTCGGGGGACAGGCCAGCGTCATCCAGGCCCAGATCCATTCGGCCATGTGCATCCCTCTCTGGAACAACATGGAGATCATCGGCCTCATCTACGCCGACCGGGCCTCCCTCGTCGAGCAGTTCACACAGGAGGACCTGCGTCTCCTGACCCTGCTGGCCAACCTGGCCGCGGTCAAGATCGAGAACGCCCGTCTCTACGAGGATTCCCTCAAAATGGTCCAGATGGAGAGGGAGCTGACGATGGCCGTCGAGATCCAGAAGAACTTCCTGCCCAAGACGGACCCGTCGTTCGAGCCCTACGACATCTCCGGAAGCATGCGGGCCTGCCACCATGTCGGCGGCGACTACTACGATTACCTGCCGATCGACGCCGACCGGCTGGGGATCGTCGTCGCCGACGTCTCCGGCACGGGGGTCAGCGCCGCGCTGTTCATGGCCTCGCTGAGGGGAGCCCTCAACGAGAAATTCCCGGTCACCCTCAATCTGGGGGAGCTGACGGCCAAGCTCAACGACTACGTCCACTCGAGCTCGGACAGCCACATTTTCATCTCCTTTTTCCTCGGCGTCGTGGACCGGGGGAAACATGAGCTGACCTATGTCAACGCCGGGCACAACCCGCCTCTGCACTTGGACGGCCGGGGCCTGGTCCGCCGGCTGGAGAGCACGGGCCTGTGCTTAGGCATGCTCGGCTCGCAGACCTACGAGGAAAGGACGGTGCCGTTCGCGCCCGGCGACATTCTCTGCCTCTACACGGACGGCATCGTCGAAGGCCGGACGAAGGACAAGGAGCTGTTCGGTGAGGAGCGGCTGGCCGATGCCCTGCGGGCCGGCTCGGCGCTCCCGGCCGGCGCGATCATGGAGAGGGTCTACGAGGCCGCCTTCGACTTCACGGGGTGCGCCGAGGCCGGCGACGACATGACCCTCGTCGTGGTCAAGAGGAAGGCGTGAGAGCCGAGAAAGGGGCGGCCCGATGGCCCAGATAGACGTGCGGGAGCTGACCGTCCGGGCCGACCTCGAGGAGGTCGATCGCGTCCGCGGCTTCCTCCGCGATTTCCTTCTCGGCCTGCCGGTCGGCGATCACGATATCCTGCCGATCGAGCTCTCGCTCCACGAGATCTGCGTCAACATCGTGATGTACGCCTATCCCGCGGGCGCGGCGGGCAGCCTCTCGGTCCGGCTCTGGCGCTGCGGCGCAAGCGCCTGCATCGAGGTCCGCGACCGCGGCGTGCCGTTCGACCCGGCCAGCAAGCCGGACCCCGACCTCCTGGCCAAGGTCCGGCGCGGCCAGGGCGGGGGCCTCGGGGTCTATCTCTTCAAGACGCTGATGGACGGCTTCACCTACCGGAGGGAAGACGGGCAGAACATCCTGACGATCTTCAAGAAGCTGCCGGCGGAGCCGCCGGCGGCTCAGTAGAGGACCTTGTCCTCCCCGTTGATGGCGATGAGCTTGTCGACCTCTTTGAGGATCAGGTCCCTCCGGAGGATAACGGACTGGATCTCGTCCGGCGTCAGGTATTCTCCCACGGCCGCTTGGACGGCGTCGAAATCCAGGGTCTTGAGCTTTTCCACGAGCGCTCGCGGGAGCTCGCTCATGAGCTTGGGGCCTTCGCGGTGCCTCTCCGAGTAGATAAGGCTCTTGGTGAACTTCCCCGAGCTCCGGAACGAGCGGGAATGGTCGATGAGGATCATGCGCCAATCGGAGGTGATCAGGATCTGGTTCTGATGCCGGTCCTCGTTGGCGATGAGGTTGTCCCAGAACCTCTGCAGGTACAGGGCCCGGTTCCAGTAGCCGATCCGGTAAGGCGGGAGCTTGAGGTTCTTCTTCTCCCTCTCGCGGGCCGTGATGGTGTCCTCGATCCAGAGCTGGCAGGATCCCCGCTCATTCCGGAAGCGGCGTTCGACCGTGGGAGGGACCATGTGGAGCCCGAGGAGCTTGTCCAGGAGGTAGGCGGCGATCTCGTAGTTCCAGCCTTCCCAGAACCCCCCCATCCGGCCCTGGGCGTTCTTCCACAGGGCCCGGCCGGTCAGTTCGTCCTTTTTCAGGTTCAGGACCCAGGGCCGGGTGACGGCCAGGGAGCCCTGCATCTGCTCGCTCTTCAGGACCTCGGCGGTCCTCAGGAAGTCCTCCCACTTCTCCCGCCCGGCGAGCTCCTCGGCCGTGAACTGGGCAGCCTCGGCCGTCGACGCGGGAGCGTCGGATTCCGGCCCAAGGCACGAAGCCTGGGACAAGGACGCGGAGGTCAGGCCGCCGATGATGACGGCCGCTGACAGCGCGATGAGAACGGCGGTGCTCTTCATTCTTGCCTCCCTCGCTGATCCGGTCGATGGCTCGGCCATCGGATATCCTCCAGAGGCCTTCAGTACAGGACGGAGGCCTCGCCTTGTTCGCGGACCATCTCGCCGACCTCTTCGAGAAGAAGGTCCCGCCGGGCGAGGACCGCCCGGATCTCCTTGTCCGTGAGGTATTCGCCCACGGCGGCTTTGACCGATTCGAACGACAGAGCCGAGGCCTTTTCAAGGAACCAGCGGGGCAGGCGCTTGAACAGAAAGGGGTTCCCTTGTTGGGTCATCTTCAGACCCCTCTTGCCGAACATCAGCTTCTCCGTGAATTCCCGGGTCGAGCGGAACGAGCGCGAATGGTCGATGAGGACCATCCGCCAGTCCTCGGTGTAGAGGATGTTCTGCTGGGTCCGGTCCTCGTTGGCGATGAGGCTGTCCCAGGCGCGGGTCAGCCAATTCATTTTTTGGGTGTGGTCCTGGGCCGAGTCGGGGATGCGGATGCGGTGATCGAAGAGATCTTCCAGGCTGTACTTGCTCTCGGCCCAGAGGATGAGGGCCCCGGGCCGGCCTTGGAAATCCCGTTCCACGGCGGGCGGGACCATGTTCATGCCGATGAGCATGTCCAGCCGGTAGGCGGCGATCTCGTACCGCCAGCCCTCCAGGACGCCCAGCGGGCTGCCGCTCGGGTCCTTCCAGACGGCCGCCGACTCCCGATCGCCTTTCTTGAGGAACAGCTTGAAGGGCCTCGTCACGCCTTTCCCGAGCTGCTCGTAGCGGACGATCTCGGCCGTCCTCAATAGCTCTTCCTGAGCCTCCCTCCGGGCGAGCTCGTCGGGCGTGAACTGACCAAAGAGAACCGCGCAGACGGCCCCGAAAGGGAGTAATAACAGCATCTTAAAGAACCGGCGTTCCAACCGATGTCCCTCCACCGTCGCCGATGGGCCCATCATAGGCCGGGGCCCGGCGAAAATCAAGTCCCGGACGGGTCCTTGACGGCCCTCTGCTTCCGGTATTCCCGGATGACCAAATAGGTCAGGAAGATCCATAGGACGCCCATGGCGACGTTCAGGACGGCGTATCCCTCGACCTTGGCGGCCAGGTAGGTCGTGCCCAGGAAGATGGCCAAGGCCGACAGCGTATCCCCGCCGCGGTGGAAGAACGTGTCGATGGCCGCTTTGGCCTTGTATTTCTCCTCCCGGCTCGTGACCAGGAAGAGGGCCCCCTTGGTCGTGTTCATCAGGGAATAATCCATCCCGTTCTCGGTCGATTTGACCCACTTGAGAAGGGCCAACGTGGCCCCGAAGGTGATCAGGCTGTAGCCGAACAGGGCGATGACGGGCAGGAAGAGGAGCGCGCCCCGGATGCCGACCCATTTGTAGATCCGGGAGACCAGTAACAGCTGGATGACGATCGTCAGGACGCCGGTCAGGAATTGATAGTCGGCGAAGAAGTTGTTGACGATCTGCTCCTTGCTCATCGCCAGGGCTTCACCCGAGGCGAGGGCCTTGTCGGCCAGGTTGGAGATGACCCGGGCGATCATGTACTCGCCGTTGGCGTTGACGAAGTTATAGACGCCGATGACCAGGGCGACGAAGAGAAGGTAGCGGCTCTTGAAGACCAGGCGGAACCCGCCGCCCCGCTTGAGGGGCTGTTCCTGGGCTTTCCTGTGGGCCTCGAGGGCCGGCGAAGGGGCGCCCGGGGCGGCCGCCGCCCCCGCGGCTCTGCGGATCTCCTGGTTGTGGATGATGACGGCCAGGACGATGCAGACGACCAGGATCCCCGCCGCGACCGACAACAGATTGTAGAGCCCCAGCGGCCCGGACAGCCAGAGGTTGATCTTTGAACCGATGGGGGCGCCCAGCGTGCCGCCCAGCCAGACGAGGGGGAAGACCCGCTTGCCGATGTCCTCGACGTAAAGGTCGTTGGCGAAACCCCAGAACTGGGCGACGACCATGAGATTGAATATGCCGATCCAGATGTAGAAAACGATGCCGATGGAAGCCATGGACTCGCGGCTCCCCCCGCCCGCGGCGAGGAGGACGTTGAAGAGGACGAGATTGGAAACGAAGAAGAGCGTGACCCAGGTGATCAGGACATGGCGGGCGACCCGGGAGGACAGCCGGCTGAAGGCTTTGACGACGAAGATGAGGAGGATGGCCTGAGCGGCGCCCATGTAACTCTTGAACTCGGGCGTCTTGGCCGTCACGATGAGAGCGTCGCGGATGGGCTTGATGATGTAATAGGCCATCAGGATGAGGAAGATGTTGGACCCGAGCAGGAGCGCCTTGGCCGCTTCTCCCCGGCGGACGTCGGCGAACAGCCTGAGGACGCGGTAGCCTATCCCATCCGGGCGGGCGTCCGGGGACGGGACCGGCGGCGGACGGCGATCGACCATGGTGACCCTCCCTGCCGGGCGATCAGATCAGGACGTTGACCTCCCCGCGGATCTGGATGAGCTTCTCGATGATCCGGACGATGACCCCGCGGCGGGAATGGAGAGCTTCGATCTCTTCGCCGCTGAGGTAGGGCGAAAGGAGCCCGGCGACCTTCTTTTCGTCCCAATTCAGCAGCTTTTCGTAGAGCTTTCGCGAGCATTTCCGGATCTCGCACCCGCTCGGCAGGCTTTTCCGGGGCTCGAAGGCCTGCGAGAAATCGACGCGAAGGACGGCCTGGTCCTCGCGGCGGATGAAAACGTCCTGGTCGTTGTCGCACTTGTCGTGGACGAGCATCTCGAACAGGCGCAGGTTCTCCCGGTCGCGTTCGAAGACCTCGGGATCGCCCGGGATGAGCTTCCGCTCCTTCATTTCGTATTCGGTGACGGCGTTCTCGACGAAGGCCTGCAGGGAGCCGGGAAGGCCTTCGATCTCCCTTTTGACGACGGGCGGGACGAACGACAGGCCGAGGTGTCTCGACAAGGCGTAGGCGGCGAGTTCGTAGTGGTAGCTGTCGGGGAGCGGGTGGGGCCTCCGCCGGTCGATGTACTTGAAGATCGCCCGCCGGGTCACGCCGTCCTTTTCGAGGGTCACCCGCCAGGGTTCCGTCCGGCCGGCGGCGGTCGAGGGGTGGGCCTTGGCGACAGCCGTCCGGAGATACTCTTCGAGGGCCTTGGAGGACGCAGGCTCGCTCGGGACGACGACTTGAGAGGCCCTCCGGGCGGCGACTTCCTCCGTCTCCCCCCACAGCGAGAACTCGCCGCGCTCGTAGATCAGGGCCGTGGGCATGCCTCCGTAGGCCTCGGCGATCCCCGTGTCGATGATGAAGACCCGGCCCTGGAAACGGCTGACGTTGGCCAGCGAGACGATCGGGCTGGCCCCGTTGAACGGCTGGGAGTAATTGTGCCCGACGACGATGGCCCGGGCCCCGAGGTTGGCCAGGACGCGGTCGATCTCGGCCTCGGCGGCCGCGTCATTCTTGGTGGCCAGCCCCCGGAACCAGAGCGGGCTGTCGTCGGAATAGACGATCCTGGGCTTGAAGGCCTTGGCGGTTGGCCGCGGGTTCTTCATCATGCCCCGGAAGACGTCCAGTTCCGCCCTGACGACGGTGTTGATCTCCCGGAGGGGCCACTTCGAGAAGGCCTCGCTGATCCCGCCATGGGTGTAGATGACGTCGTTGATCTTGATGACCGTGTTCTTCCCGGTGATCCACTTCCCGTAGGTCTCGTTGAAATGGTTGACGTAGGCCCGGCGGGCTTCGGGGTCTTCCCGGCTTATCCGCTGCCAGTAGGCGCGGAGCCGATCGTCCGTGCCGAGGTCCAGCCCGCCGGCTTCGGCCTGGCGGCGCCGGTCGCGCGGCAGCGAGGCGATGTAGG
Organism: Candidatus Aminicenantota bacterium; assembly: GCA_016867635.1. Classification (GTDB taxonomy): domain Bacteria; phylum Acidobacteriota; class Aminicenantia; order Aminicenantales; family Saccharicenantaceae; genus RBG-16-66-30. The sequence goes on along the minus strand of VGJC01000032.1, from coordinate 6,354 downwards.
CCTTTTCGCGGACCTTGCGGACGTCGTCCGGCAGGAAGGAGACGAACTGCTCGGGAGTGATGTACTGGGGATAGTCCAGGGCGATGCCGGTGATGTTCATCTCCTCGTGGTTGCCGATGAGGAAGTGGAGCATGCCGCCGGCCGTCTCGGCCTCCTTCTCGAGCCGCATGAGAAGGTCGAAGATCTTCTTGGCGTCCGGCCCGCGGTCCAGGACGTCCCCGAGCTGGACGAGGTGGGTCTTGCCGGCCGCCCAGCGGAGGTCGCTGTCGGCGACGGCGACTTCCGGGTGGGTCAGGATGAAAACGAAGCGGTCGTAGTCGCCGTGGAGATCGCCGACCGCGACGGTCCGCTCGACGCCGGTCCACGAATAGGGGATGTCGGCGGCAGGGGAGGAGAGGGGCGCGAAAAGAAAGAGGAAGGCGAAGGGAAGGGCTAACCTTGTCAAAGCTCGCCAGGCCCCCCCGCGGAACCGGCCGTTGCTTTTCATGGCCATGCATAACCTTTATACCCGATTTTCAGAGCATTTTCAATGACCCGGAGAAGCCCGCTCGAGGGGAGCTGGTGTTGACTCCGCCGGCGGGCTCTTGATATCCTGAGCCTCGCCGGGGCGGGCGTCGAAAGGACGGTGAAAGATGCGTAAGCCGGTCATAAGATCGACGGCCGTCCTGGGCGTGATGGCCCTTCTTCTCGGGGCCTGGGGCTGCGGAGGCGGCCAACGGCCCGGTGCTTCCATGGGTCTCTCCTTGGGGGTCAAGACCGGCGCCGAGATCTTTCTGGAGAGATATGTCGGGCTCGTCCGGGGGAAGCGGGTCGGGCTGATCACCAACCCGACCGGGCTGGACAGCCGCCTGAGGTCCACGGCGGACCTCTTTGCGGACCACCCCGGGGTCGACCTGGCCGCTCTCTACGGACCCGAACACGGGGTCCGGGGCAACGCCCAGGCCGGCGAATACGTGCCGTTCTATATCGATGACAAGTACGGCGTGCCGGTCTTCAGCCTCTACGGACAATCCCTCAAGCCCCCTCCCGGAATGCTCAAGGACATCGACGAGTACATGCGGTCGTTCGACACCGAGGTCGCCGGGAAGGTCCCCGAAGAGGCCATGGTCGAGGGGATCGACGTCCTGGTCTTCGACGTCCAGGACGTGGGGACGCGGGTCTACACGTACATCGCGACCATGGCCTACGCCATGCAGGCCGCGGCCGAGAGCGGCATCGAGGTCATCGTTCTGGACCGGCCGAACCCCATCAACGGCGTGGACATGGAGGGCCCGGTCCTCGAGTATCCCGCGTTCAGCTCGTTCGTCGGGCTCTATCCCGTCCCCGAGCGTTTCGGCATGACCATGGGCGAGCTGGCCCTGCTGTTCAACGACACGTTCCTGGAAAAGAAGGCCCGGTTGACGGTCGTGGCCATGGAGGGCTGGAAGAGGCCGATGTGGTTCGACGAGACGGGCCTGCCCTGGGTCATCCCTTCGCCCAACATGCCGACCCTCGACACGGCCACGGTCTATCCGGGCCAGGTCTATTTCGAGGGGACCAACGTGTCGGAAGGGCGGGGGACGACCAGGCCGTTCGAGCTGTTCGGCGCCCCGTGGGTCGACGGCTACGAGCTGGCCCGGAGGCTGAACGGGCTCGGCCTGGCCGGGGTGACCTTCCGGGAGGCCTGGTTCACGCCCGTGTTCTCCAAATTCGCGGGGCAGCTCTGCGGCGGCTGCCAGGTCCACGTCACGGACCGGAAGGCCTTCCGGTCCTTCGCCACCGCGCTTCATGCCCTCAAGACGGTCCGCGACATGTACCCGGACAAGTTCGAGTTCCACGCGGGTTACTTCGACAAGATCATGGGCACCGGCAAGGTCCGCCTGGCGCTCGAGGCGGGGGAGGGGGTCGAGACGATCCTCGACGGCCTCGAGCCCGGGCTGGCGGCCTTCGCCGAGCTCCGCCGCCCCTACCTTTTATACTAGGGGTCAAATCTCCACTTATTAAAGAATCGAGATCCCGCGCCTCACCGGAAGAAATTTTAATGAGTGGAGATTTGACCCCTTCTTACCTTTGCCATAGAATAAGCTTTCCCCTTCACGGAACCGACGCCGACAAGGAGAGCGACGCGATGGCGAACAAGACCCTTCCCTACGCCCTGGCCAATCCGTTGTCCCTGATCCTCGACAAGCCCGCCGCCGATTTCACCCGGGCCGACCTGCTCAAGATCGTCGAGACCAAGAAGATCGAGCGCGTCACCTTCCACTATACCGCGGTCGACGGCAAGCTCAAGGAGCTCAAGGTCCCGGCCGCCGGCCGCTCCCAGGTGGAGGCCATCCTGGCCGAGGGCGAACGGGCCGACGGCTCTTCGCTCTTCAAGGGCATGGTCGACATGGCCCTCTCGGACCTCTACATCGTGCCCCAGTACCGGACGGCCTTCTTCAATCCGTTCGACGAGGGCAGCCTGGACTTCGTCTGCCGCTATCTCACGAAGGACGGCGAGCTCGCCCCGTTCACCCCCGACAACATCCTGGCCCGGGCCGCGGCGATGTTCCGCCGGGCGACCGGCCTCGAGCTCAACGCCCTGGGCGAGCTGGAGTTCTTCCTGCTCCTCGAGTCCTCCGCCAAGATGTATCCGGCCGAGCCCCAGCGGGGCTATCACGGCTCGTCGCCCTTCATCCGGGGAGGCCCCATCCTCGACGAAATGGTCGCCCACATCACGCGCATCACCGGAGCCGTGAAGTACGCCCACAGCGAGGTCGGCCTGATCGAGAGCTTGAAAAGCGACCTCGACGAGATCCAGGGCCGGCGGGCCGAGCAGATGGAGGTCGAGTACCTGCCCAAGCCCATCGAGCAGATGGCCGACGACCTGGTCATCGGACGCTGGATCATCCGCAATACGGCTTACCGTCATGGCGCGATCGCCACCTTCGCCCCCAAGCTCGAGGAGGGAGTCGCCGGCAGCGGCCTCCACTTCCACCTGGAATTCGCCAAGGACGGCCAAAGCGTCATGACCGGCCCCGACGGCAAGCTCTCCGGCGACGCCCGCAAGCTCATCGGCGGCCTCTGCGAATACGCCGACTCCCTGACGGCCTTCGGCAACACGGTCTCCTCCGCCTACCTCCGCCTGGTCCCCAACCAGGAGGCTCCGACCCGCATCTGCTGGAGCGACCTCAACCGCAGCGCCCTGATCCGCGTCCCGCTCGGCTGGCACGGCGTCGGGAACCTGGCCCGCAAGGTCAACCCCCAGGAGACCGAAGAGTTCGTCGATCCGCGCGGCGGCCGCCAGACCGTCGAGATCCGCAGCCCCGACGGCAGCGCCAACATCCATCTGACGCTGGCCGGCATCTGCATGGCCGCCAACTGGGCCTTCTCCGCCGACCCGTCCCTCCACAAGGACCACGGACCGCTCGACCTCGCCGAGCGGCTGTACGTCAAAGGCAACATTTTCGCCGACAAGGAGCTCCTGAAGCGCCTGCCCAACCTGCCCGCGAGCTGCGTCGAATCGAGCCGCCTCCTCCTCAAGAAGCGCGGTCTCTACGAGCGCGACGGGGTCTTCCCGCCGGGCGTCATCGACTACGTCGTCCGGATGCTGCAGGCCGAGAACGACGAAGGCATGAACAAGCAGCTCGCGAACCTGCCGGCCCACGACCGCCTCCACGAGATCCGCAAGATCATGCACAAGGACCTCCACAAGCATTGAGGCCCGAGCCCATGACCCCGCTCGAGCGCTGGCTGGCCGTCCTCGGACGGCGCAAGCCCGACCGCGTGCCCATGGACTACTGGGGGACGGAAGAGGCCACCCGGAACCTCATGCGCCATCTCGGCTGCCGGACCCGGCGCGAGATGCTCCGCAAGCTCCGCGTCGACTATGAAGTGAGGCTCCGTCCGCGCTACGTCGGCCCCAAGCTCCCCCGGATGACGGACGAGTTCGGCCGCCGGTTCCGGAAGGTCGATTACGGGACGGGCTCCTACCGGGAGTGCGTCCATTTCCCTCTGGCGGAGTTCCGCTCCGTGGCCGAGATCGAGCGCGGTTATGTCTGGCCGAGCCCCGATTGGTGGGACTATTCGGGCCTCGCCGCCCGGCTCCGCGGCCACGAGGACCATCCCATCCGCGGCGGCGGGTCGGAACCCTTCCTCATCTACAAGGAGCTTCGCGGCCAGGAGCAGGCCTTCGTCGACCTCATCGAGAGCCCGGAGATCGCCCGCTACTGCCTGGGCAAGCTGTTCGACCTGGCTTATGAGGACACGGTCCGGACCTTCGAGCGCCTCCCCGGCCGGGTCCACATCTCCTACATCGCCGAGGACATGGGCGGCCAGACCGACCTGATGATCTCGGTCCGCCACATCCGCGAGTTCCTCCTGCCCGGCATGAAGCGGATGATCGACCTGGTCCACTCGGCGGGGGCCTACGTCTTCCACCACAACGACGGAAGCTGTTGGCGCATCATCCCCGACATGATCGAGCTCGGCATCGACCTCCTCAACCCTCTCCAATGGCGCTGCCCGGGCATGGAGCGGGAGCGGCTCAAGAAGGAATTCGGCGCCAAGGTCGTCCTCCACGGCGGGATGGACAACCAGTACACGCTGCCCTTCGGGACGGTCGAGGATGTCCGCCGCGAGGTCGAGGACAACCTGCGCATCTTGGGCGAGGGGGGCGGCTACATCCTGGCCCCCTGCCACAACATCCAGGCCAACACCCCCCCCGAGAACGTCGTGGCCATGTACCAAGCCGCCCTCGAGATGGGGCGGACCTAGGCTTTCGGCGGCCGCCGGTCGGATCGTTTCGCCGGCCGTCAGCCCCCCGCTCGGCGGGCCTTGAACTCGGGGACGAGCCGTTTCCACAGGGAATTGAAGCGCTTCTGAAGCTCGGCGTAGGTCCCCGCGTTGGCCGGGTCGGGCTCGGCGGCCAGCTTGCCGAGGGCGACTCGCTCGTCCGTGATCTCTGCGATCGTCACTGTCTCGTCCTTCTCCCGCAGGAAGCACCAGATCGACTGGAGGGCCGCCCCGAATGCGGCCGCCTCCTGTTCCTGGAGCGTCACGACCGGCGCGCCCAGGACGTCGGCCGCGATCCGCAGCCAGAGCCGGCTCTTGGCGCCGCCGCCCGTGGCCCGGATCTGGCCGGGCTCGAGCCCGAGCTCGCGCATTCGGGCCACCCCGTATCCCAGGTTAAGGATAGCGCCTTCCATGACGGCCCGGGCGATGGAAGCCCTGTCGAAACTTCCGCGGTCGAGCCCGAAGAGGACGGCGCTCGCGAAAGGCAGCGCCGGAACGCGCTCGCCGTCGACGAACGGCAGGAAAAGGAGCCCGCCGGCCCCAACGGGGGCCGACCGGGCCAGGGCCTCGAGACGGGCGTTGTCGATCTTGAACAGGGCCTTGACGAGCTCGGTCGTGTTGGTGACGTTCATCGTGCAGAGGAGCGGCAGCCAGCCGCCCGTGCTGTCGCAGAAGGCGGCGATCTCGCCCCGGGGATCGACGAATGGCTTTGCTGAATACGAATAGACCGTGCCCGAAGTCCCCAGACTCAGGGAGAAGACGCCGGGCTTGACGTTGCCGCTGCCGACGGCGCCCATCATGTTGTCGCCGCCTCCCGCGGAGACGAGGACCTTGCCGAAGCCGAAGCGGGCGGCGACGCTCTTCTTGATCAGGCCCACCGGCTGGGCCGGGGGACTGAGGCGCGGCAGCTTGACGGCCAGGCTGGGGTCGACGGCCCGAACGGCTTCCGGGCTCCACCGGCGCCGGCGGATGTCCATCAGCCCGGTCCCCGACGCGTCGCCGTACTCCATATGGATGCGGCCGGTCAAGTGATAGTTCAGGTAGTTGTGGGGCAAGAGCACGGCCGCCAGCTTCGCGTAGTTCTCGGGCTCGTGGCGCTTGAGCCAGAGGACCTTAGAGATCGTGTAGCCGACAGCCGGGGCGATGCCGAGCTTGCGGATCCAGCCCTTCTTGCCGCCGAGCCGGGCAAGGAGCTCTTCGGTCTCCTCGATGGTCGAGGTATCGTTCCAGAGCTTGGCTGGCCGGATGGGCCGGCCCTTGCCGTCGAGCGGAACGAAGCCGTGCTGCTGACCCGAGACCCCTAGGGAAACAACGCGCTTAGGTTCGATCCGGGACGCCCGGAGGGCCGCGGTCAGGGCCTTTTCCATGGCCCGGGCCCAGGTCGCCGGGTCCTGCTCGCTGGCCCCCGGTCCCAAGCCAGGGATCATTTCGTGCGGGGCGTACCCACGGCCGGCGACGCGCCCCGAATCGAGATCGACGACCAGGACCTTCGTCCCTTGGGTGCCGGAATCGACGCCGACGGCGTATCTCGCGCTCTTCGCCCGCGACGGTTTTTTTTCCATGGGCCCGCCTTTCTCTCGATGGACACGCTGTGAAGGTCGG
>VGJC01000031.1 GCA_016867635.1 Candidatus Aminicenantota bacterium | reverse complement strand
CGCGTGCCCCGCCGGACGAAGAGGGCCGCCGCCCCCTTGGGCCCGTAGAATTGGTCAGCGGCCAGGCTCAGGGCGTCCACGCCCAGCGCCTTGACGTCGACCGGGACGCTGCCGGCGGCGGCCACCGCGTCGGTGTGAAAGACGATGTTCCGGGAGCGGCACAGGGCGGCGATCTCGGCGACCGGCTCGATGGTCCCCACTTCGCTGTTGGCCGTCATGACCGAGACCAGCGTCGTCTGCGCGGTCATGGCCTTTTCGACCTCGGCCGGATCGACCCGCCCGGTGCGGTCCACGGGGACGACGGTCGAGGCGAAACCCAGCTTTTCGAGCGCCTTGACCGGGTTCAGGACCGAAGGGTGCTCGACGGCCGAGACGACGATATGGGCCCCCTGGGTCTTGCGGCCGAGGGCCAGGCCCTTGATCGCGAAGTTGTTGGCTTCCGTTCCGTTCGAGGTGAAATAGATCTCGGAGTCGTCGGCCCCGATGAGAGCGGCGACCTTCCCGCGGGCCTCCTCCACGGCGGCCAGGGCGGCCTGGCCTTCGGAATGGAAGCTTCGCGGGTTCCCGAAGGTCCCCGTCAGGAACGGGGTCATCGCCTCCAGGACGGACGGGTGAAGAGGCGTCGCCGCGATGTGGTCGAGATAAACTCTCTTCATGACGCCCCTTCCCGGGCCGGGGGCCTTTCGGCCGCGTCCCGGCCCTGGGGAACGCTCAGACGGATTCGACCGACTTGATCTCGGGGATCTCCTTCTTCAGGATCCGTTCAATGCCCATTTTCAGCGTCAGCTGAGACATGGGGCAACCGCCGCAGGCGCCCTTGAGGCGGACCTTGACGATGCCGTCCTCGCCGACCTCCACGAGCTCCACGTCGCCGCCGTCCGCCTGGAGGGCGGGCCGGACCTTGTTCAATGCCAGTTCCACTCTTTCTTTCATCGATGGCTCCTTTGTTCGCTGTCTGCGCCCGGCCCGGGACCGCCCCGCGGGCTCTCCCGTCCGCTATTTCTTCTTCGCCGGTTTCTTGGACGCGGCCTTGGCGGAGGTCTTCTTCATCGCCTTGTCGCAGCAAAGATAGACGTGCTCTTCGGCGCACCCGCAGGCGTGATCGACGACGATGCGATAGCCGCATACGCGGCAGTCGTAGGCGTCGCCGGCCTTGGTCTTCGCGACCGGTTTGACGTTCTTTTTAACGGCCATGTCAGCCCTCCTTGAGATCGAACTTATTTCATATCATCGCCCCGGGGCCAAGTCAACTCGCCCCCGGGCTCACGATTCCCAGTCGAGGAGACGTTTCTGGCCCTGCAGGGCCCGGATGCCGGTCACGTCCTGGCTGACCTCGAGGCACCCTCGGTACCGCCGCTGCGCGTCCCTCAGGGCGAAGTACCGGATGTGGATGAACTTGCCGCCCATTTCGATCCAGAATTCCGCCTCGTCCCGCCGCCCCGCTTTGAAGGACTCGAGGATGCGGTTGACGGTGTCCAGGCTCTTGGAGGGATGGCAGTTCTGGACCTTCCTCCCGATGACCCCGGGCGATCTCGGAAAGATCCGCTCCCGGGTCGCCGAGTAATAGAGGACCGTGTCGTTCTCGTCGACGAAGGAGACGTCCACGGGCAGATGGACCAGCATCAGGTCGATCTGCTCCGGGGTCAGAGCGCCGGTCGCGAGGCTGACGCCCGCCCCCGAGCCGGCGGAGGCGGCCGGCGACGGCCGGACGTTCCCCTCCGGGCCGCGAGCGCCCTCTCCGCCCGGGGCGATCCAGGCATAGCCGAGCTCGCCCTCTCCTTCCTTGACCCGCGCCCAGTCCTGCTCGTCGAGCATCTCCAGGCTCATCGGGAAGAGGACCTTCTCCTCCTTGCCGACCATGTCGGACATTTCCTGGAGGACCACGCCGCCGGTCTTGAGAACGAGGGCCGTGTCGCCCAGCTCGACCGCCCGCCGGAAGTCCTTGAGGTGGCCGCGGATGTCGTCATGGATGGACCACATGACCTTGGACGGCCCGCTCACGCCCTTCGCTTCGAGCCGCGGGAAAAGCTGGTTCTCTTTCTTGAGATAATGCTTCTCGACCTCGAAGAGGCTCTCGACAATCGGCTTGAGCCCGGCGAGGAGGCCGCTCTTCAAGGAGGGGCCGGACGCGCCCTCGAAGGAAGACAGGGCCTCTCGGGCCCGGGCGATCAGGCCTTCGAGGGCCCGGTTCTCCAGGCCGAGGGTATGGAGCGGATGGCCGGGCGGGGTCCGCGGCGCTTCTTGACGGGCCAGACCGTCCTCGAAGACATGGACATGAACGTCGCAGAGCCTTCGGACCTCGGATTCGGGCAAGCCTTCCTCGATGAGCTCCTGTTCCATGGCCCCGATCTCGCCTCCCGAAACGTCCTTGATGAGCTCGGAGAACCTCTTCCGGAGGCCCCGCGCATCGGCGCCCTTGTGAAGGTCGCGGATGATCGTCTTGAGGATGTCTTTGCGGGCCTGGCGGTCCGGGCCTATCGGGTTCTTGTCGTCTGTCTTCATGGTCTTCACCTCTCAGGATAGAACGGCCCCCTCCGGGCCTTGAAGACCATCATACACCAATTCCGACTAAATTACTAGTGTTTTTTGTCGACTAGACGACGAGGCGCGGCAGGAGAGGGTTGATGCGGGCCAGGATCTCGTAGCTGATCGTCCCGGCCCACGCGGCGAGATCGTCGGCGGTCAGCCGCTCCCGGCCGTCGGTCCCGATGAGCGTGGCCTCGTCCTCGAGCTTGACGCCGGGGATGTCGGTGACGTCGACGACGATGAAATCCATCGCCCCCCTTCCCCGGAGGGGCGCCCTTTTTCCCCGGACGAGGACGTGGGCCACGTTGGACAGGCCCCGGTCGTAGCCGTCGAAGTAGCCCACGGGGATGACGGCCAGGACGGTCGGCCGGGTCGTCTTATACGTGCAGCCGTATCCGATCGAGGACCGGGCCGGGACCTTCTTGACCTGGGCGATGCAGGCCTTCCAGGAAAGGACGGGGACGAGGGACACCGGCCGCTTTTTCATCATCAGGCAGGAGACGTAGGTCTCCTTCGACGGCCAGTGACCGTAGAGACCGATCCCGACCCGGGCCATGTTGAACTCGGGCTCGGGGAACAGGATGGTCGAGGCCGTGCAGGACATGTGCTTCACCGGGATGCGGATCCCGTGCTCGGACAGGGAGCGGCAGGCCGAGCGGTAGGCTTCGAGCTGGAGGCGGGGATAGTCGTGCTTGGTCGTATCCTCGATGTTGGCGAAGTGGGAGGACAGTCCCTCGAGCACGAGGCCGGGGTGCTTGCCGATCTCGCGGGCGAAGGCCGCCGCGTTCCCGGGATCGACGCCCTGCCGCCAGGTCCCCGTTTCGACCTTGAGGTGGAGGCGCACGGTCCGGCCGAGCTTGCGGGACAGGGCCGCCAGTCGCCTGATCGTCTCGCGGTTGTAGACGGTGAGCCGGAGGTCGTGCTCCACGGCCTCCTCCAGCATGGGGACCGGGACGTAGCCGAGGACGAGCACGGGAGCCGAGACGCCCGCCCTCCGCAGCGCCGCCCCCTCCCCGGCCGAGTGGACGCCGAGCCAGTCCACGCCGTTCCGCAGGGCGATGGCCGCCACCTCGACCAGGCCGTGACCGTAGGCGTTGGCCTTGACTACGGCCAGGAATCTCCTCTTCGGCCCGATGAGGCGGCGGAATTCCCTGATGTTGTGAACGAGCGCCGCCCTCCGGACCTCGACGCGGGAGACGAACCCGCCGGGCGGTCCCGATCCCTTCTTCAAGAGCGGTCCTCCCGCATGCGGCCCAGATCGACGAGCCCTTCGAGCCGCTCTTCGAGAAGGATGGTGTCTTCCCGCTCGACGCCCGTCGAGATGACGGCGATCGGGGTCTCGACGAGGTCCTCGATGACGCGGATATAATCCCTGAAGGTCCGCGGAAGCTGTTCATAGCGGCGGGCTTTGCGGACGGAATCGTTCCAGCCCGGGAATGACTTGTACACGGGCGAGACCCGCTCCAGGACCCAGGGCTCGGAGGGGAAATCCCGGAGGACCTCCCCTTTGTACCGGTACCCGATAGCGATCGACACCTCTCCGATCTTCTCCAGGACGTCGGGTTTGGTCAGGGCGATGCGATCCACGCCGTTGACCCGGCAGGCGTAGCGGACGGCCACCGCGTCGAACCAGCCGCACCGGCGCGGGCGCCCCGTGGTCGCGCCGAACTCGTCGCCGCGGGAGGCGATGGTCCGGCCGGTATCGTCTAAAAGCTCGGTCGGGAAGGGCCCCCCGCCGACGCGCGTCGTGTAGGCCTTGGTGATGCCGAGCACGGAGTGGACGGTCTTGGGCCCGACGCCCAGGCCGGTGCAGGCCCCTCCGGCCGTCGAGCTCGACGAGGTGACGAAAGGATAGGTCCCGTGGTCGAGGTCGAGGAGAACGCCCTGGGCGCCCTCGAAAAGCACCCGGTCCCCGGCTTTCATCCGCTCGTAAAGGAGCGCGGAGACGTCCCGCAGGTAAGGGGAGAGCCGTTGGCCCCAATCCGCGTATTCCCGGTAAACGGCTTCGGCGTCCAGGGCCGGAAGCCCGAGCGGGCCGAAGGCCCGGTTCTTGACCTCGACGTTATCGCGGATCTTGTCGCGCAGGACATCGAGGTCCAAGAGGTCCCCCGCGCGGATCCCCCAGCGGGCGGCCTTGTCCTCGTAGGCCGGGCCGATGCCCCGGCAGGTCGTGCCGATCTTCTTCTCGCCGCGGCCCTCTTCGCCGGCCCGTTCGACAAGAGGGTGCCAGGGCATGATCAGGTGAGCGTGGCGGCTGACGGCGAGGCGGGCGGCGTCCAGGCGGACGCCCAGCGACTCGAGATCCTCCACCTCCCGGAAGAACGCCTGAGGGGCGATGACCAGCCCGTTGCCGATGACACAGAGCGTCGCCGGATGGAGGACGCCGGACGGGATGAGGTGGAGGACGACCTTCCGGCCGCCGACATAGACGGTGTGTCCGGCGTTGTGCCCGCCCTGGTAGCGGGCCACGACGTCGAACGCGGGCGTCAGGAGGTCGACGATCTTCCCTTTGCCTTCATCTCCCCACTGGGTGCCGAGAACGAGCAGGTTGGCCATGCTTCTTCCTTTTCCGTGAACGTCGTTCAGAAACTGAGCGCCGCCTGGACCTGAAGGACCCTGTTCTTGGTAATGAAAACCTCCTCCGGCGGGAGGACAAGCTCTTCCTTGTTCCAGGCGTATTCCAGCTTGATAAAGAGGTTGGGGCTCAGGACCCAGCGCAGGCCCAGCGTCCAGCGGCGGCGGTCCTGAGAGATCGCGTCCCCCAGGTATGGATCCTCGACCTTGACCGTCTGGAAGCTGCCCACGGGCTGAAGGCCGCGGAAGCCCATGAGCATCCAGATGGAGGTGCCTTCCGAGCGGCCTTTTTCGAAGGGCTCGGGATTCTCGATGAGGCCCTTCGTGTACTCGCCGTGGACCTCCCATTGCGCCGTCACCCAGGCGAGGTCCACTGCCTCGAGGACGATGTCACGTTGGCCTTCGGCATCGTGCTTGCCGGTGTAATAGGAAACCCCCGCCCGGACATCCGAGCCCAGGGCCAGACCGATCCGGCCGCCCTTGGCCCAGTCCGTGTTGTTGTCCCGGAACTGCTGGCCGGAACCAAGGCCTTCGGTCCCCGACAGCCCGCTTCCAAGGTATCCCGAGTAGGACAGGAAGCCGATGACCCCTTCGACGACCAGGCCCAGGTCGCGCCAGCTCGACGGGTAGATCGACTCGAGGTTGAGAGGCCGGCCGATCAGAGGGGTCTCATGGGGACGGCCGGCGCGGTTGTAGAGGCCGAAAGGCACGAGATACAGGCCGGCTTTGACGGTCACGGTCTGGGACGGCAGGAATCCGATCCAGGCCTGTTCGAGATCGAAAATCGAGACCTCCCTGGCCCGGGCCTCCAGGGTGAACCCGAAGCGCTGACCGATCTGGCCGACAGCCAGGAAACCGGCCAGGAGGTTCTCGACGCTGCCCCCCGGCGGATCGCCTTCGCCCCCTCCCCTGACGTAGTCGAGGGAAACGTAGCCGCCGTAATTGACCTGGCCGCGGACAGGGACCGCCAGCGTCGCGGCCGCCAGGAACAGAACGGGCAGATATTTTTTCATGGTCCTCAGATCCCGTTGAAATCGAAGTTTTCCTCGAACAGGTCGTGCTTGACGGCCGAGACGTCTTTGTTGGCGGCGACGAGGCGGCCGATCTCCGCCGCTCCCTTCTTCGTCCCCATCCAGATCGCCCCGACGATGCGCCCCTCGCGGAGGACGATCTTTTTGTAGAGGCCCTCTTCAGGGGCCTGGCGCGTCAGGACCTCCGAGGTCCGCTCCTCCTGGACGGCAAGCCCGGCCGAGGTCACATAGAGACCGGCGACCTTCAGCGTCGTCGAGGGCACCGTTCCTTTGTAGGGCAGGTCCATGTTCAGCATGCTGTGGGCGGCCGCGCGGGCCTGCTCGAAGGAGGCCGGGATGATCCCGTAAACGCGCCCGCGGTGCTCGGCGACGTCGCCGGCGGCGAAGATCTCGGGACGGCTGGTCCCGAGGCGGTCGTCGACCACGATGCCGCGCTCGACCCGCAGGCCGGCCTCCCGGGCCAATTCGAGGTCGGGAACGACGCCCGCGGCGATGATCACGACCTCGGCCTCGGCCTGGTCGCCTCCCTTGAACCGCAGGCCCAGGATTTGGCCGTCGACGAGGATCTCTTCGGTGACCGTTCCCAGGCGCACGGCGATCCCCGTCCTCTCGATCTGGCCCTTGAGGATCGCGGCTCCCGTCGCGTCGAGCTGGCGCGGCAGGAGGCGGTCGAAAAATTCGACGACTCGGACCTCGGCCCCGCGGGTCCGGAGCGCCCGGGCGATCTCGAGCCCCAGAAGGCCGCCGCCGATCACGGCGACCCTCGTCCGGCCCTCGAGGTAGTCCAGGATGGCCAGAGCGTCGTCCAGGGTCCTGAGGACAAAAACGCCCTTCCGGTCGCCGCCGCGCAGGGGCGGCACGGAAGCCCGGGAGCCGTTGGCCAGGAGCAGAGCGTCGTAGGGGAAGATCCGGCCCGAATCCGTCACGACGGCCTTCTCTTCCGTGAGGACCTTCGAGACCCTGACGCCGAGATGGAGCCCGATCCGCTGACGCTCCGCCCAGTTCCCGGGGAAGGCGAACAACCTCTCGTAGGGCAGGCGCCCGGCCAGGAACTCGATCAGGTTGGGCCGGGGATAATAGGCGTGGCTCTCCTCGCCCAAGACCTCGATGTCCACGCCGCCGTCGAGCTCCCGCAGGGTCTTGGCGGCCAGCGTTCCGGCCAGCCCGTTGCCGACGACGACGGCTCTCAACTCCGCCTCACGCTTCTGACGGAAGGCTCAGGAGACCTTGGAGAAGAACTCCTTGCCGACCCCGCACTGAGGGCAGACCCAGGAGTCCGGAAGGTCCTCGAACCTCGTCCCGGAAGGGATCCCGTTGTCGGGGTCGCCGATCGACGGGTCATAGACATAGCCGCAGGCCGTGCATTCCCATTTTTCCATCGCGTCCTCCTTTCAATTCTCGGGCAAAACGATTTTTTCGTATTCGGCTTCGATCTTGAGCTTATGGGCCCGTTCCTGGCCGGCCAGGAATTCGAAGACGCCTCGTTGAGCGGCGCTCTCCGCCATGCCGGCCAGCTTCGAGTAGAGCTCGACGGCCTTCTTCTCTTTTTGGGCCGCGAAAATGAGGAGTTCCTGCAGGGTCATGTCCCCCGAAAGCGGCTCATCGACCATGAAATCGACGATGCGCAGGTCGGCGGAGAAGCCGGGGGTCAGATCCTTCAGCTGGGCGTCGGTGAGACTTTCGAGAAGCTCGCGGTGGGCCTCCTCGTCTTTCTGGAGGGAGAGCAGGAATTCCTTGAGGCCCGGCGTCACGGCCAGGCCGGCCATCCGGCCGTAGCCCGCGGCCGCCTCTTTTTCCCGCTCGATGGCGAAGGCGACGATATCCGCGACGGATCCGAATGCGTGTTTGGGCATGACGCGCGCGTCCTTTCCTGGCGTTACTGTCCCCGGGGGGATGCTCATTATATAAAATTCCCGCGGGCTGTCAAACCTTGGATGGGGTCCGTCATCAAGCGACGGGAACCCCTTGACGGAGGCCGATGAGCTTTTCCCTGACGCGCGAGTTCCGCTTGACGGGCGTGTCGTTCTTGATGGCGATATAGAGAGCCTTGTAGGACCCGATGACCAGGCTCAGCTTCTTGGCCCTTGTCAGGGCCGTATAGAAGAGGTTGCGCTGGAGCATGATGAAATGCTGGGTCATGAGAGGCATGATCACGGCCTGGTACTCGCTGCCCTGGGCTTTGTGGACGGACACGGCGTAGGCCAGGGTGATGTCGTTGAGCTCGTCCTTTTCGTAGCTCACCGTGCGGCCGTCGAAATCGACGAAGATCCGGAACTTGGCCTTGTCCGCGTGCAGGACGGAGCCGATGTCGCCGTTGAAGACCTCTTTGTCGTAGTCGTTGCGCAGCTGCATGACCTTGTCGCGGGCCCGGAACTCCCGGTTGCCGACGGTCAGGCCCTCGCCCCTCGGGTTCAGGCGCCGCTGGAGCTCATGGTTCAGATTGTCGACGCCCACGACGCCCTTGTACATGGGGCTGATGACCTGGATCTGGGTCGAGAGAGGGCTCAGGCCCAGCTTGGCCGGAACGCTCCAGGAGCAGAGCTTGAGGATGGTCTGGAAGGCCTTCTTGTCGTCGTCCTGACGGATGAAGTAGAAATCCGCGTTCTTGTCCTCGCGCGGAGCGCGGACGAGCGACAGGCCCTGGTTGACGCGGTGGGCGTTGACGACGATCAGGCTCTCCTTCTCCTGCCGGAAGATGTCCTCCAGGCGGACGACGTCGACGGTCCCCGACTCGATGAGGTCGCGCAGCAGGGTCCCCGGCCCGACCGAGGGGAGCTGGTCCTTGTCGCCGACCAGGATGAGCCGCATCCAGGGCGGGACGGCCTTGAGCAGATGGTACATCAGCGGCAGATCGACCATCGAGAATTCGTCGACGACGAGGGCCTCCCCGCGCAAGGGGTTCCGCTCGTTCCTCTTGAAGGAATTCTGCTTGGGATTGAATTCGAGGAGCCGGTGGAGGGTCCTCGCGTCGCGCCCCGTCGTTTCCGAGAGGCGCTTGGCGGCCCGTCCCGTGGGCGCGGCGAGGAGGGCCTCCTTGCCCCACCGCTGGAAGACGTCGACGACGGCCCGGATGATGGTCGTCTTCCCGGTCCCGGGCCCGCCGGTGATGACCAGGATCTTGCGCTCGAAGCTCTCCCGGATGGCTTGTCGCTGAAGGGCGGAGAAGGCCAGCCCGAGGTCCTTTTCCGTCTCCGCCATGGCCTGCCCGAGGTCGATGTCGGGAGGCCCGCAGGGGAACCCGGCCAGCGCGTGGATGGAGCGCACGACCTCCTCCTGGGCCTGGAAATAGAACGGCAGGTAGAGGGCCCGGCCTCCTTCGAATTCCTCGGCGACGACGTTCTTGCCCTGCAGCAGGATATCGAGGGCCCGGTCCGCCTTGTCCCCTTCGACGCCGAGGTCCAGAACGCACTTGGCCCGGACGTCCGCGGCCAGGGAGAAGACGTGCCCCTGCTCGTTGTCCTTTTCGAGAAGGTAGAGGATATAGGCCTTGACCCGCTCGATCGAACCGGGGTCCATCCCCAGCTTGAGAGCGAGCTGGTCGGCGGTCTTGAAGCCGACGCCCCAGATGTCCAGGCTCAGCTGGTAGGGGCTGGTCTTGAGGACGGTGAAGGACCGGTCGCCGTACTGCCGGTAGATCTTGGTGGCCAGGTTGGTCGAGACATCGTGCTCCTGGAGGAACATGATGAGATCGCGGATGTCCTGGTGCTCGGCCCAGGACTTGCGGATCTCCGCGAGCTTGACCCGCCCGACGCCCTCGACCTCGAGGAGCCGTTCGGGTTCGCTGGTCAGGATGTCGACGGTCCCGGCCCCGAAGACCTTGACGATGCGCGTGGCCAGGACCGGACCGATGCCGTGGACCAGGCCCGAGGCCAGGAATTTTTCGACGCCGCGGGCCGAGGAGGGCAGGGTCAGGGCGAAGTGCTCGACCCGGAACTGCTGCCCGAAGCGGGGGCTGAGCTCCCACTGCCCCTTGATCCGCAGAACCTCTCCCGGCGACAGCGGCGGGAAGGCCCCGACGACGGTCATGGCCTGTCCCCCGTCGGGGAGGAAGCGGCACACGGTGTAGCCGTTGTCGGGATTGTAGAAGACGATCTGCTCGACGGTGCCCTCGACGGACTCCTGCCCGGTGATGAGCGCGGCCTTGGCGGCCTTCTTCACGCGGCCCCCGTTCAATCGATGATGCGGAGGATGCGGCCCCAGCGGGCCTTGGGGAGGAAGCTGACGATCTTCTTCATCCGGTCCTGGAAGCCGGTCTTCTGCCAGGCGTCGCGCTCGGCCTGGTAGGAGAAATAGATGACCCAGGGCTTGCCCTTGACGTCGTCCGTGGGCAGGAAGCCCCAATAGCGGCTGTCGGCGCTGTTGTCGCGGTTGTCGCCCATGACGAAGCAGTGGCCGGGCGGGACCGTGACCGGCCCGTAGTTGTCGCGGATGACGTCGTCGTAATGGTAGAAGTCCGCCTTGGCGAAGACCTGGCTGTCGTTGTGGACCTTGTAGACTTCCTCGATCGGCTGATCGTTGATGAGGACCTGCTTGTCCTTGATCTCGACGGTCTCCCCTTCCAGGGCGATGACCCGCTTGACGAAGTCCTTGGTCAGGTCCTTAGGCCACTTGAAGACGACGATCTGTCCCCGTTCGATCGGTCTCCGGGGCAGGATGGTGTCCTCGAGAGGGAGCACGGGCCGGGTGTAGGCCAGCTTGTTGACCAGCAGGAAATCGCCGACGAGGAGGGTCGGCTCCATGGACCCCGTGGGGATCTGGAAGGCCTGGACGACGAAGGTCATGACGAAGAACACGAACACGGCGGTCTCCGTGATGAGCTCGAAATACTCCCGGACGACGCTTTTGTCTCTGGGCTTCTTCTCTTTGTCCATGGTCGCTCCCGCAGTTGGAAATCCCACTATAAAGGAAAACGCCCGGGACATCAAGGCCGTTGCCCCGCTCCTTGACAGGCGGCCGGAATCGGGTTTTACTTATCCCGTGAACATCACGCTGTTCGGCTACCCCCTGACCGGAAAAACGACGCTCTTCAACCTGCTGGCCGGGTCCCGCGTCGAGGCCCGGGCCTGGGAGGAAGGCCGGAGGGAGCCTCACGTCAGGACCCTGCACGTGCCCGACGAGCGCCTCGACCGCATCTCGGCCCTTTATCCCGACAAGAAGAAGATCGCGGCCGCCGTCGACCTCACCGACCTCGTCGGGATATCGTTCGGCGAGGTCAAAGACAGCCTCTTTCTGGGCCACCTGAGGAAAGCCGACGGTCTCGTCCACGTCGTACGGGGATTCCAGGCGGCCGAGATCCCCCACCCCAAGGGCCGCGTCGATCCCGGCGAGGACCTCCGCTTCATGGAGGAAGAGCTCGTCCTGGCCGATCTCGTCCTGACCGCGGGGCGGCTCGAACGGCTGGAAAAGGACCTCAAGAAAATGAAGGACCCCGAGGGCGAGAAGGAAAGGGACCTCCTTCTCCGGCTGCGCCCCCTGCTCGAATCCGGCCGGGGCCTGCGCGACATCGAGCTCCACGCGGCCGAAGAGAAGCTCATCCGGAGCTTCGCCTTCCTCAGCCTCAAGCCGCTCGTCCACCTCGTCAACCTGGACGAAAAGGACACCGCCTTCCTCCTCCGCCCGGGAGAGCGATTTTCGCTCGGGCCCCCCGGCCGGAGGCTCATGGCCTTCTGCGGCAAGATCGAGACGGAGCTGTCCGAGCTCGAGAACGGCGAAGAGAAGGCCCTGTTCATGGCCGATTACGGCATCCCCGAGCTGGTCACGGCCCGCTTTCTCCGGCAGGCCTTCGCGGCTTTCGACCGGATCACCTTCTTCACCGTCGGCAAGGACGAGGTCCGGGCCTGGACGGCGAAGAAGGACACGCCGGCGGCGCGGGCCGCGGGGGCCATCCACACCGACATCGAAAAGGGCTTCATCCGGGCCGAGGTCGTGGCCTCCGGCGACCTCTTTAAATGGGGCTCCCTCCAGCGCGCCAAGGAGGCCGGGGCCATCCGCCTCGAAGGCAAAGACTACATCGTCCAGGACGGGGACGTCATCTATTTCCGTTTCGCCCCATGACCCCGCGATTCCGGACGACCGCCCAAGACCCCGCCTCCGGGGCCAGGACCGGCGTCCTCGAGACCCCCCACGGCCCGGTGGAGACCCCGGCCTTCATGCCCGTGGCCAGCCAGGGGACGGTCAAGGGCCTGACCCACGACCAGGTCGAAGCCCTCGGCGCCGGAATCATCCTCGTCAACTCCTACCACCTTTTCCTTAGGCCGGGGGTCGAGACCGTCGAGGCCATGGGCGGACTGCACTCCTATATCTCCTGGCCCAAGCCGATCCTGACCGACAGCGGCGGCTTCCAGATCTACAGCCTCTCGCCGCTCGTCCGGGTCCAGGAGGAGGGCGTCCGGTTCGCGTCCCACCTCGACGGCACCCGGATCTTCCTCAGCCCCGAGGACGTCGTCGACCTCCAGGTCCGGCTGGGGACGGACATCATGATGTGCCTGGACCATTTCCCTCCCTTTCCTTCCTCGGAGGAGACGGTCAAGGAGTCCGTCCGGCGGACGAGCGCCTGGGCCCGCCGCTCCAAAGCGAGGTTCGACGGTCACGGGACCGGGCAGCATCTCTGGGGGATAAGCCAGGGAGGCATCCTCCCGGACCTCCGGAGGCGCTCGATCGAGGACCTGCTGGAGATGGATTTCTCCGGGTACGCCTACGGAGGGCTGGGCATCGGCGAGCCGCGGACCAGCCTCTTCGAGGTCCTCGAGCTCGGCGACGGCCTGCTGCCCAAGGACCGCCCGCGATACCTCATGGGCATGGGCTACGTCGAGGACGTCCTCGAGGCCGTCTCCCGGGGCGTCGATCTCTTCGACTGCGTCCTGCCGACCCGCAACGCCCGCAACGGGACGCTGTTCACGAGCCGCGGCCGGGTGGCCATCAAGAACCTCAAGTACGCCCGGGACGAAAGGCCCCTGGACGAGGCCTGCTCGTGCTACACCTGCCGGAACTTCTCCCGGGCCTACCTGCGGCACCTCTTCGAGCGCGGCGAGATCAGTTCCTCGGTCCTCAACACCATCCACAACCTCCATTTCTATCTTGACATCTTCCGTAAAATCCGTCAGACTATCGCCTCCAACTCCTTCAGTTCCTTGAAGAAGAGTTTGATCTCGAACGCCTCTGCAAAGGAAGAAACGACATGATGTTCGGAATGATGTCAGCCCTGCCTCCCCAGGCCGACCCGGGGCAGCTCGCGCGGCCCAACATGCTCGGGGCCCTCCTTCCCTTCGTTCTCGTTTTCGTCATCTTCTACCTGCTCATCATCATGCCCCAGCGGAAGAAGCAGAAAAAGCACTCGGAGATGGTCGAGAACCTGAAGCCCGGCGACCAGATCATCACCAGCGCCGGCATCTTCGGGACGGTCATGGGCGTCCAGAAGGACCGCATCGAGGTCAAGATCGCCTCCAACGTCAAGATCGACATCACCAAGAGCGCCGTCGGGGTCATCCTGGGCGCCGGCGAGAAACCAGAGGTCCGATGACCCCAGGAGGGACGGGGTTCCGACGCCTCTCCCCCATCCGGCAATAGAACACGCGAGAGTAGAAGCCACATGAGAAAGAATCTGCAATGGAAGGTCCTTTTCACGCTGGTCGTGATCATCGGTGCGGTGGTCCTGGCCTATCCCCCGGGGACGAAGATCCGCCGGGGCCTCGACCTCAAGGGCGGCATTCATCTCCAGCTTCAAGTCGTCACGGAAGACTCCATCAACATCGAGACGGACCAGGAGATCGCCCGGATGGCGGAGCTCCTCAAGAAGAACAGCATCACCTTCGAGAGGGCGTCCAAGGAGGTCCCCGGAAGATACTCGGTCAGCGGCCTGCTGGCCGACCAGGAGGGCAAGACCCGAGACCTGTTCGACGAATACGCCCGTGACTGGGATCACTCGTTCACCGGGGACCGGGCCGTTCTGACGCTCAAGCCGCTCGTCGCCCAGATCCTGAGCGACCAGGCCGTCGAGCAGGCCAAAGAGACCATCGCCAACCGGATCGACCAGTTCGGCGTCGCCGAGCCCCTGATCCAGAGACAGGGGGCCGACAAGATCGTCGTCGAGCTCCCGGGCGTCGACGACCCGGAGCGCGTCAAGGAGCTCATCAAGGTGACGGCCGTGCTCGAGTGGAAGCTCGTCAAGGCCGGCCCGGCCGCCGATGAGGCCGCTCTCCTGCAGCCCTACGGAGGCCAGGTCCCGGAGGACGCGGAAGTCCTCAAGGGAGACCCGAAGAGGGGCCAATCCGGGTTCTTTCTCGTCAGCCGGGTCAGTGTCGTCACGGGCAAGGACCTGCGCACCGTCCGACGCACGACCGACGAGTGGAACAACGCGGCCGTCTCGTTCTCCCTGAACGCGGAAGGCGGCGCCCGTTTCGAGCAGGTCACCGGGGAGAACATCGGCAAGCAGATCGCCATCATCCTCGACAGCAAGGTCCAGTCGGCGCCCGTTGTCGAGGACCGCATCCTGCGGACTTCGGGAGGGGTCATCCGCGGCCGGTTCACCAACGAAGAGGCTGACGACCTGGTCGTCATCCTCAAGGCCGGGGCCCTGCCGGCCGGGATCAAGTACCTCGAGGAGAGGACCATCGGGGCCGCTCTCGGCGCCGATTCGGTCCGCCAGGGCCTGGTCGCCGGCGTCGTGGCCGTGCTGGCCGTCATGGCCTTCATGGTCTTCTTCTACAGGCTGTCGGGCCTCAACGCCGTGACGGCCCTCGTCCTGAACGTCGTCATCCTCTTCGGGGCCCTGGCCTACTTCAAGGCCGCCCTGACCTTGCCCGGCATCGCCGGCATCATCCTGGCCATCGGCATGTCCGTGGACGCCAACGTCCTGATCTTCGAACGGATCAAGGAGGAGCAGGCCCTCGGCAAAGGGATCTTGAGCTCCATCTCCATGGGCTTCTCCCGGGCCTTCACGGCCATTTTCGACTCCAACCTGACGACCATCATCTCGGCCATCTTCCTTTTCCAGTTCGGCACGG
The DNA here is from genome assembly GCA_016867635.1 of Candidatus Aminicenantota bacterium. Lineage (GTDB taxonomy): Bacteria > Acidobacteriota > Aminicenantia > Aminicenantales > Saccharicenantaceae > RBG-16-66-30. Next base: position 1,769 of record VGJC01000031.1, on the reverse strand, counting down.
GGCCGATCCGGGGCTTCGCCGTAACGCTGATCATCAGCCTCGTGGCCAACATGTTCACGGCCGTCTTCGTTTCCCATCTCCTGTTTGACCTGACGGTCAAGAAAACCGCCAAGGCGCTGAGTATCTAACATGCAACTCTTCAAAACCCCCAACATTCCGTTCCTGAAATACAAGTACATCGCCCTGGCCCTCACCGTCGCGCTCATCCTGGCGGGGGTCGTCAACATCGCTTTCTTCGGCGGCCTCAAGCTCGGCGTCGATTTCGGCGAGGGGACCCTGCTTCGCGTCATGTTCAAGGACCCGGTCGCCGTCGGCGACATCCGCCAGCTGCTCAGCGACATCGGGCTTGGCAAGAGCACGATCCAGGAAACCGGTGAAAAGGGCCGGGAATTCCAGATCCGGGCCATGCAAGTGGTCGAGCCCGGGGATTCCGATGACGAACTGATCGAAGCCCATCAGGCCCTGGCCGACAAGATCATCAAGGCCCTCCGCGGAGACCAGGGCGCGGCGGAAACCGAACGCGGGCTCCGCGACCTCAATACGATCGACGAGCGGGCTCTCACCGCGCTCCTCGAGTCCTCATTCCCCGGGAGCGGCCCCGAGGCGGCCCAGAGGATCATCTCCTACCGGACGATGAGCGGCATCATCGCCCGTTACCCGGACCTCGCCGACCTGGGGCTCAAGCCGGAGCTCGTGGAGTCCCTCGAGGCCCAGACCTATCTCGGGAGCTTATCCGTCCGCAGCCGAGAGACCGTCGGCCCGCAGGCCGGACGGGACCTTCGCCGCAAGGCCGTCCAGGCGACCGTCTGGGCCCTGCTCGGCATGCTTATCTACATCGCCATCCGCTTCAAGCTCGAGTATGGCGTCGCCGCCGTCTTCACCCTGGCCCAGGACGTCCTGGTCACGATGAGCATCTACTCCTTCACCAGCCGGGAGATCAACCTGCCCATCGTCGCCGGCATCCTGACCATCGTCGGCTTCTCCATCAACGACACCATCGTCATCTTCGACCGCGTCCGGGAGAACATCAAGATACGGCGGCGTGAGCCCCTCGAGCAGGTCATGAACCTCAGCCTCAACCAGACCCTGGGCCGGACGATCATCACCTCCGGCACCCTGCTCCTGACCGTCGGGGCGCTCTATCTCTTCGGCGGCGAGGTCATCAACGACTTTGCCTTCGTCATGCTCGTGGGAACGGTCGAGGGCGTCTATTCGACGATCACCCTGTCGTGTCCCGTCGTGCTATACTGGCAGAAGCTGTTCAAGCCGAAAAATGTGAGAAATAGATAAATTTCCCTTGCCAAAAGGTGTTTTTTATTTTATACTATTTCTTGTGCTATTCTATAATATGGCGAGCATGAGGTAAGCATCATGGCTGACGTCAAGAAGAAAGTCTCAGCACCGGCTGTCCCGACCCTCTTCAAGGACTCGTTCTTCCGGAGCGAGCGGGGCACCGCGCGGAAAGCTTTCGCCCTCCCTATCGCGGTCATCCTCCATGTGGCGCTGATCACCACGGCTGTCGTCATCCCCCTCCTCTCGACGGGCGAGCTGCCGACGGTCGAGGTCTACAGCGCGTTCCTGGCCCCGCCGCCGCCGCCTCCTCCTCCCCCGCCGCCGCCGGCCAAGAGGAAGAGCTCCGCTCCCAGCGCCCGCATCAAGCGCGCCCAGACCACCCAGGCCCAGTTCGACCCCGGGCGCCTCGTGGCCCCGGTCGATATCCCCGTGCAGATCGCTGAAGAAACGCTGTCCGACATCGGTATCGAGGGCGG
>VGJC01000030.1 GCA_016867635.1 Candidatus Aminicenantota bacterium | reverse complement strand
GTCGGCTCGGACCGGGCCAGGGACCTTCTCCAGACGAAGAGGTACCTCAACCCGCAGCTCGAAAGATACCAGATGGCCAAGGCCAAGGCCATCTGCGACCAGATCGAGATGCTTTTCCTCGAGCTGACCCAGATCAGCGAGGAACTCCCCGCGGCCGAGCTCAGGAGGATCCAGAGCTTCGTCGAGGACCGCCAGATCCTCCTGAAGATCAGCCTGGTCAGGAAAGAATTGCTCCGCGAAAGCGAGATCTGACATGAGAAACAAAAACGCCGCTTCAAGCGTTCTGATCCTGCTCGCCCTGGCGCTCGGAGGGACGGCCCTTTCCGCCCAGACGTCCCCGGACGAGCGACTCTTCCAGGAAGCCAAGCTCCTGATCTTCGACAAGGACTGGCGGGCCGCCCTGAACAAGCTCGACGAGCTCGGCGACAAGCATCCGGACAGCCCTTTGGCCGGGCAGGTCCTCTTCTATCGGGGGGAGTGCCTCAACGGCCTCGGCGGCCGCGAGCGGGAAGCCCTGCGGGCCTTCAAGGAGTATACTCGGTTCGCCGGCGCCAATCCCAACCTCGTCGAGGAGGCCGAAGGGCGGATCATCGACCTCGCCTACGCCCTCTACGAGAAGGGGGACAGGTCGGCCATCGGCGATGTCGAAAGCCGGCTGAAGCACCCCGGCAAGGCCGTCCGGTACTACGCCGCCTACAAGCTCAGCCTGGTCCCGGACAAGAAGATCGCCGCCAAGGCCGTGCCCGTCCTGGAGCGGATCATCGAGACCGAAAAAGACACCGAGCTGCGGGACCGCGCCCGGATCGCCCTGCTTCGCGTCTCGCCCGAAAGCCTGAAGGCGGCCGAGGACAGAAGGCCCACCCGGGACTCGGCCCGGATGCTCCGGATCCGGGTCTGGAAAAAGGGCCAGAAAAGCCCCGCTCTATCGCTCAACATCCCCTGGGCCCTGGCCGACCTGGCCCTGCAGGCCATCCCCGAGGAGGAGAAAGCCGCCATCCGCAAGAAGGGCTACGACCTCAACCGGATCATGAATGAGCTCGCCAAGTCCAAAGAATCCATCCTGAGGATCGAGGAAGACGACTCGATCATCGAGATCTGGATAGAATAATCCACATAAGGAGAGGGACAATGATGAAGAAAGCCGCGCTCGCCGCCCTGGCCGTGCTGACGTTGGCCGCGCTCCTCGCGGCCGCCCCGGCCCGGCCGGCGGAAGCCCAGAACGACTTCCAAGCCATCCAGAAGGCCGTCAAGGACAACCCGGCCTACGAATCGGGCAAGGACGTCAAGTGGTTCAAGGTCTTGATCACGGACGCCAAGACCAACAAGGACCGGGTCAGGGTCACGCTGCCCCTGGCCCTCGTGGAGATCGTCCTCCGGCACACCGACGGCAAGCACCTCAATATCGGCGACTCGCACGCCGACATCGACCTCGCCGCCCTCTTCGCCGAGCTGAAGAAGCTCGGCCCGATGGCCCTCATCGAGGTCTACGAGGACGACGAGATCATCAAGATCTGGCTCGAATAGGGCATCGTTTCGCGTCCGCGAAAGTCCTCCGGGGCCCGGACCCTGCGGTCCGGGCCCCTTTTCGTTGACAAGGATCGCGGGGGCCCTTACAATGAGGGGCCAGGAGGTGGACGTGGGCCGGACGCTGAGCGAAAAGATCCTCGGCCTGAAAGCGGGCAAGCCTGTCCGGGCCGGCGAGGTCGTCACGGTCTCGCCCGACATCATCCTGTCCCACGACAACTCCGTGGCCATCATCCAGGAGTTCCGCAAGCTCGGGGTCAAGAAGGTCAGGGCGCCGGAGAAGATCGTCATCGTCCTCGACCATATCGTGCCGGCCGCGGACGAGAAATACGCCCAGAACCACAAGTCCATCCGGGAGTTCGTCGCCGAGCAGGGGATCCCCCACTTCTTCGACATCAACGCCGGCATCTGCCACCAGGTCCTGCCCGAGCAGGGTTTCGCCCTGCCCGGCCGGGTCATCGTCGGCAGCGACTCCCATACGCCGAGCTACGGCGCCTTCGGGGCCTTCGCCGCCGGCATCGGCCGGACCGAGGCCGCCAGCGTCTGGGCCACGGACGAGATCTGGCTCCGCGTCCCGGAGACCCTCCGCATCGACCTTTCGGGACGGTTCGCGCCGGCCGTCTCCGCCAAGGACCTCATCCTCAAGATCATCGGCGACCACGGCGCGGAAGCGGCCAATTACAAGGCCGTCGAGTTCTCCGGCCCGGCGGCCGGCGACTTCAGCGTCGGGGCCCGCCTGACCTTGGCCAACATGTCGGCCGAGATGGGGGCCAAGAACGGCTATTTCGCCCCGGACGAAAAGACCCTGAAGTGGCTCGAAGGCCGGGCCAGGGAACCCTTCCAGGCTCTGGTTTCCGATCCCGACGCCCGTTTCGAATCCGTCCTGGCCTACGACCTCGGGACGCTCGAACCCCAGGTCGCCTGTCCGCACGCGGTCGATAACGTCAAGCCGGTCTCCGCCGTCGCGGGCCTGCCCGTCGACCAGGTCCTCATCGGCACGTGCACCAACGGCCGGCTCGAGGACCTCGAGGCCGCGGCCCGCGTCTTCAAGGGCCGCAAGGTCCATCGTTCCGTCCGCTGCCTGGTCATCCCGGCCTCCTGGGAGGTCTATCGGGGGGCCCTGAAGAGCGGCGCTCTGGCGGTCCTCGTCGACGCCGGGTGCGTCGTCCTCAACTCGGGCTGCGGGCCCTGCCTCGGCGCGCACGAGGGCATCCTGGCCGCGGGAGAGGTCTGTCTCAGCACTTCGAACCGCAATTTCCGGGGCCGCATGGGCCACCGCGATTCCGGGATCTACCTGGCCTCTCCGGCCACGGCCGCGGCCACCGCGGTCGAGGGCCGGATCGCCGACCCGAGGGTCCGCTCATGAGCCGGGGAAAGGTCTGGAAATACGGGGACGACGTCAACACGGACGTCATCTTCCCCGGCCGCTACACCTACCAGATCATGACGCCCGAAGAGATGGCCCGCCACGCCATGGAGGACCTCGACCCGGAGTTCGCCGCCGGGGCCGGACCGGGCGACGTCGTCGTCGCCGGCAAGAATTTCGGCTGCGGCAGCTCGCGGGAGCAGGCCGCGGCCTGTCTCAAGGCCGCCGGCGTCCGGGCCGTCGTGGCCCGGTCCTTCGCCCGCATCTATTTCCGCAACGCCATCAACCTCGGTCTGGCCGTTCTGCAGTGCGACCAGGCCGTCGATTCCCTGGAGAAGGGCGACGTCGTCGAGGTCGACTTCTCCGCCGGCGAGATCCGATCCTCCCGGGGCACGTTCCGTTTCCTGCCCCTCCCGGCTTCCGTTCTCGGCATCCTCGAAGCGGGCGGCCTGCTCGAGTACACCCGTCAAAAACTCGGACTCGATAAAAAGGAGTGACCATGGCCAAGCACAAGATCGCCATCCTGCCCGGGGACGGCGTGGGCAAGGACGTCGTCGAAGCGACGATGATCGTTCTCGAAGCGGTCGGGCTCGACGCCCAGTACGTCTACGGCGACATCGGCTGGGAGTTCTGGTGCCACGAGGGCGAGGCCCTGCCTGCCCGGACCCTCCGGCTGCTCCGGGAAACGGACGCCTGCCTCTTCGGGGCCATCACCTCCAAGCCCAAAGAGGACGCCCAGCTGGAGCTGGCCCCCGCGCTCAAGAGCAAGGCCCTGTCCTATTTCAGCCCCATCGTCCGCCTGCGCCAGGAGTTCGACCTCTATCAGAATCTCCGCCCCTGCAAGGCCTTCGCCGGGAACCCGTTGAACTTCAAGGAAGGCATCGACCTGGTCATCTTCCGGGAGAACACCGAGGGCATGTACTCCGGCGTCGAATTCCATCCCTTGCCCCAGGTCGTCCGGGAGGCCCTCCTCACCCATCCCAAGATGAAACGGTTCAAAGACGTCCCGGCCGACGAGATCGCCGTCTCGACCCGCATCATGACCCGGGCGGCCTGCGCTCGCATCGTCCGGGCGGCTTTCGAGTTCGCCCGCAAGAACGGCCGGAAGTCCGTGACCCTCGTCGAGAAGCCCAACGTCCTCCGCGAGACCGGCGGCCTGATGCTCGACGCGGCCCGCAAGGTCGCCAAGGACTACCCCGACATCAGCTTCTGGGACGTCAACATCGACGCCATCTGCATGTGGCTCCTCAAGAACCCTCACGACTACGACGTCCTGGTGGCCGAGAACCAGTTCGGCGACATCATCTCCGACCTCGGCGCCCAGCTCGTCGGCGGCCTGGGCTTCGCCTGCAGCGGCAACATCGGCGACGCCTACGCCGTCTTCGAGCCGACCCACGGCTCGGCGCCGAAGTACGCCGGCCAGTACAAGGTCAACCCCATCGCCACCATCCTGGCCGCCAAGATGATGCTCGACTGGATCGGGGAGACCGACAAGGGCCGGGCCGTCGAAGGCGCGGTCTCCGAGGTCATCCGGGAGGGGAAGGTCCGGACCTACGACATGGGCGGTCAGGCGACCAGCTTGGAAGTCGGGCGGGCCGTGGCCGGCAAGCTTTGACAGCCCCCGTCGATCGCCGGAAGGAGGGCTGAACAGCCGGAGCCAGCGACCGATGCGCATCCTAGCCGTTGACACGACGACCCCCAGCGGCTCCGTGGCCCTGCTCGACAACGAGCGGCTCCTCGGGGAATTCTGCCTCGAATCCCCGGCGACCCACTCGGCGCGGCTGTTCCGGGCGATCGACGCCCTTCTCGAGGCCGCCGGTCTCGGCGTCGGCCAGGTCGACGGATTCGCTGTGGCCGCCGGCCCGGGCTCCTTCACCGGCATCCGCATAGGCCTGGGGGCCGTCAAGTCCCTGGCCTTCGCCTCCGGCAAGCCCGTGGCCCCGGTCTCGACGCTCCTGGCCCTGGCCATGAAGCCCGTTGCCGAGGGCGCCCGTCTGGTCTGCCCCCTCCTCGATGCCAAGAAGGAGGAGATCTATGCCGCCCTTTTCGAACGCCGCCGGGCGGGCCTTGAGGAGCTCATCGCCCAAGGCGTTTATTCCTCCGACGCGTTCTTCGCCCGGCTCCCCGCCCGCCGCGTCATCACCTTCATCGGCGGCGGCCTCGAGGCCTACCGGGAGAAGCTCGCGTCCCATGTGCGGGACAAGGCCCGGATCTCCGGGCGCTCCCCGTTCATCGCCGCCGAGGTCGGGCGGGCCGGCTTCCGGCTGATCCGCGAGGGGCAAGGGGTCTCGGCCGCCGGCCTCGAGCCGGTCTACTTCCGCAGGTCCCAGGCCGAGGAGAAGAGCCGCGCTTGAGAACGGGGAAGGAGCGCTATTTCATCAGACGGATGAGCGAGGGCGACCTCCCCGAGGTCCGGGCCATCGAAGACCTGTCCTTTTCCAGCCCCTGGAGCGAAAACACCTTCCGGGGCGAGATCCAGAACCCCCCGATCTCCTTCCCCCTGGTCGTCGTCAGGAAGCCCGAGGAGCGGGTCGTCGGCTACATCATCTTCTGGCACGTCCGCGACGACGTCCAGGTCAACAACATCGCCGTCCACCCCGACTTCCGGGGACAGGGGATCGCCGAGGCGTTGATGCGGTTCGTCATCGACAAGGTCCGGCGGGAGGGCGCGACGTTCATGACCCTCGAGGTCAGGCGTTCCAACACGGCCGCCGCGGCCCTCTACCGGAAGCTGGGGTTCGAGGTCCTCGGCACCCGCAAGAACTATTACACGAAGCCCGACGAGGACGCCCTCGCCCTGGGTCTCGTCCTGGATCAGTAGTCGACGCGGACCAGGCACAAGCCTCTGGCCGGCGCCGTCGGCCCGGCGAGCGATCGGTCCCTGCGGGCGAAGATCTCCTCCACCCGTTCCGGCGGGCATTTGCCGCGCCCGACCTCGATCAGGGTCCCGACGATCGCCCGGACCATGTAGCGCAGGAAGCCTTCGGCCTCGATCGTGTAGACGATCTCGCCGCCCGTTTTGCGCAGCTCCGACCGCCGGACGGTCCGGATGGGCGTGCGGTCGCGGTTCGAGGAGAAACCCGTGAAATCCCCCGTCCGGGCGACGAGGCGGGCGGCCTCCCGCATGGCCCGGAGGTTGAGAGGCCAGGGGTGGTGGAGCGCGTAGCGCCGGTCGAAGGGGCTGATCTGCGGAGCGTGGACGATCCGGTAGCGGTAGACCTTGGAGCGGGCCGACTTGCGGGCATGGAAGTCCGGCGCCGCCCGTTCAAGCGACAGGATGCGGACGTCCTCGGGCAGGACGGCGTTGAGGGCCCGGAAGAGGTCGGCGTCGGCCATCCTGATCGCTCCCCGGAAACCGGCGACTTGGGCCAAAGCGTGGACGCCCGCGTCCGTGCGCCCGGCGCCGTGGACCGTGACCCTCTTCTGCGTGATCTTATGAATGGCGGCTTCGACAACACCCTGGACCGTCCGGCCGTCGGGCTGGCGCTGCCAGCCGCGGAAGTCCGTGCCGTCGTAGCTGAGGGCGATCCGGTAGCTCTTCATGGGGGCTCCGGCTGATCGAGGGCCAGCCGGACGGCCTCGTCGGGGCTCTCCGCGGCCATGACCCCGCGGATCTCCCAGGTGCCGAGGCCGACCACTCTTTTCCCATAGATCAGGGCGTAGGCGATCTCCGACAGCGTCCCGTACTCGCCGTCCACGGCGACGACCGCGTCGGCGTTCATGACGACGAGAGAATTCCGGGTGTACCCGAGGCCCGTCGCGACCGGGACGTCGATCGAAGGGTTGGCGTCGGACGGGTCGTTCCCGGGCAGGATGCCGATGGTCAGGCCGCCCTCTTCGTGGGCCCCGAGGGCGGCCGCTTCCATGACCCCGCCGAGCCCGCCGCAGACGAGGGCCGCGCCGGCCCGGGCGATGAGCCGGCCGACCTCACGGGCCTCTTCCAGGGCCTTGCGGCCGGGGCGGCCGCCTCCGATGACGGCCAAGCGCTTTCTGGCCCGAATGTCATTCATGGAAGATCCTTTCGTCCCCCGCTTCAAGGCTCATTGTATCATAGCCTGAATGCGCCGGCGGGACGAAATTCGGGCCATAGGGGCGGAATTGACTTCGAAGACCGGGTGTGTTAATGAAAATGCGAAAATAAGGGTTGCCAGGGACATGCCGCTCGTCAATCACGCCACCAAGTCGATGGCCATCAAGATCGTCTACTACGGTCCCGGCCTGAGCGGCAAGACGACCAACCTCCGCTACATCTATTTCAAGCTCGAACCGGCCTACCGGGGCGAGCTCGTCTGCCTGGAGACCGAGGCCGAGCGGACCTACTTCTTCGACCTTCTGCCCATCCGGGCCGGCCTGATCGGGGATTTCACGGTCCACTTCCAGCTGATGACGGTCCCCGGCCAGGTCTTCTACGAAGCCTCGCGCAAGAGCGTCCTGCGCGGCACGGACGGGCTGGTCTTCGTCGCCGACTCCCAGATCCCGCTCCTCGACGCCAACCTGGAGTGCTTCGACGGCCTGCGCCGCAACTGCCTCCAGCACGACATCGACCTCAACAGGGTCCCGCTCGTCTTCCAGTACAACAAGCGGGACCTGCCCTATCTCATCCCCGTGGAAACCTTCAACAACCTTCTCAACCCCCGCAAGTGCCCCTGGGTGGAGGCCGTGGCCATCAACGGCGTCGGTGTTTTTGAGACCCTGCGCGAGATCTCCAAGCTGACCGTGCCCGTCGCCAGGGAGAAGGTCTTCGGGCCGGGGTCACGGGAGGGCCACCGCGAGACGGGGCTTTCCGAACAGGACCTCGCTCCGCCCGGCAAGCCATCCGAAGCGGAGGAGCTCGATTTCATCCCCCCGGACCGGGCGGCGCCCTTCCAGGTCACCAAGGTCCGCCTCAAGTCGATCAGGGAGATCGAAGGCGAGCTCGAGAAGCTGTCCAAGGAATTCGTCGAGAAGACAAAGTAGCCCGGCCGGCGGGGGGGATCAGCCCGCGTTCTTGCCCAGACCGGCCAGGCGCATCGTGTCCAGGGCGATCATCTTCTCCTCGTTGGTGGGCACGACCAGCACGGCCGTCCGGCCGCCCGGCCGGCCGATGATCGCCTCCCTGCCACGCGCCAGGTCGTTCGCGGCCGGATCCAGCTCGATGCCCAGGAAACCCAGGCCGGCGCAGACGAGGCCGCGGCTCTCGGGACTGTTCTCGCCGATGCCGGCCGTAAAGACCAGGGCGTCGATGCCGCCCATGGCCGCGGCGTAGGCCCCGACATACTTCTTGACCATGTAGGCGAACATCTCCATGGCCAGCCGGCAGCGCTCGTCGCCCGCCCGCGCCCGCTCTTCGATGACCCGCATGTCGTTGCTGACGCCCGAGACGCCCAGCAGCCCGCTCTCCTTGTAAAGAACGTTCTCGATCGCCTCGGGGCTCATTCCCAGCCGGCGGTAAAGGTAGAAGATCAGCCCCGGGTCGATGTCGCCCGAGCGGGTGCCCATCATGACCCCCGAGAAGGTGGCGAAGCCGATGCTCGTGTCGACCGACCGGCCCTCTCTGACGGCGGCCATCGTCACCCCGTTCCCCAGGTGGCAGACGACGGTCTTCAGCTCGGACGCGGGACGCCCTAGCATCTCCGCGGCCCGCCGGCTGACGTACCGGCAGGAGGTGCCGTGGAAGCCGTATCGGCGCACGCGGTGCTTCAGGTAGTAATCGTAAGGGAGGGGATAGACGTAGGCCTTGGGCGGCATGGTCTGGTGGAAGGAGGTGTCGAACGCCGCGACGTGCGGGACGCCGGGCAGCAGGGCCCGGGCTTCGCGGATGCCGACGAGGTTGGGGGGATTGTGGAGCGGGGCCAGCGGGACGAGCTCCTCGAGCTTTTCGACGACCTCGTCGGTGATCAGGGTCGACTCGAAGAAGAGATCGCCGCCGTGCACCGCCCGGTGTCCGACGGCCTCGATCTCCTCGAGGGCGCGGATGGCTCCGTGTTCGGGGTGGAGCAGGAACTCGACGGCCGCTTCGAAGGCCTGGTGGTGGGAGGGGACGGGCCGTTCCTGCCGGAATTGGCGGCCGCGGGCCTCCTGCTCCACGGTGGAGCCGGGCTCCCCGATCCGGCTGACCATTCCTTTGGCGACCACCTCGCGGACGTCGGTCGTGAAAAGCTGATACTTGATGGTCGAGCTTCCGCAGTTGATGGTCAGGATCACTTCAGGGATTTTATACACTTTTTCGGGCCCTGAGACAATCGGCCGCCCCCGGCGTCTTTATTATATATAAGGAAGGGCCCTGTGCTGTTCAAGATCTCGAGCGCCGCCCTCTTCGGGATCGAGGCCTATCCCGTCGAGGTCGAGGTGGATATCTCCCTGGGCTTCCCCAACTTCGTCACCGTCGGACTGCCCGACGCGGCCGTCCGGGAGAGCAAGGAGCGGGTCCGGGCGGCCCTCAAGAACTGCGGCTACGACCTGGAGTCGAGGCGGGTGACCATCAACCTGGCCCCGGCCGACAGGAAAAAGGAGGGCTCGGCCTTCGACCTGCCCATCGCTCTCGGGTTCCTGGCCTACATGGAGGTCGTCCCGGCCGCCGGGCTGCGCGAGAATCTCTTCGCCGGCGAGCTGGCCCTTGACGGCCGTTTGAAACCCATCCGGGGGGCCCTGCCCATCGCCCTGATGGCCAAGGACAGGGGGTTCCGGGGGCTCGTCTTGCCCAAGACCAACGCTAAGGAGGCCGGGCTCGTCCGCGGCCTCGACGTCTACGGGCTGTCCGATATCGTCCAAGTCGTCCAGCTTCTCCGGTCGCCGGGGGAGATCGCGCCGAGCCGTTTCGAGCCGGCGGAGCTCGCCGAGCCTTCCCCGAATCCGGCGGATTTTGAGGAGGTCAAGGGCCAGCAGCACATCAAGCGGGCCCTCGAGGTGGCCGCGGCCGGGGCCCACAACGTCCTGCTCGTCGGGCCGCCCGGGGCCGGCAAGACCATGCTCGCCCGCCGCCTGCCCTCCATCCTCCCCGAGATGTCCTACGAGGAGAGGATCGAGGTCACCCGCGTCTACAGCGCGGCCGGGTTTTTGACCGGGTCGGGGATGATTGGCGCGAGGCCCTTCCGGGCCCCTCACCACACGGTGACGGACGCCGGCATGGTCGGGGGCGGGCTGGTCCCCCGGCCGGGCGAGGTCAGTCTGGCCCACTACGGGATCCTGTTCCTCGACGAGCTCCCGGAGTTCAAGAGGAAGGTCCTCGAGGACCTCCGGCAGCCGGTCGAGGACGGCCGGATCACGGTCTCGCGCTTCGGCTATTCCGTCTCCTTCCCGGCCGCGTTCATGCTCGTCGCGGCCATGAACCCCTGTGCCGACGTGCGGCGCGGGCTGGGCTCGAAAAGGGAGGACTGCACCGACAGCGAGAAGGCCCGGTACTACGCCAAGATCTCCGGGCCTCTGCTCGACCGGATCGACATCCAGGTCGAGGTCCCCGAGGTCCCGTTCCGGGACATCGTCTCCAAGAAACCGGGTGAAAGCTCGGCGGCCATCCGGGCCCGGGTGACCAGGGCCAGGGACAGGCAGACGGCCCGGTTCGAGGGGCGGAGGATCCACGCCAACGCCCAGATGAAGCCGAGGGAGGTAAGGCAGCTCTGCCCCATCCCGGCCGAGGCCGAGTCGCTCCTGGAAATGGCCGTGACCAAGCTGGGCTTCAGCGCCCGGGCCTACGACCGGGTCCTCAAGGTCGCCCGGACGATCGCCGACCTCGACGGGAGCGACGGCATCGGGACGACCCACGTCTCCGAGGCCATCCAGTACCGGATGATGGACCGGCTGCGCTGAGGCCCGCCGGCGATTGCCCTTTTTCCCGAGCCTTGATAGAATCCCACGGGTCCCGGGCGGATCGGGTCCCCCGGGAGGGACGATCGCCCCAAGGACAGGAGTGAACGCCGATGGACCGAGACCTCGACAGCCCTCCCCCCGCCGACAAGACCAAGATCGGCCTGCCCCGCGTCCTGAGCCTGTGGGACGTCGTCATGATCGTCATCGGCGGGGTCATCGGCTCGGGGATCTTCCTGTCGCCCTCGGAGATCGCCGCGGTCCTGCCGGCGCCGCTCTTCATGCTGGCCGTCTGGGTCGTCGGCGGCCTGTTCAGCTTCTTCGGGGCCCTGGCCTTCGCCGAGCTGGGCGCGGCCATGCCCGAGGCCGGCGGCGTCTACGTCTATCTCCGGGAGGCCTACGGGCCGCTCCTGTCCTTCCTCTTCGGCTGGACGCTCTTCCTGGTCATCGACTCCGGGGCCGTCGCGACCCTGGCCGTGGCCTTCTCGCACAACATCCTGCCACGCTTCGTCGACATGACGGGCCTCGAGAAGAAGCTCGTCGCCGCCGGGTTCGTCGTCTTCCTCGGGGCCGTCAACTACGTCGGCGTCCGCTGGGGGGCCCGGCTCCAGAACCTATTGACCTACATCAAGACGGCCGCGATCGGAATGGTTGTCGTCGCCGTCTTCTTCTTCGCCAAGGGCCAGGGCGATCCGGCGAACTTCTTCGAGCCGTCGCCCGGCCCTTTGAACCTCGGGCTTCTGGGGTCTTTCGGCGTCGGGCTGATCGCCTCGCTCTGGGCCTACAAGGGCTGGGAATCGGCGACCTACAGCGCCGGCGAGGTCAAAGACCCGCGCCGCAACCTGCCCCTGGGCATCCTCATCGGCCTCCTGGCCATCATCGGCATCTACGTCCTGGCCAACCTGGCCTATCTCTACGTTCTGCCCGCCGGCACGATCGCCGCGTCCGAGGGGCGGGTGGCCCTGGAGGCCATGGAGATCGTCAGCGGGCCGTTCGGGGCCTCGCTCATCGCCTTCCTCATCCTGTTCTCGATCCTCGGCGCGGCCAACCAAAACCTCCTCTGTTCGCCGCGCGTCTACTTCGCCATGGCCCGGGACGGGCTGTTCTTCAAGAAGGTCGCCGAGTGCCACCCCCGGTTCCTGACCCCCCACGTCTCCATCATCGCCATCAGCGCATGGAGCATCGTCCTGACCCTGACCGGGACGTTCCGGCAACTGTTCACCTACGTCATCTTCGGCCAGTGGCTCTTCTTCGGCCTGACCGTGGCCGCGGTCATCGTCCTGCGGAAGAAGCGTCCCGGCCTCGAGCGGCCGTACAAGACCTGGGGCTATCCGGTGACACCCGTCCTGTTCATCCTGGCCGCGGTCGGCGTCGCCGTCTTCTCGCTGCTCAGCGCCTTCTGGAACGCCGTGTTCGGGCTGGGCCTGATCTGCCTGGGCATCCCGGCCTATTTCTACTGGAAGCGAAAAGCGGACAGGACACACAAGGAGGGAGGGTGAGACACGCCCTCAAGGGGACAACCCACGTCATCCGCCTGGAGGCCGGGGAGAGGATCGTCGGATCGCTGTTGTCTTTCTGCGAGAGAGAGGGGATCCGCTCCGGCTATTTCCACGGGCTGGGCGCCGTCAGCCGGGCCGAGCTCGGTCATTTCGAGCCGGCGGCCGGAGACTATACTTGGCTGGAGCTCGAGGGGCCCTGGGAGATCGTCTCCCTCTATGGGAACGTCGCCGTCCTCGACGGACAGCCCTTCGTCCATGCCCATGCCGTTCTTTCCGACAGGTCGTTCGCGGTCCGGGGAGGGCACTTGAGGGAGGCGGTCGTCTCGGCGACCTGCGAGATCGCGTTGATCAGGCCCGGGGGCGAGATCGGCAGGAAAAAGGATGCCGGGAGCGGGCTCTTCCTCCTCGACCTGGATAAGAACGGGGAATGACGGCGAGCGGCCCCCAGGCGGCCCGGCGCCCGAGCCAGAGGACGCGCAAGACGTAGAACCCGGGGCTCATGCGGGGGGACATCATCGGCCGTCGACTCTCCGGCCGTCCTCGACGACGACCTTCCCGTCCTTGATGACGGTCCGGACCGGGTCACGCCCGGCCTCGTACGCCAGGGACACGTAATCGGGGATGTCGCACAGGACGAGGTCCATCCTCTTGCCGGGCTCGAGGCTGCCGACGGCGCGGTGCCGGTCGATGGCGTAGGCGGCGTTCCCCGTGCAGGCGTTGAGGGCCTCCTCGACGCTCATCTTGAGCGTGAAGACCCCGAGCTGGAGGACGAACGGCATCGAGAGGAGATGCGAGCTTCCGGGATTGAAGTCCGTGGCCAGCGCGACCGCGGCCCCGGCGTCGATGAGGCGCCTGGCCGGGGCCCGCTTGTCGAGCATCAGGAAGAACGACACTCCGGGCAGGAGGATGGCGGCCGTGCCGCTTTCGGCCAGCCGGGCGATGCCCCGGTCGGAGACGGCGATGAGATGTTCGGCCGAGGCGGCCCCCGTTTCCGCGGCGAGCTCGGCCCCGCCCAGGGCGACGAACTCCTCGGCGTGGATCTTGATCCGGAACCCGGCGGCCTGGGCCGCCTCGACCAGGGCCCGGGTCTCCTCGAGGGAGAAGACGCCCTCCTCGCAGAAGACGTCGAAGAACTCGGCCAGGCCGCGGCGCCGGACCTCGGGGATCAGGGTGTCGATGAGCAGGCGGATGTAATCCTCGCGCTTCGAGCGGTGCTCGGGCGGGATCTCATGGGCGCCCATGAAGGTCGGCACGACGTCCACGGGATGCCGGCCGGCCAGGCCGCGCAGGACCTCGAGCTGCTTGATCTCGTCCTCGAAGTTGAGGCCGTAGCCGCTCTTGGCCTCGACGGTCGTCGTCCCCGAAAGGAGCATGCGGTCGAGACGCTTCAGGCACAGCTCGCGCAGCTCGTCGGGTGTGGCGGCCCGGGTGGCCCGGACCGTGGTCTGGATGCCCATGCCCTGAGCGGCCAGCTCCCGGTAGCTCCATCCCCGGAGCCGGAGCCCGAACTCGCGCTCGCGGCGGCCGGCGAAGGGCAGGTGGGTGTGACAATCGACGAAGCCGGGCAGGGCCACGAGCCCGGCGCCGTCGACGGTTCCGGCGTCCGGCTCCATGCGGACCGTTCTCCGGAACTCCTCCTCGGTGCCGGCGAACACGATGGCCCCTCGGCGCGAGGCGATCCAGCCGTTCTCGACCAGGCCGACATCGCCCAGGGCCGCTGTCCTTTTCGGAAGCGGGCCCGCGCAGGTCAGCAGCTGGCGGCACCCGGCGACAACGACATCAGCCGAGATCATGCGGGGTTTTTCTTATGGCCGAGTGTTTCGTCCGGCGGATGAAGGCCGGCGTCTCCAGCGACTCCCACTGCTTGTCGGTCATCGAGGGCTCCCAGACGGGGGCCGCCGCTCCCTTGGGCTCGAAGATGTACGTGGGCGTGTCTTGGAAGACCGGGAACGGGGCCGGGGGCTTGTTGCGGACCGCGCGCCGGGCCGGCTCGCCGGCCGGGGCCGCGACCTGTTCGGGGGCCTGGTCGAACCCGGTGGCGATGACCGTGACCTTGACCGTGTCCTTGAGGCTTTCGTCGATGACCGTGCCGAAGATGATGTTGGCGTCCGGGTCGGCCAGGCCGTGGATGAGCTGGGAGGCCGTGGAGACCTCGTGGAGGGTCATGTCCTTGCCGCCCGTGATGTTGATGAGGACCCCGTGGGCGCCCTCGATGGACGTGTCGATGAGCAGGGGGCTGGAGATGGCCTTCTGGGCGGCGTCGACGGCCCGGTTCTCGCCCGAGGCCAGGCCCGTGCCCATGAAGGCGACGCCCATGCCCTTCATGACCGACTTGACGTCGGCGAAGTCCAGGTTGATGAGGCCGGGCTTGGTGATGAGGTCGGAGATGCCCTGGGCCGCCTGGCGCAGGATGTCGTCGGCCAGGCGGAAGGCGTCCTGGATGGAGGTGTGGAGGGTGACGGTCTTGAGCAGCCGCTCGTTGGGGATGGCGATGACCGTGTCCACGGCCGACTTGAGTTCCTGCAGCCCTTCGGCGGCCTGCCTGGCCCGGACCCGGCCCTCGAATTCGAAAGGCAGGGTGACGATGGCGATGACCAGGATGTCCAGCTCCGTGGCCAGGTTGGCGATGATCGGCGTCGAGCCCGTGCCCGTCCCGCCGCCCAGGCCCGTGGTCAGGAAGACCATGTCCGCCCCCTGGAGGACCTCCAGGAGCCGCTCCGTGTCCTCCATGGCCGCTTGTTTGCCGACCTCCGGCCGCCCTCCCGAGCCGAGGCCCTTGGTCAGCTGGCCTCCGATCTGGATCTTGGTCCGGGCCCGGTTGCTGTTGAGGGCTTGGGCGTCGGTGTTGATTGCGATGAACTCCACGCCCTGGATGCCGCTTTCGATCATCCGGTTGACGGCGTTGCCGCCGCCCCCTCCGAGGCCGACGACCTTGATCTTGGCCCCGAGGTGCTCCTCGACAAGATGGAATTTCAGCCGGCTGGATTCGTCGCTCATGATACCTCCTTATCCTTCCTTGAACCAGTCCTTGAACTTGGCCCAAGGACCTTTTGTTCTGTCCCTGGACAGGCCTTTTTCCTGCCAGGTGTTGAATCCGTAGAGAATGAGACCGACCGAGGTCGCGAAGTCGGGGGTCGACACCCTGTCGACGAGCCCCCCGACGCCGGACGGGTCGCCCCGCCGCACGGGGAGGTCGAAGATCTCCTCGGCGACCTCCTCGAGGCCCTCGAGCAGGGCCGTGCCGCCCGTCAGGACGATCCCCGAGTTCAGCGACTTGTCGTAGCCCATGCGCTTGATGTCGGAGTCCACGAGCCGGAAGATCTCCTCGGCCCGGGGCTGGATGATGTCGGCCAGCAGCTGGCGCGACAGGACCCGCGGCTTGCGGCCCTTGCCGACCGAGGGCACCTCGATCGTCTCGTGCTCCTCGATGGGCGGGCCGGCGATGCAGCCGAATTTCTTCTTGATCCGCTCGGCCTCGGGGATGGGCGTCCGCAGGCCGACGGCGATGTCGTTGGTGAAGTTGTCCCCGCCGATGGGGATGGTCGCGGTGTACCAGAGGCTGCCCCGCTCGTAGATGGCGATCTCGGTCGTCCCGGCCCCGATGTCGATCTGCCCGACGCCGAGCTCCCGCTCGTCGTGCGTCAGAACGGAGCGGGACGTCGCGATCTGGTTGAGGACGATCTCCTCGATCCCGATCCCGGCCCGCCCGACGCAACTCTTCAGGTTCTGGAGGGAGGTCAGGGCGGCGGTGATGATGTGGACGTTGACCTCGAGCTTGATGCCGCTCATCCCGGTCGGGTCCTTGATGCCGTCCTGGTCGTCGACGATGAACTCCTGGGGGATGATGTGGATGATGTTCCGGTCCGGGGGGATGGGGATGGCCTTGGACTGGTCGATGACCCGCTTGACGTCCTCGCGCGAGATCTCGCGGTTCTTGCCCGAGACGGCGACGACGCCGCGGCTGTTGAAGCTCTTGATGTGGGCCCCCGAGATGCCGAAGAAGGCCGACTCGATCTCGACCCCGGCCATGAGCTCGGCCTCCTCCTGGGCCTTCTTGACGGCCGAGGTCGTCTCGTCGAGACCGACGACGACGCCCTTCCGCAGGCCCCGGGAATCGGCCGTGCCGATGCCGATGATCTCGATCTTACGCTCCTCGGTGACCTCGCCGATGACGGCCACGACCTTCCTCGTCCCGATGTCGAACCCGACGATGTAGTTGCTTTTGGACATCATTCAGACTCCTTCGGAGAGTGGGAGAGGCCGCTGGCCCCCTCCGGTTCCAGGGTCCGCAGGTAAACCCGGCCTTCGTATCCCAGGTTGACGGCGGCCAGCGGGCCGAGCCGCTGTTCCCATTCCGCGCGGCGTCCGCGGAAAAGGGACAGACCGGCGGCGGCCGAGCCGGCGGCCAGAATGACGCGCACCGGGTCGTCCTTGAAGCTCAGCTCGAGGCGGCCGTAATCCGAGCAGCGGATGCCGGCCAACCGGGCCCGCTCCCCGGGCGGCAAGCTCTGCAGGCACTCGCGCGCGGCCGCCCATTTATCGAGGAACCGCGAAGAGAACCCGCCCTCGTCCGAGATGACCGGCAGGTCGTACTCCCCCGGCAGGACGCTCTTCTC
Organism: Candidatus Aminicenantota bacterium; assembly: GCA_016867635.1. Lineage (GTDB taxonomy): Bacteria > Acidobacteriota > Aminicenantia > Aminicenantales > Saccharicenantaceae > RBG-16-66-30. The sequence goes on along the minus strand of VGJC01000030.1, from coordinate 445 downwards.
CATGACCGCCCCGGATTCGTCGGCCAGGGCGAGGCCGTGGCTCTCGAGAAGGGCGAAGGGGATGCGCTCGACGACCTCAATGCGCAGGGAGGACGGGAAGACCTTCTGGATCCGCGCGTCCTTGACCCAGGCCAGCCCCCGGACTTGGGCCCTCAGGGCCTGGATATCGCAGAGCAGGAGATTGCCCAGGCGCGGAGAGGCGAAGTGGCTTTCGAGGGCCCGGCGCAGGTCGTTCCGGGCACAGTGGACTTCCACCGACCGGACGTTCAGCTCGTCCCAAGTGATGAGGAAAAGATAGCCTTCGCGAAGCCCGACGAAGAAGCCGGCCAGGAGGAGGAGCAGCGAGACGACATGCCGGGGACGGAGCACCCGGCGAGGCCTGTTCTTCTGGAGAGGGGCGTCCCTCTCACCCCGCTGGAAGGCCCGGGGCCGGGCGAGCAGGGGC